>NZ_CAUBSM010000001.1:0-395973 GCF_958438645.1 uncultured Megamonas sp.
ATTAAAAATATAATACAATAAAAAACAATGATATCGAATCATTGTTTTTTAGCGAACTTATATCCCCATAAATAAATTTAGGGGCTTTACGCTCGCATTTGGTAAAATTCAGATTTAAAAATTATAAAATTCAATTAAAAAATCTCCACCATAGAATATAGTGGAGATTTTATTTTATCTTTTATCTTTTATTTCTTTATCATAGTCCATGCCATCAAAAATACGCGGTCTATTTTCATTAAAATTATTATTTACAATACTTCTTGTAGGATCAAATTCAGCCGTTTTTATATCTGCTAAATCCATAACAGTATGAATCATATCATCTGTCATATAAGGTCTATCTGCAGCAGCTTTTATTTGTTCCCATTTTTCCGGATATTTTGCCCTGAATTTTTCTGACGCCCACATGATAACTGGTATTTCAATCATATGATGTGTAGGATTTTCCTCAATATGACCTGACATATCTTCGCCTTCATCATACACAGCTTCACCATGATCAGGAACATAAATAACTAAAGTTTCACTGTCACGGAATTTATCAATAATGCTACTTACTATATAATCATTATAATAAAGTGCATTATCATATTGAGCTACGATTTCTTTTTTACCATCTGTAATTGGCAAATTGATATCATCTTTACTAAATTTACTGAAACTATAAGGGAAACGATTATAATATAATCCATGTCCCCCCATCAAATGAATTACATAGAAATTTTTATCTTCACTTCTATTGGCTATAGCATCATCGATGAGTGGGAATAATTCACCATCAACAATACCATAATCTTCTCTCGAGTCACGAATACGAGTAAATGCACTTACATCACTATGAGCGGCATAAATCTGAGCTACATTTCCCCATATACCTGAAGTTTCCTGATTGGATAACCAATATGTCTTATATCCTGCTGTATTCATTACATCAATTAAATTATTGTAATGATACCATTCTTGGTCTGATTCGCGATTACAAAATGTAAATAGCTTACTCAATACAGCAATTGTAGTAGAATGAGGACTAACTACATCACGAAATACACTGATTTCACCTTTTTCATTTAATTCATCAAGATTTGGTGTATTTGGTAAATAATAGCCATAAAGATGCATATGGTTTCTATTTGTAGACTCGCCTAAAATAAATACAATATTTTTTATCTGACTATTATTTTCCGTAAGTTCCACTTTACTATTTACTTGAGAAGATAATTCTTTATATGCTTGCATATTTCTTACAGCAACAGAAGTTGAAGCATATACCCTTTGCACGGGCAAAACTTCATCATCCCAGATAAAATCTGTATATACAGTAAACATTCTTATAGTATAAAACACGCTTAAAACCATCAAAGTACACACTATACCTGATTTTGTCTTTTGTTTTAAAGTAATTTTTTTCAGTGGATTATATTTATATAAGCCTACAATCAAAGCAATCAAAACAATGACAGAAGCCACTCCCGAAAAACCTATATACATAGAGAAAAATTCTGTAGCTTCTCGCATATTAGTTTCTAAAGCAGAATTTATAATACCTGTACCGATTAAAGCCTTATAGCAATACATAGTGAAAAACTCACCAATAAAAATAAGCCCTATTGGTATAACCAATACTGCTTTTACAATCTTTTGCAAAAATCTCTTTGGCAATAAATCAATAAAACAAGTTATTATCAATGAACCTAACCATACAGAAAAAATATATCCAATAGCCACATCTATTTTGTCTTCATCAAAAAGTGACCACGCTGTAGTTAAACTATTAATTATAAATAAAATCATGATAAACATAAAATGTTCATCAAAAATTCTTTGTAAATAACCTGTAAGTTTTCCTATAAAACCTTTATTTAACAACACAAAACGCCCTTTCTTAAGTCTATTTATTTTATATGTAAAATTTTTGTAAATAACTAAAATAAATATATACTATAAAAATTATTTTGGCAATAAAAAAGAATATTTTTATACTAAAAACCTCAAGAATTATTATATAACTCTTGAGGTTTTACTTATTTCTAGATTATGCAATTAAAAATTATTTACCTACGCCAGCTCCGTAGACAACAAATTGATTTTCTCCATCGAAGCCAAGATTTTGATTTAAAACTTCATCATCAAAAGCACCTAATGCACATACTTTTATTTTCATTGTTTGAGCAGCTAAATATAGATTTTGACAAACATGTCCAGCATCTAAATAAATATAGCGATATGCTCTTTCGCCGAACATACAAGCCATTCTTTCATAAACAGCAGTCCATAAAAATACTACATCTGCATTATTAGCTACACCTACTGTAGAAAACTGACTACAGATTTTTTCTTCAATATCTTCTGCATCAGATACTAATAATAATTTGTGTTCCAATGGTAAGAAACGATATAAACCTGGTTTTATACCTTCAACACGGCGAATATATAAAAACGTTTCTAATGCATTTCTACCGCCAGCAGATGGTACATTTCTAATAGTCTTTGTCTGCATTACCATTTTTACGCCCTGAGTACACCATAAAAGATATGATAATTCTTTATTAGATAACTCTTTCGTATCATCATATTGACGAAGTGTAGCACGAACTTCTATCATTTCCAAAAAATTCACCTGACTATCAGGTAAAATATCTGGATCTACAAGGTCAACTAATACAGCATCTTTTGCATATGGCAATTCAAATGGTGGCAATTTATCTATTTTTTTTGCTGTGCCACGTTTCCATGCAGAATCTTTCATATAATCAAGCCTAGCTTGTCCCATCATCAATTCTCCTCATCAAGATTTATTTTTTTTGATTTCTTTCTTGCCAAATCTATGATATTCTCCACCATTTCTTCTGCTCATCAATTCAGCTAATAAATCATCTGGAGTAATATTATGATATGCCAATAAAACAAGACAATGATACCATAAATCGCTCATTTCATAAAGAATTTCTTCTTTATCCATATTTTTAGAAGCAATTATTGTTTCAGTGCATTCTTCGCCCACTTTTTTCAAGATTTTATCTTGACCTTTTTCAAATAAATAATTTGTATATGAACCTTCTACTGGATGAAGTTGACGGTCTTTGATTGTATCATACAAATCATTTAAAACTTTCGTAATAGATGTATTATCCTGCGGTTGAGCCATAGGAACTAAATCTTTACTATCTGGGAATAATCTGCGATCAGTAAAGCAAGTATATGTGCCAGTATGACAAGCCATACCTGTTTGATGAACTTTTACCAATAAAGTATCGCCATCACAATCATAATAAATTTCACTAACAGATTGTTTATTGCCAGAAGTTGCCCCTTTATTCCAAAGTTCTTGGCGAGAACGGCTATAAAACCAAGTATATCCTGTTTCTATAGTTTTTTGTAGTGATTCTTTATTCATATATGCAAGCATCAAAACTTTGCCATTAGCTTCTTGCACTACAGCTGGTACCAAGCCTTTTTCATCAAATTTTACTTTTTCAATATCTATCATTACAATCTAACCTCCACACCACGAGATTTTAAGTATTCTTTTACTTGGCGAATACTAAATTCTCCATAATGGAATACTGAAGCAGCAAGTACTGCATCAGCTTTTCCTTCTGTTAATACTTCGTAAAAATGTTCTAATTTTCCTGCTCCACCTGAAGCAATTACTGGTACATTTACAGCTTCTGAAACTGCACGCGTAAGTGGTATATCATAACCATTTTTTGTACCATCAGCGTCCATACTTGTGAGCAAGATTTCACCCGCTCCCAAAGAAACTGCTTTTTTCACCCATTCTAAACAATCTATTCCCGTTGGTGTTCTACCACCATTTATATAAACTTCCCAAGAGTTTTCGCCATTTCGTTTAGCATCTACAGCAAGCACGATACATTGATTGCCAAATTTTTCTGCTCCTTCTTTGATTATAGAAGGATCTTTTATCGCTGCTGTATTCATCGATACTTTATCTGCACCAGCTTTGAGCATTTTTCGCATGTCTTCTACAGTTCTAATTCCTCCACCAATAGTAAATGGAATGAAAACTTGACTTGCACAATCATTTGCTACTTTTACAATAGTATCACGTTGTTCATTAGAAGCTGTTATATCTAAAAAAACAAGCTCATCTGCCATTTCTTTATCATATACGGAAGCAAGTTCTATAGGATCGCCTGCGTCACGCAAAGAAACGAAATTTGTTCCTTTAACAACTCGTCCTGCTTTTACATCAAGACAAGGGATTATTCTTTTTGTGTACATTATTTATCCCTCCTTAGCTATTTTTATAGCCTCTTGTAAAGATAAATTATCTGTATAAATAGCTTTACCTACGATTACACCTTCAATGCCATCTTGTTCATAGCCTTTTAAAATTTTAATATCTTCAATAGAAGATACTCCGCCAGAAGCTACTACTTTTACTCCGCTATAACTTGCAAGTTCTGCTGTTGCTTTTGCATTTACACCAGATAAAGTGCCATCACGAGAGATATCTGTATAAATAATATGTTTTACACCAGCTTCAGCCATTTTTTTAGCTAATTCTTTCGCTTCCACATTGCCAGATACACCCCAGCCATCAACAGCTACGATACCATCTTTAGCATCAATGCCTACAACAATGCGTTCACTGCCATATTTTTTGCAAGCATCTTTTACCAATTGAGGATCTTTTACAGCTACAGAACCCAAAATAACACGGCTAACACCCATATCTAAAACTTGTTTGATATTTTCCATAGTGCGAATACCGCCACCGAGTTCTACAGGAATATTCACTGTTTTTAATATCATTTCTACAACATCTAAATTCTGTGATTTTCCCTTTAAAGCTCCATCTAAATCAACTAAATGAAGATACTGACCGCCTTCATCTTCCCATTTTTTTGCCATGATTTCTGGACGTTCAGAAAATACAGTTTCCTGATTAAAATCACCTTTTACAAGGCGTACACATTTACCATTTCTAATATCTATCGCTGGAAAAATAATCAATCTTCATTCACCCTTCTACAAAATTTTTAATAATTTTTAAACCAATATCACCTGATTTTTCAGGGTGAAATTGCGTTGCTAATACATTATTTTTTCCTACAGCAGCTACCACTTCTTCACCATAACTAGATTTAGCCAAAATTATGGATTTATCATCTGGACAAGCCTGATAGCTATGTACAAAATAAACATATGGTTCTTCTTTCAATCCTGCAAATAAATTAATATTTACATTTTGATTATTTTCTTCATCAATGACTATAGAATTCCAACCCATATGCGGAATTTTTAGCCCAGGAGCATTTATTTTTTTTACTATGCCTTTGAAAATTCCTAAGCCCTTTACCCCTGGTGATTCTTCACTGCCTTCAAACATGATTTGCTCACCTACGCAAATTCCCATTACAGGCTTTCCTTTGTCGATTGCTTCCAAGACAGAATCTTTTAATCCTGATTGCTCAAAATTTTTCATACAATCACCAAAAGCCCCCACACCAGGAAGCACAATCTTATCAGCTTTTTCTATTACTTTGGCATCACTTGTAAGCACTACATCTGGAGAAAATTTTAAAAATGCTTTCTCTACGCTAAATAAATTGCCTACACCATAATCTACAATTGCAATCATTAGAATAACTCCTTTAACTAAAAATTTTTATCTTATTCTAATACTCCTTTTGTTGAAGGAATTTTATCTAATGCTCTTTGATCGAATTCTACAGCGTGTCTTAAAGCATGACCTAAAGCTTTAAATACACCTTCTACTTTATGATGAGAATTTTTTCCATACAATACTTTTATATGTAATGTAATTCCAGCATTAAAAGCAAAAGCTCGCATAAATTCTTCAACAAGCTCTGTATCAAAACCGCCAATCATCGGAGCTAATTCACCCATATCACACACTAAATAAGGTCTACCACTTATATCTAAAGACACTAGAGTTAATGCTTCATCCATAGGAACATAAAATGTTCCATAGCGATTTATACCACGTTTATCGCCGATTGCTTCTTTAAAAGCTTGCCCTAAAGCAATACCACAATCTTCTACACTATGATGACCATCCACTTCTATATCACCATCACAGATGATATCCATATCTATCAAGCTATGTGCTGATAATAAAGTCAACATATGGTCAAAAAAGCCGATTTTAGTCTTAATATTTGATTTTCCTGTACCATCAAGATTTATCTTTATATCAATAGATGTTTCTGCTGTAGTGCGTTTTATAGCACCACAGCGTTTTTTATTTAAATCCATACCATTCAATCCTTTTAATTTTGACTTTCTACAAAATCTTTTATAGCTTTATAAATAGCATCATTTTCTGGTCTAGTTCCCATAGAAATACGCAAACAATTTTCAAGTCTAGGAGCATTGCCAAAAGAACGCACACCAATACCGATATTTTCAAGATATTCATTTAAAGCTACAGCTTTATCATATTTTATCAAGATGAAATTAGTTGCAGATGGATAAACTGTTATTCCATCAATTTTGCTCAACTGTTCGCTCATGCGTTTTCTTTCTGCCACTGTCATTTGAATGCGTGGAATATATTCATCTCTCATTTGATACACTATATCAGCAGTGATAGCAGATAATACATTTACATGATATGGCATACAAGCTTTGCCTACCATTTCAATAATTTTTTTATCAGCAATCAAATAACCAACTCTAGCACTAGCTAAACCATAAGCTTTAGAGAAAGTTCTTGCAATCATCAAATGTGGATAATCTTTTAAAAATCTCATTGCAGACTCGCCATCAAATTCTACATATGCTTCATCAATGACTAAAGCACAATCAATATTTTTGGCTACATATTCAATATCTGCCATAGGAATTTTTGTACCAGTAGGATTATTTGGGGAACAAATAACAGCAAGAGAAGCTTTATTTTCTTTTACAGCATTGACAAAATCACTTGCATTGAACGTATAATCATCATTTAAATCCACAGGTACACCAATGGAAGCGCTAAATTTGGCATAGATTTTATACATGGAAAAAGATGGTTGTGGATATACTATTTTTCTGCCTCTACCACCAAAAGCGAAGAATAATTTTTCCAAAATTTCACTTGAACCATTAGCGATTAAAATATTTTCTTTTGCCAATCTGAAATTATCGGCTATCTGTTCAGCTAAAGTTTCCACCTGTTCATTAGGATAACGATTGAATGCTACTGTTGATAATCTTCCCATCAATCTCTCTTCAATCATTGGTGGTAAATTCATATTAGACTCATTTGCATTTACTTTTATATTCCAATCACGCTCTACTACATCGTAGCTAGGCATATCTTTTAAACCAGTTCTATATTTTAATTTAATCAATTTTTTCACCTCTTAATTTTATTGCATTTGCATGAGCTTGTAATCCTTCTGCTTCAGCTAAACGTATGATATCAGGACTTACTTCTTGCAAAGCTTTTTGTGTATAAGAAATTATACTTGTGCGTTTCATAAATGTTTCTGTATTCAATACAGAATAATAGCGTGCTGTGCCACCTGTAGGAAGTACATGGTTTGGCCCTGCAAAATAATCTCCAAGTGGTTCAGGAGAGTACGCACCTAAAAATACTGCACCTGCATGACGCACATATGGAAGCAAACTAAATGGATTTTCAGTCAAAATTTCCATATGTTCTGGTGCAGAATAGTTTGCCAGTTCCATTGCCTGCATGAGATTTTCAGTCAAAATGATGCGACCATTTCTTTCTAAAGATGCTTTTGCAATTTCTTTTCTAGGCAATTTAGCTAATTGTTTTTCTACTTCTGCCAAAACTTTATCTGCTAAAGCTTCATCATCAGTGAGTACAATACTAGAAGCGAGCATATCATGTTCTGCCTGACTTAACATATCTGCTGCTGTATATACTGGATCTGCTGTTTTATCTGCTACGATCAAGATTTCACTAGGGCCTGCTAACATATCAATATCACAATGTCCATATACTGCTTTTTTGGCAAGAGTTACGAAAATGTTACCAGGACCTGTGATTTTATCCACTTTGGGAATAGTTGCTGTACCAAAAGCCATAGCAGCTATAGCTTGAGCTCCACCTATCTTATAAATAGCATCAACACCTGCTTCTTTTGCAGCTATCAATACATACGGATTTAATTTTCCATCACGAGATGGTGGTGCCATCATGATGATTTCTTTAACACCTGCCACTTTTGCTGGCATCACATTCATCACTACAGATGATGGATAAGCTGCTGTTCCACCTGGTACATAAACACCTACTCTATCTAATGGTATTACAGATTGACCTAATATAGAGCCATGATTTCTATATGTAATCCATGAATTTGGTTTTTGTTCTTGGTGATATCTACGCACATTTTCAATAGCTTTACGCAAAGAATTTACGATATTTTCATCAGCCACTTCATATGCTTGAGCATATTCTTCTTGTGTTACTAAAAATTGTTCAGGTGTGAAATCTGCTCCATCTAATAATTTTGTGTATTTAATTATAGCTTCATCGCCATTGTAGCGAACTTCATTTACAATGCGTTCTACAATCTGATTTGCAGACAAATCTTCACCATATAATTCTTTATTTTTTTCACGAATACGTGGATTTAATTCAACTTCATCAAAAGCGGCTTTATCCAATGTTTTTTGTACTGCCTTCAATCCCAATTCTTTTACTTTTAAAACTTCCATTTATTCATTAGCCCCTTTCAATTCCATTTCCAAATCTTTTACTAATTTACTGATGCGGTCAAATTTCAATTTAAAACTTGCACGATTAGCAATCAATCTAGCACTGGCTTCAGCGATAAATGCTATTTCTTCTAAATTATTTTCACGAAGTGTAGTTCCAGTTTCTACTATATCGACGATGCTTTCAGACAAACCTACGATTGGCCCTAGTTCGATAGAACCATTCATTTTTATATATTCCATCTGCATGCCTTTACTTGTGAAAAATTGTTTTGCCACATTAGGGAACTTAGTTGCTACACGTGTATGTGTATAATCTGTCAATTTTGCTCTTTTTTTATCTTTTGGTACAGCCATCATCAAATGACATCTACCAAAACCTAAATCCAATAATTCATAAACATCTTTTTGAGCTTCCATCAACACATCTTTACCAATAACACCTATATCCGCTGCCCCATGTTCTACATATGTAGGTACATCAGCTGTTTTAGCTATGATAAATTTTAATTTTAATTCTTCATTGGTTATGACTAATTTTCTTGATTTTTCTTCTAAATTTTCTGCAACAAAACCAACTTTAGCAAATAAATCTTTAGCTAAATAAAATAATTTGCCCTTTGGTAATGCTATCGTTAAATATTGCATATCGTCTTTAATCATAAAATCTAACCTCTTTTTATCAATTTAAACTGTCCGCTAAACAAAGTATCTGTAGTTCACTACAAGCTTTATTATCGATTTTATCATGATGATATCTTATTATTTCAGCTATATCATTAAGCCCTAATTCATTTAATTTTTCAGCTCCAAGTTGAGCATGATTGTAATAAATATACAAAGCATATCTTCTTTTTTGCCAAAAACTTTTTGCTTTATTTGCTTTCAGCCCTTTAGCCACACTAGCCCAGCGTTTACTCTTTTGTGGTAAAAATTTTCCTAAAAGCACATTTATTACTTTATCCATCAAACAAATATCTTCAGCTGTTCTTCCTACATCATGCAGTAAACAAGCTCTTATCAATAAATCATCATCAATATTTTTATACTGCTCTTGTTTTTTTATTCTCTGTGCTGTATATGCTACATTTAATACATGGCGTTGGTCATATACTCGCATAGCAAAAAATAATTTTTGTTCTTCATCATTTAAATATTTATCAATAAATACTCTGTCTTCTACTGTCAACTTAGCTTTAATAGCTCGCCAAAATTGTCTTACACGCTTAATCATTATTCTAAATAAATTAATTCCTTAAATGATTTATTATTGACATAAAGCTGAGCCTGTTGTTTTGTTTGATTTGTCATTGCCAATTCCACTACTTTGCCCTCAGCTCGCAATTCATTTACCATAGCTATAGCTTCAGTTAATTTATTATCAGCATAAGCAACATATACATCTTTTTGATTTTCTTTGATATTTTCTTCTAAATCATTTTGCTTAGCTAAAGCTAACATCAATCTTTCTATACCCATTGCAAATCCTGTAGCAGGGCAATCTGTGCCAAAATCAGATAACATTTTATCATATCTACCACCACCGCAAATTGGATAACCTATCATCGGTGCATAGATTTCAAAAATCATACCTGTATAATAATCAAAATCGCGGATAACACCTAAATCAAATTTTACAAAATCTGCTAAATTATATGCTTTCAATAAAGTATAAATATCATGTAGATTATCTAAAGCTTTTCTACTTTGTTCATTCAATGCCAAATTATTTGCTACTTCTAATACTTCTTCTTTTCCCTGTAACATTGGTATTGATTTTAATGCTTCTTTAGCTTGTTTAGGCAATTTTGTATCCTCTACAGCTCTAGCCAAGTCCACTAAATTTCTTTGCTCTAAAGCTTGTCTAATCTGATATTGTTTTTCTTTAGATAAGCCCATTTGTTGCATGATGCCATTGATAAAATCAACTTGACCTATACATACTTCAAAATTTTTCAAGCCCACTTTTTGCAGACTATCTATTGCTAAAGCTATTATTTCAGCATCTCCTAAAGCTTCAGCTACTCCCATTAATTCTACGCCAGCTTGATAAAATTCACATTGACGACCTTCTTGAGTCTGCTCATAACGATATACATTACTGATGTACGAAAGTTTATATGGAAGAATATCATCACTCATTCTACTAGCTGCTACTCTTGCTATCGGTGTTGTCATCTCATGACGAAGAGCTACAGTTTTATTATTTTTATCAAAGAATTTAAATAGATGTGTTTCAATCCCACTGCGATTATTAATTGTTAAAGTATCTACATATTCAATTGTTGGTGTAACAATTTCATCATAACCCCAAAGACTAAAATTTTTTGCCAATTTAGATTCAATTTCACGTTTTACTTTTGCATCTTTTGGCAAAAAATCTCTTGTTCCATATGGGATTTCTAATAATAGACCTTTATTCATAAAAAATATTCCTCCATTCATAACCTTTGTTATTTTAAACGGTTTAATACCGTATCATAACCATCTGCTCCATAATTTAAGCAACGCTTCACTCTGCTAATTGTTGCTGTACTTGCTCCTGTTCGTTCTACTACTTCTTCATAAGTATGTCCCGCACGAAGCATTCTAGCTACTTCTAATCTCTGAGCCAAAGCTTTTAATTCACTAACAGTACAGATATCTTCAAAAAATTGATAACATTCTTCAACGTTATTAAGAGTTAACATCGCTCTACACAGCTGATCAGTTAAACTATCTTTTAACTTAGGATTTACCATTTTTTTACTTCCTTTACTTTTTTACTTTATCACTTTACTTTGCGAAAATTTTATATATATGATAAGTCAATTATTAAAAACTGTCAAGTCTTTATCTGCTAAATAATTGTATATATGTAAACATTTATCATCAATAAAAACCATTTATTTTTATGTTAACCATTATTTAAAATAAGTTGACATTATTTTTAATCTATGCTAATTTTATACTTGTTTATTATTCTTTTATATAAAAAATAATAAACATTTAATAGCTATTAAAAATTTTTACATTATAAAATTATAAAATTTAAATTTTATCTATGATGATTTTCAAGTTTATTTTATTTTGAGAGCAAAAGTAATCTAAACGTAAATTTTTTTAATTGGTGATTTTTATGATATTAACAAAGAAAAAAGAAATCTTATCCACGAAAAGTATGATTTTATCGGCTTTATTCGTAGCTTTAATCACAATTGGTGCTTTTATTAAAGTTCCTGTTCCAGTTTGTCCTTTTACTTTGCAATTATTATTTACTACTTTAGCTGGACTTCTTTTAGGAGCTAATCTTGGTTTTGTCAGTGTCTGTGTTTATATAATCATTGGCTTAATCGGTATTCCTATTTTCACTGAAGGCGGTGGCCCTGGATATATTTTTCAGCCAACTTTTGGTTATCTAATTGGTTTTGCCTTTGGTGCTTATGTCGCTGGCTATCTCACACAAAATCGCACTAAATTATCTTTCATTTATCTACTATGCGTTAACTTCCTCAATCTTTTAATCGTCTATGCCTTTGGTATGGTCTATGTATATATCATCAACAATTTTTATTTAAACACTCCTATTGGTATTTGGCCTGTAGTTTTATATTGTTTCTTATTAGCTGTTCCTGGCGATATTGTTCTTTGCATTCTCGCTGCCATATTAGGTAAAAAATTAATACCTAATTTAAAACATTATAAATAAATTATTTAGAAAAGAGATGTCTTATGAGTAAAGGTCTTTTTATTACTGCAACTGGTACTGATATCGGCAAAACTTATGTTACTGCCTTATTAGTAAAAAAACTTCGCGAAGCTAGTTTCAATGCTGGCTATTATAAAGCAGCTTTAAGTGGTGCTGATAATATCGCTGAAAGTGATGCTGGCTTTGTCAATCGCATTGCCAATATCCATCAAGATGAGCAAACTTTATTATCTTATCTATATAAAAATGCTGTATCTCCTCATCTAGCTGCTAAAATCGAAGGCAATCCTGTAGAAAAAGATACTGTAATTTCTGATTATGCTACTGTACAAAAAAATTATGATTATGTAACAGTTGAAGGCAGTGGTGGTATAATCTGCCCTATTCGCTATGATGATAAAGCTAAATATTTTCTCACAGATATCATAAAATGGCTACATCTTCCAACATTGATTATCGCTGATGCTGGTCTTGGCACTATAAATTCTGTAGTGTTAACAGTGGAATATTTAAAACATCAAAATATTAAAGTACAGGGAATTATTTTAAATAATTACACTGGTGGCATTATGCAAGAAGATAATATCAAAATGATTGAAGATTTAACTGATATCCCTGTCATAGCTTTAGTAAAACCAAATGATAAAGATATCGATATTGATGCTAAATTTTTAGCAAGTTTATATTTATAATTAAAAACTAACTACAATTAAATATTAAATTCAAAAGAAATGGATTGATTTTATGTGTAATATTAATTGGATAGATGAAGATTTAAAATATATCTGGCATCCTTGCTCACAGATGAAAGATTATGAAGAATTAAAACCTATCGTTATCGACCATGGAAAAGGTTCTTATCTTTATGATATCAATGGCAAAGAATATATCGATATCATCAGCTCATGGTGGTGCAATCTCTTAGGACATGCCAATCCTAAAATTAATGAAGCAATCAAAAATCAATTAGATAATCTAGAACATGTTATTTTTGCCAATCTCTCACATAAGCCAGCTATCAAACTTTGTCAGGAATTGATTAAAGTCGTGCCTAAAGGTTTATGCAAATTCAATTTCAGTGATAATGGCTCTGCTTCTGTAGAATGTGCTTTAAAGATGGCTTTCCAATACCATTATCAAACAGGCAATCCGCAAAAACAGCGTTTTATGTGTTTATCCGAAGGTTATCACGGCGAAACAATAGGTGCTTTATCTGTAGGTAGCATGGATTTATATGCGAAAATCTACAAACCAATGCTCATGAATGCTGTACATACATCAGCACCAGATTGTTATCGTTGCCCTTATCATCAAAATCGTGAAACTTGCAAATGTGAATGCTTCGTGCATGCCGAAGAAGATTTCGCTAAATATGGCAATGAATTAGCGGCTGTCATCGTTGAACCACTCATTCAAGGCAGTGCAGGTATGCGAATTTATCCGCCACTTTATCTAGAAAAACTCCGCAAACTCTGTGATGAATATAATGTATTATTAATCGCTGATGAAATCGCCACTGGCTTTGGTCGCACAGGCAAGATGTTCGCGTTTGATTATACAAATGTTTCCCCTGATATCATGACTATCTCCAAAGGCTTGACAGGTGGCTATATGCCAATGGCGATAACTGTAACTACACAAAAAATCTATGATGCTTTTTATGCAGATTATAATGAAGGCAAAGCGTTTATGCACAGCCATACTTATAGTGGCAATCCATTAGGCTGTAGTGCTGCTTTAGCTGTACAAAAAATCTTGCGTGAAGAAAATATTTTAGCCAAAGCTCAAGATACGGCAAAATATCTCCATGAAAAATTACAAGCAACTTTTGCTAATCATAAAAATGTCGGTGAAATCCGCCATTTAGGCTTGATAAATGCCATTGAACTTGTAAAAGATAAAGATACAAAAGAAGCTTTTGACAGCAAAAAACGACTTGGCTATCAAATATATAAAAATGCCCTCCAAAAAGGTTTATTGCTTCGCCCTCTAGGTGATGTATTGTATTTCAATCCGCCATTAAATATCGATAAAGAAACATTAGATAAAGCTATCTCTATTTGCAGTGCATCTATAAATGAAATTTTAAATTCCTAAAATTAAAGACTATATTTAGACTAAAAAAATCTCTTAGTTTAAATATAGTCTTTTTTTATATATCTTTCCCTATAATTTCTTGATAATGTAGTTATAAAAATTATATACTATAAAAAACTACATTTTTAGGGTATTCATATGATTTTACGTAAACAACGAAAAAAATTAAAATTGCGTTTGCAAGCATTTAAACAAAGACCTTTTTTATACTTACGTCATTTTTTACTCATCATTATTTTTCGTTTCTTAGGTGTCATTATCTGCTTATTTTTCACTGTTTTGCCATTACCACTCAGTAATTTTATTCAGCATTTGATGAATCTAAATCTATCGCTCAATTCATTGAAAGATATCATCTCTTCTATAAAACAAATTGCCACTAATTTTCATAATTTAATACCTTCAACTAATGATATTCTACGCATAATGAAATCTTTCTTGCTGAATTTTTCTCCTACCAATCTCTATAATATCTTACGCAGTCTACCTCATGATTTACGTCAATTTTTTTTGCAATTATTTGACTATTTACGTCAACGCTTAAAAGACATCCGTTTATTTATTAGGTCTTTATTTCCTTTGCGACAAGCTTTTTCACGACTTCATAAATTCATCATCACTCATGCCAATTTGGCTAAACGTCTCTTACGCAATCTTTTAATGATGTTTTTCAACGTATTATTGATTAAATTACTATTTTGGATAATTATTCCTCTACTCGGTATCAGCACCATTTATTTTATTGGTGTAGATATCACTTTAATCATCATCGCCACTTTGAGTTTATTGACTTCACAATTAGGTACTTTGATCGGTAAATTAATTACTAATACGCTCATTCATCTATATGATTTAATTCAAAGACGAACTTCAAAGATGAATATATTCTTATTTCTCATAGCTTTAATCTATCATAAAATATCATTATTAATCAAAAAAATCCGCTTAAGATTAATCTATCTTTGCAGTTATTTTCTACGAAAAATATGTTCATATCTCATTATTTTTTACCTTTATTATAAAATCCAACGACAAAAATTCTAATTAAGGAGCATCTTCTATGTATTACAAAAAATCTCTTTCTTTATTACTAACTCTCAGTGCATTTGGCTGTTTTATGCCTACTACATTTGCCAATGAAACACCCAATGCTCACAGTCTAGTAGAAAACAATAATCTCATCGCTACACCTAGCTATACTACAATCATCACCAAAGAACAAATCCATGATAATCACTATAAAAATCTAGCAGAAGCTCTTTCCTATGCTAATGGGGTAATTGTAAATTCAGGCTCACTGAATACTTCTCATATGGTAGTACGCATTGATGGAGATGATAGAGTTGCTATCTTCGTCGATGGTCGTCGCATGAATATGAATAAAGGTATCATGAGCGGTCGTGCTTCCTATGATTTAGATTTATTGCCTTCAATAATGAATGTAGAACGCATAGAGATCATTCATGGTGCTGTAGGTTCTACATATTTAAATTATGATACTCCTGGTGGGGCTATCAATATCGTCACTAAAAAAGGCGATAAACGCGAAACAACTGTTGATTTAGCTGCCGGTGAACATGGTTCTTGGAAAGCCAAAGCTATAACAAGTGGCAGTTTAGATGGTTGGTCATGGGTGGCTACTGGTGGCTTTGATAATGTCGATTATATGAAATATAAAGGCACTGATGATCACAATCATGAAATGCCAAATTCTGACAACAATCGCCGTGAAATGGCTTATCGCATTGATAAGAAATTGACCGATAACACTTCTTTGACTTTTGACTATGGTCATCTAAGCAATGATACAGGTACATGGATATCCAAAAATTATCCACAGGATTATAATTATGAAAAATTAATCAACCATTTCGCACTCACTTATAATTATAAAGAAAATACCGATACTCCCGCATTTTTAGCCATTTACCACTATTATACTCAAGGAGATAGCTATATTCCTACTGGCTTCATCAATCAAGAAGATGAAAAAACTTATAGTCGCTGGGAAAACACTACGCAAGGCATTGATTGGCATGATGCTTGGAAAATCAGCAAAGACCATACTATTTCTGCGGGACTTACTTATCGCAAAGATGAAGTCGATAATATCAACAATGATTATAGCAATATTTTCAGTAGTAATTATAATGAATCCATGGATAATTTCTCTGTTTATCTACAGAGTACTCGCCGTTTTGATAAATTAACACTTACAGGGACTTCTTCTTATAATGATAATAGCGAATTCGGTGGAAAATATGTTTCTAATGGTGCTTTAGATTATAAAGCTGATGATAATACTACTTTTTATGCTTCTTTAAGTCAGATTTATGCTACACCATTTTTAGATGATTTATATTTTCACAATGATTATATCCAAGGAAATCCTAATTTGCGACCAGAAACAGGTCATAAAGGCAGTCTAGGTGTACGTTATAAATTAGATTCAACAAGTGATATTAATTTCAATGCTTTTGTTGAAAACATCGATGATCCCTTGGGCTGGAAATATGAAAATGATAAATTCCGTGCTGTAAATTTTGAAAATCAGAAAAAACGTGGTTTCCAATTAGAATATAATAAAATCTTCAGTCCAAAATACGATATGTCTCTTGCTTATGCCCGTACAATCACTCATACTGATTTTGCCGACGGCAATGGTAATCAAACTGATGTCAGTGCAGTAGCTCCAAATAGCTATAAACTTCGTTTTAGCTACCATGACGACACATGGCACAATAATATCTTATTAAATGCTGTATCTGGTAGAGATACGAATTATTATAGCGACAGTAATTATTATATACTCGACGCTAATCTCAATTATAAAATCAATGACCAATGGTCTACGTATTTAAAATTAGCCAATATCACCAATGTATCATATGAAACTATCGGTTCTTTCTTGGACGGAGATTGCCCTGCTCCTGGTAGAACTGTACTCATGGGTATGGAATACACTTTCTAATTAAAATCTAAAATACAAATAACAAATAAAAAATAAAAAGGTAGATTAATTTATATATTTAATCTACCTTTTATTTATTTTGCTTGTTTATTTTGCGATATTTAATTTTCAAATCATCTAATATTATTAAGTGTTTTTGGCAATGATAGCACCGATTACACCGCCGATTAATACTGCAGCTGTGATATCGCCTTTATCATAATCTTTGTCACTATCATCATCACGATCATCTCTGTCATCACGGTCATGACGTGGAGGTCTATCTTTGTCCCAATCATCGTCATCATGACGAGGAGGTGGTGGATTCCACTTATCTTCATCATCTTTATCTGGACGAGATGGTCGTTTATCATTTTTATCTTTATCATCACGAGGAGGTGGTGGATTTTTCCAATCCTTATCCTCATCAGAGCGTCCACGATTCCAGTGATCATCTTTAGCAAATCCTGCTGTATCAAATTGCTGTTCATAAGCAACATTTGTATTCAAAGATGCAGCAGATACTTGGCTCATACTGAAAACATAACTCACTGGACTGCATAAGAAACAAGATAATGATACAGCCGTTATGATTTTCTTTGCTCTCTTGGAAAATAATTCTTTCATTTTGCTACCCTCCCTATCTAAAAATTATATACATATTAAACATCAAGTATTTTTAGCAATTACTGCACCAATTACGCCACCGATTAACACAGCAGTTGTGATATCTCCTTTATCGTAATCATTATCATCATCATGTTTATCGTGTCTATCGTGTTTTGGTGGTGGTGGAGGTGGATCATGTCTTTCTTCATGACGAGGAGCTGCACTTACAGTTGATAACTCTACAGCATAACTTACAGGGCTACATAAAAAACATGCTAGAGCTATTACTCCAATAAATTTTTGCAAACGTCCTTTAATTAATTTTAACATATTTACACAACCTTTTATACATCTTTTTTTATTTATGTACATCTTATATATTAAATATATCATGAGAAAATTAAATTATACTTAAAATATTATTTAAAATTAATTAAAAAATCCTAGCTTATCCTTGCCAATAAAAAAGCCATTATCTATAATGAAAAAATGTATTAAATATTTTTAAAGGAGTATCTTTTATTTATGATAAATTTAAACAATCTCTTAACTGAAAAACGCAATCCTTATACATTAAATATTGATAATGTATCTACTTTGGAAATGTGTATGCTTCTAAATGAAGAAGATAAACGCGTAGCTATTGCCGTTAGAAATGTTTTACCTCAAATTGCCATGGCTGTCGATGAAATCACCTCTCGCCTCAAAGACGGCGGACGCTTATTTTATATCGGCGCTGGTACATCAGGTAGACTTGGCATCTTAGACGCTGTAGAATGTCCACCAACTTATAGCACTGATCCGGAAATGGTACAGGGAATTATCGCAGGCGGTTATAATGCAATCTTCAAAGCCCAAGAAGGTGCAGAAGATTCTTTGACTCTTGCTCAAGAAGATTTACAAGCAAAAAATTTATCCGCCAAAGACTGTGTTGTCGGTATCGCAGCCAGCGGTAGAACTCCTTATGTAATCGGTGGACTAGATTTTGCCAATAGCATAAATGCCTTGACTATCGCCATCAGTTGCACTAGTAATAGTGAAATCAGCTCTCATGCCAAAATCGCTATCGAAGCTTTGACTGGCCCAGAAGCAATCACAGGTAGCACACGCATGAAAGCAGGTACTGCCCAGAAAATGATTTTAAATATGCTCTCTACTTGCACCATGATAAAATTGGGCAAAGTATATAGTAATCTAATGGTTGATGTAAAATCATCTAATAAAAAACTCGAAGAAAGAGCAAGACGCATATTGATGGAAGCTACTAATTGCGACCGACAAACTGCTATTGATACCTTAGCCATCACCCAAGGCAAAGTAAAACCTGCAATTTTAATGCTACTTGCCAATATCTCCTATGAAGAAGCACTCTCTAGCTTAAATAATAATGAAGGTTTTATCTCCAAATCATTAAACAGTATGAAAAAATAATTGCGAGGTTTCTATGAATTTACAACAAACAGCTTTTGCTATCTATGAACTTATGAAGTCATTTTCTATCTTAAAAATAACTAATTGTATGACTAGACTTCGCTTACAATTAAAAACAGAAGATATCACTAATTTACCGTTAAAAGAATTAAAAAATATTCCCAATGTCTTAGGCGTAAACTTAAATGATAATGAACTACAAATCATCTTAGGCCCTGGGAAAGTAAATGAAGTAACGGCTGAATTCAAAAAATTATATGCAAATAAAAATCTTGAAACTAATGCTCAAAATACAAATCAAGATACAAATAACGAACAAAAACAATTTGGCAATGCCGAAGAACTTCATCAACAAATCCGCAAAAAAAATGCTACACCTTTTAAATTATTATTAAAACGCATTTCTAATATCTTCATGCCACTTATACCTGCATTTATCGCTTGCGGTCTAATCACAGGATTATTAAATATCGCCTTAAAAATTGATCCTACTATCACAAACTACCCAGCAATCCAAGTTTTACAAATAGCAGGAAATGCCGTATTTTTCGGCTTAAATCTTTTTGTCGGTATCAACACCGCCAAAGAATTCCACGCTTCTCCTATGCTCGGCGGTACTATGGCAGCTATCATCACACACCCCATGCTCAACAATATCAGCCTATTTAATATAGATTTACTAGCAGGTCGCGGTGGTATCGTTGCCGTCTTATTAGTAGTAGCTTTTTCCTCATGGTTAGAAAATAAATTGCACAAAATCGTGCCAAAAATTTTAGATTTATTCTTAACACCACTACTTGTAATCTTAATCGCCACTTTCCCTGCTCTATTCATCTTACAACCTATCGGCGGTATCATCGCTGAGACTATCGGCGTACTCGTAACATCTGCAATCAATTCTGGTGGTGCTATCACTGGCTTTATCATCGGCGGTATCTTCTTGCCACTCGTTATGACAGGTCTTCACCAAGGACTCACACCTATTCATGCTGAACTGCTCAATCAATATAGTGTTACTATCCTTCTGCCTATCTTAGCTATGGCAGGAGCAGGGCAAGTCGGTGCTTCTATCGCTGTATATCTCAAAACTAAAAATCAAAAATTAAAACAAACCATAGCTTCTGCCCTTCCTGTCGGCTTTATGGGCATTGGCGAACCTTTGATTTACGGTGTAACCTTACCACTTGGCAAACCCTTCATCTCTGCTTGTATCGGCGGTGCTTTTGGTGGTGCAGTGCAAGCATTTTTCCATGTAGGTGCTACCTCCATTGGTTTATCTGGTCTACCACTCACAGCTAGCACAGACAAAATGCTTTATTATCTAATCGGACTTTTCACAGCCTATATTTTCGGCTTTATCGCCACATTAATAATCGGCTTTAACGATCCTATTGAGGAGTGATATTTTGCAAAACGGCATTTCCATTTATCTTGGCTTAGATAATACATTAGCAGAAAATTTAAATCTAATTCATCTAGCCCATAAATATAATCTCAATCGCATTTTTACCTCATTTCATATACCAGAAACAGATATTTCCCATTTCCAACAAGATTTACAGACAATTTTAGAACTCACACAGAAATATAATATGGAAGTAATCTGTGATGTATCGCCAAATACTCTAGCTTTATTAAATTTAGATACATTAAATATCCAAGAATTAACTACTCTTGGCATAACTACACTTCGCTTAGACTTTGGCTACAGTGCCGAGCAAATAGCCCAATTAAGTCATCAAAATATAAAATTACAATTCAATGCCTCAACCATCACTCAAGAATTTCTTGATGAATTAAATCATTACCAAACAGATTTCCAACATATTGATGCACTCCATAACTTTTATCCTCGTGAAGGCACAGGTCTAAACGTAAAAAAATTACAACAACAAAACGAATTACTTCATAAATATAATATTTCCGTAGGTGCTTTCATACCTAGCTATAATAAAGCTCGCTCACCAATCAAAAAAGGCTTGCCAACATTAGAAATGCACCGCTATCAAACAGCCAGCCTTGCCATGCGACATCTAAAATTACTAGGTATCGACTCCATTTTTATCGGCGATAGCCTACCTACAGAAGACGAAATCCAAGAATTAGCCAATTTAACTGATGAATATATCTTATTAAAAGCAAAAAATTTAACACAAAATAAAGATATACTAAAAACCCTACAACAAAGCACTTTCACCGCTCGCCTAGATGAAGCAGACGGAGCCATTCGCACCCAAGAAAGCAGGGCATTATTCAAACAAATATATATCTGCCCTGAATATATCGCCCCTAGAGAAATAGGCTCTATCACCTTAGATAATGCCCTTTATGCACGCTACGCAGGAGAAATGCAAATCATCACCCATGCACAAAAAAAAGATAATAAAATCAATACCATTGCTAAATTATTAGACAGCGAATTAATTTTATTACCTTATATAAAACCAAATAGCAAATTTAAAATAAAAGTTTAAATTAAATTTCTAGCTAAAAATAACAAGTTTCAAAGATTGGAGGTTGATATATTGAATATACCAAAATTAAGATTTAAAGATAATAACGGTAATGATTATCCACAATGGGAAAAGAAATTAATTAAAGATATCTTAAAAATTTATCATGGTAAAGATTATAAAAATGAACCTAATGAAAAAAAATTATATCCTGTTTTAGGAACAGGCGGAATTATTACTTATATTGATAAATTTTTATGTGATTGGGAATGTGTTCTTATCGGCAGAAAAGGAACTATCAATAAACCTCAATATATGAAAACACCTTTTTGGTCTGTAGACACGCTTTTTTATTCTAAACCTAAACTAAAACAAAATCCTAAATTTCAATATTATTTATTTCAAAATATTAATTGGAAAATTTATGATGAATCTACAGGAGTACCTAGTTTATCCGCTTCAACAATAGAACATATTAATAGATTTATTCCAACATATGCTGAACAAGAAAAAATTGCTAGTTTTTTTAGTACAATAGATAAAAAAATAGAAAACCTAACAAATACTATCACTAGCCTAGAAAATCAGAAAAAAGGTTTACTACAACAAATCTTTAGCCAAAAACTACGTTTTAAAGATAAAAACGGCAATAATTATCCTAATTGGGAAAAGAAAAAACTTGGCGACATTACTACATCTTATTCTGGTGGAACACCTTCTGTTAATGTAAAAGATTATTATAATGGAACTATTCCATTTATAAAATCAGGTGAAATTCATAATAGTTTTACTGAAACATTTATTACTGAAACTGGCTTTAATTCATCATCTGCAAAACTTGTAAAAAAAGGTGATTTATTATTTGCTCTTTATGGTGCTACAAGTGGTGATACTTCTATTTCTAAAATTAATGGTGCTATAAATCAAGCTATTTTATGTGTACGTAGTACTACATTAAATTTACATTATTTATATCAATTATTAAATTTTTATAGAAATAAACTTCTTAGTATTTATTTACAAGGTGGACAAGGTAATTTTTCTGCTACCATATTCAAAAATCTAATATTTAATTTTCCTTGTTTGGAAGAACAAACAAAAATAGCAGATTTCCTTTCAGCATTTGACCGCAAACTCGATAACCAAAAAGCCCAGCTAGAACACTGGCAACAAATAAAAAAAGGACTATTACAACAAATGTTCGTATAGTCCGATTACTTTTCTTTCATAACTAAGAAAAACACCAAAAGAACAACAATAAATAATACCAAACTTTTTCCGCATTTTAAAATTTTAATAGTAACGCCAGTCATTAAAAATCTTTAATAACACCTAACCATTTCCCGCATTTTAGCATCTTTTTACGGTAGCTATTAGCTATTGGCAAAGATAAAAATATAGCTACGCTTTTAGTTCTACTGTTTGAGCCTTGCGAGTTTTAAGCGTTGTATGCAATGATAATTTTTTCCAAAGCTAAAATTTATCTGCGGTGATTTTAACATAGTTCTTAGTGCTTTAGCACTCTAGAAATATGTTATGCAACTTGTTGTGATTTAGTTCGTTTCTTTATCACTAAAGAAATGAACAAATATCTATTTTATATTTACTTTTCTTTCATGAGCAAGAAAAGTAACAAAAGAACTCTACCTCCCGATATCAATTTTTCTTTGTCAATTATAAAACCATGACTATAACGCTCTAAACTCGCTTCGCTCAAACAGTAGAGCTAAATTCATAGTCATGGTTTTATTCTTGCCAATAGCCTACGGCTACCGCAAAATTCGCTAACGTGAGGAATATTTGGTTATTATTTTATCTTGAATATTTTTATAAATAATACGTTATTTTTCCGTATTCTAAAATTTAACTCACTACTAATAAATCTAATAGTTTAACCATTTGACATTATTTTTTTATTTTGCTATTATGATATTCATAGCTATAGTAACTAGCATGGTATCTCCCGATTTTTGGAACTATATGTTCGTGGAGTAAATATTTTAATTTACTCTATTTTTTAAGGGCACATGCAATAACACTTGCTACTCTTTGTGCAACAGCAAGAGCTCCGGCGGGAGCCTTCGCTCTTGCTTAGAAACAGTTAGATGGGTTAAACTATGTTTGCACCAACTCCTTTTGCGGGAACAGACTAACTTACTACTAAAGTAGAATTGTCTGGGAAAGGAGTGATATAATATGAATTTATTATTTTTATTGTTACTCATTCATAGTAATTTTCATATTAAGCAAATAAATATGTCAAAAGAATCTTTACAGAATAAAGTAAAATTATTTGCTTATTTATCTAAAGGAATATATTATTCTTCTATGTTTATAAAAGAAAATATATCTGATTTCCTAGATTTCCTAGATAATCTATTTTAATATATTTCTTTAGTTTATATAATATGAAAAGCCCATCTAACATCTTAAAATAATTTATTTGGAGAAATTTTATAATGATAAATAAAAATAAATTATATAGATATGATATTTCCCAATCTGCCTTATATAAGTGTCATAGCAAGAGTAAATTATCTGAATTTTTAAAAATAAACATTAAGGATATTAACAAAATTATTAAATATTATACATTTAATCTTCCTAAAAAAAATTCTTCTAAATTTCGTCAAATTTCTGCACCTCAAAAAGATTTAAAAATTCTCCAAAAAAGATTATTATATTTAATAAAAAGAATTAAACGACCATCTTGGCTATTTTCAGGAGAAATGGGTAAATGTTATTTAGACAATGGTAAATATCATCTAAAAAATTCATATGTTCTAACAATAGACATTAAATCATTTTATGAAAATTGTACAAGAAATGCCGTTTATCTTTTTTTCTTAAAAAAAATGCAAACTTCTCCCGATGTAGCTAAAATTTTAACTGATATAACAACACTTGAAAAAAAACTTCCTACTGGTACTCCAACTAGCCAACTTATAGCCTTTCATGCTTATGAAGATATGTTTAATGAAATTAATAACTTAGCTAAATCGTATAATTGTCTATTTTCTTTATATGTTGATGATATGACTTTTTCTAGTTCTAAACCTTTTGATCCTAAAATATTAACATATAAAATAAAAATTATATTACACAAATATAAACATAATTTAAGCAGTAAAAAAGTAAAATATTATTCTAAAAATATGGCTAAAGATATTACTGGTCTTATTTTAGCAAAAGATAAGCAACTCGCTATTCCCAATAGATTACAAAAAAAAATTTATGATAATTTTCTAGAAATAAAAAATTACGAAAAAATGACTATTCATGATAGAAAAATAATAAAACTAATTAACACATTAAAAGGACAACTCCAATCTGCTAAAAATATAAATCCTAATGTTTTCCCTGAGATAAGTAAAATAGTAAATTCTATAAATTATAAAATTAAATAAAAAGCCAAACATGAAATATGTTTGGCTTTTTTATATTTGTTTAAATAATTTATATTACTATTATCTAAAAAAATTTATCTAAATTCATACTTTTGTCATTTTCCCCCGCATTTTAACATCTTTTTATGATAGCTATTAGCTATTGACAAAGTAAAAAGTGCGTGAGCGGGTGATTTCTTTGGTTCGTTTCTTTGCCACTAAAGAAATGAACATATCATTTTTTTATCTCATTTATCTTTTCAACACTTAAACCTGTTACATCAGCAATAAAATTAACATCACTGCCATTTTCTAACATTTTCAATGCAATTTCTATTGCTTTATCTTCTGCACCTTTTTTTAGTCCTTCTTTTAACCCTTTTTCCAATCCTTCTTTTAGTCCCTCTTGGCGATTATATAAGATTGTAGAGTTATAATCTCTTATCGCTTTTTCTTGTATTTCATATTGACGTCTTTTTATCTCATCTTGTGAAAATACCATCTCATAATTTAAAGCTTCTTTTATTACAGGATTGTTCATAGCTATCGCCTCTCTTTGTTCATCTATACATTTAGATAAAAAATACTTCATTTTTACTATACATCAAATCATTATCTAATAAAAAAACTGTACCCTAAAATATTTTATATCCATCTTTTAGGGTACAATCCATTATTTAATAACTTTTTTCATATTAGAGTAAATATTTTCTTAATCCTTCGATTATCATCTGTTGTCCATATTTACCTTCTTCTTCAGAATGTACAGTAAATCCATGTCTTGCATTCATGAATTTTCTTACTGTTACTTCTACACCATTGTGTGCTAATCTCATCGCATAATCAATACCTTCATCACAGAGTGAATCTATTTCACAGACAAGCATCACTGTAGGTGGTAATTTACTTAATTCTTCATCACTTGCAAATATTGGTGAACAATGTGGATCTACTGACTGTTCACTAGTGCAATAACAACTATTATAAAGTACAGAAACATTTGGTGGAATAGCACCATCTATAATTGGTTTTGTATATGGATTTTTGGCAAGGTCTATTGGTGGATAATCAAGCACTTGACATTTAAACGCAAAATCGTTTGTTTCATTTGCCATCATAGCTACAACAGTTGCGATATTTCCACCAGCAGAGTGACCGCCAATTGCCATATTATGTACATCTATATGGTATTTATCATTATTTTTTACATAATAATTTACTATATCGTATACATCTTCAATACCCTGTGGCCATGGATTTTCTGGTGCTAAACCATAATCCATGCTAATTACACAGATATTCAATGTATCACTGATTGCACGAGATAATCTATCATCTTGCTCTAAAGAACCAATGACAAATCCGCCACCATGAATATCAAAATAAACTGGAAGTGGTTTATCTAAATTATTTACATCCATACCAGTTGGATAATATACACATGCTCTATATACACCATTGCGTGTATTAATTTCTTCTATCATTCCAGAAACTTTCACATCTTTTACGGATTTTTTATAATTATCCTTCATATCTTGTACTGCTTGCGGTACTTTCACAGCACTCGCCTCCCCTGTGTTATTGCTTGCAATAAAAAAAGGAACTAATAATACACATATTGCAAACATAAATTTTAAATATTTCTTCATTCTCATTTATAATCTCCTTTCTTTTAATAAATACTATATATAAATTATAATAAACAAATTTTTAGAAATCAAATTTTTATGTATAAAAAAAGGTTTTCCATGCATATTAATTACATAGAAAACCTTTTTAGTTTATATTTTTATTAAAGTTTTAATTGAGTTTTGATGCGTTCTACAGCTTTTAATGTATTTTCACGGCTACCAAATGCAGTGAGACGGAAATAGTTTTCACCAGATGGGCCAAAACCAGATCCTGGAGTACCTACGATATTTGCTTCATGAAGAAGTTTATCGAAGAAGTCCCAAGAAGTCATGCCTGCTGGTACTTTAAGCCATACATATGGAGAATTTACACCACCAAAAACAGTAAGACCAAGGCTTGCTAAACCTTCACGGATAATTTTTGCATTTTCCATGTAATAGCCAACCATTTCTTTTACTTGTTTTTGTCCTTCTTCAGTAAGTACAGCTTCTGCACCACGCTGAATGATATATGCTGTACCATTAAATTTAGTTGTATGACGACGATTCCAAAGAGGATTTAATGCTTGTTCTTTACCATCTTTTGTATAACCTTTAACAGCTTTTGGTAATACGATATAACCGCAACGAGTACCTGTGAAACCTGCTGTTTTGGAGAAAGAACGGAATTCAATAGCTACTTCTTTTGCTCCTTCGATTTCATAGATTGTATGAGGTACATCATCTTCTGTAATATAATAAGAATATGCAGCATCATATAAAATAATTGCTTTATTTTCTTTAGCATATTTAACCCATTTAGCTAATTCTTCACGGGATAAAGTTGTACCAGTTGGGTTATTAGGACTGCATAAGTAAATCATATCTACATGCTGTTTTGGAAGTTCTGGTGTGAAATTGTTTTCAGCAGTACAAGGCATATATACTACACCTTCGAAAGTACCATCTTCTTTTACAAGACCAGTACGACCAGCCATGATGTTTGTATCAAGATATACAGGATATACAGGGTCAGTAATCGCAATAGTATTATCTACACCAAAAATTTCTTGGATATTACCGCAGTCAGATTTTGCACCATCACTAACAAAAATTTCATCAGTTTCGATATCTACACCACGAGATTTATAAATTACATCACGAATTTTTTCACGTAAGAAAGCATAACCTTGTTCAGGGCCATATCCACGGAAAGTTTCTTTATTAGCCATTTCATCAACAGCTTTATGCATAGCTTCGATACTAACTTGTGGTAATGGTAATGTAACGTCACCAATACCTAAGCTAATAACTTCAGCTTCTGGATTTTCTGCTTTAAATTTTTGTACACGATGTGCAACTTCAGCAAAAAGGTAACTACCTTGCAATTTTAGATAATTTTCATTAACTAATGCCATTTATAATCCTCCTAAACTTTTTTTATTTATCACATAAATAAAATTCATTCTTATTTATTATACAGTATTTGCCATATTTAAACAATGTATACTTGTTCACTTACTTTTAAACAAAATAAAAAAGCCGTCTCTAATTCAAGATTAGAAACAGCTTTTATTTTTTATATTAGAGATTGCTTTTTGCAACTTCAACAAGTTTAGCAAATGCAGCTGCATCGTTGATGGCAACGTCAGCTAACATTTTACGGTTAACCTGAACACCAGCTTTTGTTAAACCGCAGATGAAACGGCTGTAAGACATACCGTTTGCACGAGTAGCAGCATTGATACGAGCGATCCAAAGTTTACGGAATTCACCTTTTTTCGCACGACGGTCTCTACGTGCATAGTAAAGAGCTTTCATAACGAGTTCGTTAGCTTTTTTGAACTGTTTGCTTCTAGCTCCTCTATAACCTTTAGCTAATTTTAAGATTTTTTTATGACGTGCATGAGCGGTTACGCCACTTTTTACTCTTGGCATTATTTACCCTCCTAAATTTCAACAATAAATGATTAATTAAGCGTATGGAAGCATTTTGCTTACGCGTTTATGATCAGCAGCAGTGATGATAGCTGCTTTACGTAAATTACGTTTACGTTTTGGTGATTTCTTTTCTAAGATATGGCTTTTGAAAGCTTTATTACGTTTGAATTCACCAGAACCAGTAGCTGTAAAACGTTTAGCTGCAGCTCTGCGAGTTTTAATTTTTGGCATTAGTGTTTCCTCCTTTAGTTTGCACTTTAGGTGCTAAAATCATAATCATATTTTTACCTTCAAGTTTAGGTTCGCGTTCAACAGTAACAGCTTCTTGCATTGCTTCAGCGACCTTTAATAAAAGCTCTTTACCCATTTCTGGATGAGAAAGCTCACGGCCACGGAACATGATTGTAGCTTTTACTTTATTGCCTTCGGCAATAAAACGCATAGCATTTTTAACTTTGAAGTTAAAATCGTGTGTTTCAATACCAGGGCGAAGTTTTACTTCTTTTACATTGATAACCTTCTGTTTTTTCTTCGCTTCTTTTTCACGTTTTTGTTGTTCATAGCGATATTTACCAAAGTCCATGATTCGGCAAACAGGTGGTTTTGCTTTTGGAGCAACTTCTACTAAGTCTAAATGAGCTTCTTCAGCTTTGCGAAGAGCATCTCTAGTAGACATAATTCCCAGCTGTGCACCCTGAGCATCTGTCACACGAACTTCTCTAGCGCGAATTTCGCCATTAATTCTTAAAGTTTCTTTACTAATAGAAAACACCTCATTATTTATATATTATTTTTATTATATACACAAAAAAGAGGATGACGCACGTCACCCTCTGCTATTACAAATTAAAATATACGTCAAACGTTTTTGTTTTAATTAGTAACCCTAGTGACTAGCACGCCATAAGGTGAGAAGCGGTGACTTCTTCTTGTGCAATACGTTGCATCTCAGATACAACATATGTTAATATAACATAAACTTTATATACTGTCAATAAGTTTTTTATAAATACAACTATTGTTTCTATTATTTATTATTTATTTTTATTTTGGATAAATACTTTCGATTGACTGATAAGCTAAATTGATTAAATCATTTTTAGAAATAGGATTTTTTACTAATATTGTAGTAGAGAATAATATATTATTTTTTATATAGATAGTATATATATATGATTTTTTACTATCTTTAGTAATGTAAATAATTCCCTTTTTTATAGGTATAGTTTCTATATAGTATATACCATTAATATTATTTAATATATTGTTTTTCCATTCATCAAGAAAATTATCATTATTTATATCCAATGGAATATGATGTATAGATAATATTTTATCTGTAATTGGTTTGGCTCTAAAAGTATAAATTGTATTATCTTCTGTTGTTATAGATAACGGAAATGCTCTATTTTGAAATATACTTTTTATAGGACTAGATGTATTTAGTGTAGCATTGAATAAATCATCAGAAATAGTTACAGTATTAGCCGATACTGGAACACAAAAAACAAATAATAAAAGAAATATAATAAGAATTTTTTTCATTTACAAAACTCCTTTTATTTATTCTTGGTCAATTTTTCACCTTCCTTATCCCAATATAATATAATTTTTCCATAAAATTCTTATTTGTTCTTGTCATAATAACGTATCTTATTTCTATTAATCTTTTTGCAAAATTACATTACCACACACACAACGTTTCCAAAATTCAAATACAACTCTTGTTTCTATTAATCTATCCTACCCCAGAACCTATCGGCTACAAAATGGTATTCAAATACAACTATTGTTTCTATTAATCTCAAGTTAAGCTTAAAGCTTTAGTTAACACAGATGAATTCAAATACAACTATTGTTTCTATTAATCCGAATAATCTTTTTTCTTCGTCAGCTAATTTAGCGAATTCAAATACAACTATTGTTTCTATTAATCACATCTATGGTATATTTACAGCATATATCATAGATAATTCAAATACAACTATTGTTTCTATTAATCTTATTTCCTTCTTGTATATAACAACTTCCCCACTGTATTCAAATACAACTATTGTTTCTATTAATCCCTTATTTTCTATATTAACTAAATATATCTTTTTCCATTCAAATACAACTATTGTTTCTATTAATCTCATAAATGATTTTTACCGACATTTGGTCGATAAATTCAAATACAACTATTGTTTCTATTAATCTTATGTATCTATGGTGTAACAAAAATTAAAGATATATTCAAATACAACTATTGTTTCTATTAATCATGTGTTATAAGGTGCCATTCTTTACAATTAGGGCATATTCAAATACAACTATTGTTTCTATTAATCATATTGGGGCTTTTCTTCTTGCCTGCCCCTTATCTATTCAAATACAACTATTGTTTCTATTAATCTTGCTTATACAGACGCGGGCTTTTCGGCGTATTTTAGATTCAAATACAACTATTGTTTCTATTAATCTGATTGAAAGCTGTTTTGCTGGATTTATAAAAACATTCAAATACAACTATTGTTTCTATTAATCACATGCAGTATTTTCTAATATTCCACTTAGCACAAATTCAAATACAACTATTGTTTCTATTAATCCCTATATTTATTAATATTTCTTTTTTTATTATAGTCTCTAAAGTCTTGCTATTCAAGGATATAAAAAAATTTTACCAAGTGATTTTAATTTTTATTAGTTATATAAAAAAATAGCCTATAAAGCTTATATTTCTTAGCTTTATAGGCTATTTAGTAAAAATTCACTTGGTAATTTTTATTTAATCTTGTAATGCTCCTACAAGTTCATTTACATCTTCAATATTGTGTTTTTGCATATATTCAGCAATGCCGTCAGCAATTACTTTTAAAGCTGATGGATCAATGAAGTTATGTGCTCCTACTGCTACTGCTGTTGCACCTGCAAGCAGGAATTCAATAGCATCTTCAGCATTTGTAATACCGCCCATACCGATGATTGGAATATTTACAGCTTTTGCTACTTGCCATACCATGCGAAGTGCTACAGGTTTTACAGCTGGGCCAGAAAGACCACCTGTGATATTGCCAAGTAATGGTCTTCTTGTATTGATATCTATTGCCATACCAGTCAATGTATTAATCATAGAAATAGCATCTGCACCAGCTTCTTCTACTGCTTTTGCCATTTGTACAATATCTGTTACATTTGGAGAAAGTTTTACAATTACAGTTTTCTTTGTATGCGTTTTTACTGCATGAGTTACAGCAGCTGCTGCTTTTGGATCTGTACCGAAAACGATACCGCCTTCTTTTACATTTGGACAAGAAATATTTACTTCTACAGCATCTACGCCGTCAATATCCAAACGCCATGCCATTTCCGCATATTCTTCTACAGAACCTGCGGAAATATTCACGATAACAGCTGTATTATATTTTTTAATTTTTGGTAAGATATCATAGATAAAAGCATCTACACCTGGATTTTCAAGACCGATACAGTTGAGCATACCAGCAGGAGTTTCTGCAATTCTAACACCTGGATTGCCAGCACGAGGTTTTGGTGTAACGCCTTTAGTAACGATTGCACCGATTTCATTTACATCAAGAAAATCTTCATATTCTCTACCAAATCCGAATGTTCCTGAAGCTCCCATTACAGGATTTTTTAATTCAAGATTACCAATCTTTACAGATAAATTCATCAAAATACCTCCTTAGCTTCAAAAACTGGGCCTTCTGTGCAGACTTTACGACGTTTTTTAGTGAGTTTACCTTCAAAAGTACAACCAAGACATACACCGATACCGCAAGCCATGCGTTTTTCTAATGATACTTGGCAATCAATATCATATTCATAAGCGAGTTTTGCCACGCCTTCCATCATGATATTTGGACCACAAGTATAAATACAGTCAATATTATTTTCTTTTAAGATTTCAGGCATTAACTGAATAGTGAAACCTTTAAATCCTACAGAACCATCATCTGTTGTGATATAAATTTTATCTGCATATTCTTTTAAATATTCTTCCCAGAATACTTCATCTTTATTTTTACCACCGATTAGTAAAATAGGTTTTTGGTCTTTGAGTAAGCGAGATAAATAGATAAGTGGTGCAATACCTACACCGCCACCTACGAGTAATGGTCTACCTTCTTTTAATTTAAAACCATTACCGATAGGGCCTAAGATACTGAATTCTTCGCCTTCTTTTAATCTAGCATATTCAGCTGTACCTTTACCTACGATACGATAAATTAAAGTGATCGTTCCTTCATTTTTATCTACGTCAGCAATACTGAAAGGACGACGCAAGAAATTTTCACTATGCAAAGTTTTTACATGAACAAATTGTCCAGGTTCGGCAAGATTTGCAATTTCTGGAGCTTTGATAACCATGTGTTTTACATTTTCATTTACTGCTTTGTTGAGCAAAATTGTTCCTGTTACTACAAGCTTTTTCAAAAGAAACCCTCCTATTTTTTTACACATTATACTTTATAATCATAATACTATATAACTAATTTTTTCGCAAAATTTCTAGCTAAAAATCTATAATTATATTTAATTAATTTTTCTTTGTATATTCAACTTATCTAAAATCTGTTTTGTATGTGTCGTTATATATACTCCTAATAGAATAACCACTGCCCCCAAGCATTCTTCAATAGTGATTATTTCATTTAACATTATTGCAGCTGTAACAATACCGACTATAGGCATGATATTCAAAAATATTGAAGCTGTACTGGCACCTACATTTTTTACGCCAATATTCCAAAATATCATTGCTCCTACACCACCGAGCCATACAATATATGCAAATGAAGCCATGGCTTTCCAAGACAAAGCAGGTATAAATAAACCGCAGATAAAATATCCATAGATTGCAATAAAAATTGCTCCAAATACACCTGCCCATGCTGTAACAGATAATACAGACATTTTCTTCATCACACGAATACTTAGCAAACAATAAATCGCCCAACTAGTCTGAGCTACGAAAAATAATATATCCCCTAAATTAAATGAAATATGTAAAATAGCATCTAAATTGCCATTGCTGATCAAATACAATGCTCCTGATATAGAAATAATTATTCCTAACCATTGCAGTAATGCCAATCTTTCACGCAAAAATATAAATGCCAACAAAGAAGTAACCGCTGGTGTAAGTGCCGCAATCAATGTAGCATTAGCTACGGTGGAATACTGTAGCCCCGTAAATTGTGAACCATTATTCAAACTAACACCTGTTAATCCCATAATCATAAGTGGTAACCAACAACTTTTCGGCGGTATAAAATCCTTTTTATGTGTAATTTTCATCAATAAAAATAAGGTAGCACTGAGTAGTAAATATCGGAAAGATACTAAAGTAGGTGGGTTCATCTCCGCTACAATAAATTTCACCACTACAGGCTGAAAACCCCATAAAATCCCAGCTAAAGATAATAATACATAAGCCTTATTCTTCAAAATAACATCTCCATTTAACTAAAAACCTAAGTCATCATTATAACATATCCCCATAACTAGATTAAATACAAAATATATTCTAATATTTATCACTATGCTATAATAAGTTATTATTACTTTTCTTTTATGAACAAAGATTATTCATTTTTCTTTTATATAAAAGAAAAACGAAGCAAAAAGAAAAATCCCGCGATATTGATTTTATCTTTATCAATAGCTTTCAGCTACCGTAAAAATCTGCTAACGCGGGTATGTTTTGTATTATTCTTATATCATATATAAGAAAATAATATATACTATTTATTTCTCAAATTATAAATCTTATCTGCGGGATTTTTAACGTAATTTTTATTATTTTTAGCATTTTAAAAATATGTTATGCTATTTGTTATGATTTAGTTTATTTTTTATACAAAGGAAAAATGAATTTTATAATTCTTAGGAGGGATATTTTTTTATGTATGATTTAGCGTTAAAAAATGGTTTTATTGTTAATGAAAATGAAATCTATCTAGGAAATATTTATATACAAGATGAGAAAATTGCTGAAATTTCTTTAGCTGATAAACCTGCTAATAAAGTTTATGATGTAACTGGCAAATATCTTTTACCTGGCTGTATTGATACGCATTGTCATTTTCGTGATCCTGGAACTACTGCTAAAGAAGATTTTACAACTGGTACACAAGCAGCTATTGCTGGTGGCGTAACTACTGTATTTGATATGCCCAATACTAATCCTTCTGTTTTAAATGAACAAGATTTATTGCAAAAAGCAAATTATTTTGCTCCTAAAGCTTTTGCTGATTATGGCATCTGGGGACTTTCTTTAGGTGAAATCAATCTTTGTGATTTACCTAGACTCTGTGAAGCCGGTGCTAGTGCTGTAAAATTTTTCTGGGGATATGCTATAAATGCCAAGACTAAAGCTTTAATTTATAATTATGATCCTAAAGATGAAGATATTATCCCACCTCTTGGCGACGGTGAAGTCTATGAAATCTTTGAACAAATGGCAAAAACAGGTAAAATAATCGCTATTCATGCTGAAAATATCGAATTAATCCAGACTTTAACTAAACGTCTTCAACAATCTAGCAGAAAAGATTATGAAGCTTTAATCCAATCTCGACCAGCTCTAGCCGAAGCTTTGACTATTCAAACAGCTAGTCTACTTGCTAAAACCACTGGTGCTAGACTTCATATTCTTCATTTGACTTCTAAAATGGGAATGGAAGCAGTAGCTCAAGCAAAGGCTAATGGCGTAAATATAACTGCTGAAACTTGCCCGCAATATCTATTTTTATCTGCTAAAGATTATGATAGTGTAGGACCAATGATGAAAGTATATCCTGTCATCAAACATGAAGAAGATAGAGTTGCACTTTGGCAAGGATTGAAAAATGGCACTATAGATTTTATTGCTTCTGACCATGCACCGCATATCATCAGTGAAAAACAAGGTGATTTATTCTCTATTCCTGCTGGCATGTGCGGGGTAGAAACTATGCTTCCATTAATGCTCAATGAAGTAAATAATGGTCATATCACTTTACCTTTCTTGGTGAAAGTCATGGCTAAAAATGTAGCTACTATCTATAATTTACCAAATAAAGGTAATTTAGAAATCGGTAAAGATGCCGATATTGTGGTTGTCGATATGAATAAAATCGATACTATTGAAAATGAAAAACTTCACAGTAAACAACCTCTTACTGCTTTTGCTGGTAGAAAAATCAAAGGCTGGCCAATTAAAACATTTTTACGCGGTCAATTAGTTGTAGATAATAATAAAATCTGCCAAGATAAAGCTTGTGGAAAATGGATAAAATAATTAAATTTTAAAACAAAAAGCTCTTAATAGTTAAAAACTATTAAGAGCTTTTATTTTTATTAATTACTGAGCTTTTGTTTTGATTTCTTCAAGAAGATTATTGATGAATGTATCAGTATCCATTGTAACAGTATCTTTTTCACGGCGTTTACGAACAGAAATATTTTTATTTTCTAATTCAGATTCACCTACGATAATGCTGTATGGAATTTTTTTAACTTGAGCTTCACGGATTTTATAACCGATTTTTTCATTGCGGTCATCAACTTCTACGCGAATGCCGAGGTCAAACATTTTGCGTTTGATTTCATAAGCATAATCAACATATTTATCGCTGATAGGTAAGATTTTAACCTGTACAGGAGCAAGCCAAGCAGGGAATGCACCAGCATAGTTTTCAATCAAGATACCGATAAAACGTTCGATACTTCCGTATACTACACGGTGAATCATTACTGGACGATGTTTCTGACCATCTTCACCGATATAAGTGAGGTCGAATTTTTCAGGCATTAACATATCAAGCTGAATTGTACCGCACTGCCAAGTACGACCGATAGAGTCAGTTAAATGGAAGTCGATTTTTGGACCATAGAAAGCTCCATCGCCTTCGTTGATAACATATTTAAGACCACGATGTTCAAGTGCATTTCTAAGTGCATTAGTTGCAGTTTCCCAAACTTCATCAGAACCCATGGAATCTTCAGGACGTGTGCTGAGTTCTGCATGATAAGTTAAACCAAATGTACTATAAACTTTATCGAATAAGTCAATAACTTTTTGAATTTCGCCTTCAATTTGGCTAGGTAACATGAAGATATGAGCATCATCTTGTGTAAAGTTACGTACACGCATTAAACCATGTAATGCACCAGATAATTCATGACGATGTACAAGACCAAGTTCACCGAGACGAAGTGGTAAATCACGATAGCTATGTTGCTGTGTTAAATATACAAGCATACCACCTGGGCAGTTCATTGGTTTGATTGCATAATCTTCATCATCAATTTTAGTGAAGTACATATTTTCTTTATAATGATCCCAGTGACCAGAAGTTTCCCAAAGTTTACGATTTAAAATCATTGGAGTTTTAATTTCTTGGTAACCGAATTGACGATGAATTTCACGCCAGTAGTTAATAAGTTCGTTTCTGATTACCATACCATTTGGATGGAAGAATGGGAAGCCTGGACCTTCTTCATGTAAGCTGAATAAATCAAGTTCTTTACCGAGTTTACGGTGATCGCGTTTAGCTGCTTCTTCAAGCATTTTTAAATAAGCATCTAAATCAGCTTGTTTTTCAAATGCTGTACCATAGATACGTTGAAGCATTTTATTTTTTTCACTGCCACGCCAATAAGCACCAGCAACGGATTGTAATTTTATTGCTTTTACTTTACCTGTAGATACTACGTGTGGGCCTGCACAAAGATCAGTGAATTCACCTTGACTGTACATAGTGATCATAGCATCTTCTGGTAAATCATTGATTAATTCTACTTTATAACTTTCGCCTTCAGCATTGAAGAAATCAAGTGCTTCTTGACGAGTAACTTCTTTACGTACAATTGCTAAATTTTCTTTAACAATTTTTTTCATTTCTTTTTCAATTTTCGCTAAATCTTCAGTGCTGAGCTGATGATCCATATCGAAATCATAGTAGAAACCATTGTCAATTGCAGGGCCAATTGCAAGTTTTACATTTTTATCGCCATAAAGACGTTTTACAGCTTGAGCTAAAATATGAGAAGCACTATGACGAAGTGCCCAACGACCATCTTCATCTTCAAAAGTTAAGATTTCTACTTGATGATCTCCATCTATAACAGTCATTAAATCTTTAGTTTCTCCATCAATTTTGCAAGCTAAAGCTTTTTTTGCTAAAGAATTACTAAAGGATTTTACAAAATCAAGAACAGTAGTGCCTTCAGCTACTTCACGAACAGCACCATCTTTTAATGTGATATTTGCCATTTTTTATTAACCTCCTAAAAAATAAAAAGCCTCCATCCCAAAACTAGGGACGAGGCTTGTAGTTCGCGGTTCCACCCTGTTTGCCATAAAATATGACCAACTCAAAAATGATAACGGAATTTCTCCGGTAAAACTTAATAAATAAATCTAAATTTATAGTTCAGCTCTACAGTTTGAAAGTGGTAATTAAAGAGTACGTTTAAGAAGTTTCCAGCCTCGACTTCTCTCTCTGTAAACATATAGTTCTTTAATCATGTCTTTCGCATTACTTTTATATCTTTATGATGTTCTCATTATAATAAACCAATTTACCAATGTCAAGAGCTCAAATCCTTCAATATTTAAATTTAAAATACAAAAAAATACAAAATAAAATATATCTATAATATTTTATCACTGTATAATAATATTCATTTTAATCTAAATTTAATCTTACCTTTAATCAATTTTTAATCTAATGAGATTATACTTTATTTATAACTCAATAAAGTTATATAAGTTTTTGCTCTCCGATAGGTTTTCTCTCCCTATCGGCTTTTTTTTATTTTCATGATATACATATACAAATTTAAAATAATTCATATATACTATAAATAAAGGAGATGTTACCATGTTTTTTAATGTAAATAAATTAAATTGGACTCGAAAACCATCATCATACACCATAACTAATGATAAAATCGAAATCATAACTTCACCGCATACTGATTTATGGCAAAGAACATATTATCATTTCAGAAATGATAATGCTCCTGTACTTCAAATAAATACAAGTGAAGAATTTTTTTCTTTTATTGTTAAAACAGATTTTGATAGCAAGATACGATTTGACCAATGTGGTATAGTTGTGTACCTAAATAGTGAAAATTGGCTCAAAGCTTCTGTTGAATATGAAAACGAAGAAATTCAACATCTAGGCAGTGTCGTTACTAACAAAGGTTATTCCGATTGGGCAACAACTGTCATTAATAGTTCTATAAAATCCATTTGGTATAGATTAAGTCGCCGAAAAGATGATTTTCGCATAGAATGTTCTTTTGATGGCATAAATTATGAACAAATGCGTGTATGTCATCTTTGGGAAGCTTCTGGTGATATCCAGTTTGGCATCTACGCTTGTAGCCCAGAAAATTCTTCATTTAAAGCTACATTCACTGATTTTAAAATGACTGAATGTGTTTGGCAAGCCCATGATGGTCAACAACCTGATGAAGATTTAGCTGATTAAAGGAATGTTATTTTATGAATACAAATACATTTATCGCTAAAAATTTAAATACGCTCATTGATTTTCTAGCTAAAAGAGATTTGACTGCACTTTCAACTGAGAATTTACAACAAAAGTATAATTTATCGCAAGTAGATTTACTGATTTTATTCGGTGGTTCTATTCCTGAAGGTGCTGATGTATTTGCTAAAGCTCATCAACAGAACATAGCTAAAAATTACCTTTTAGTCGGCGGAGCTGGTCATACTACAGAAGCACTCCGCAAAAAAATGCAATCATCTTTAGTCGATATAGATATCTCCACTAAATCAGAAGCAGAAATCTTTGCTCTTTATCTAAAAAACAAATACAATATCGCAGATTGTCTACTTGAAACTAAATCGACTAATTGCGGTAATAATATCACTAATACTCTAGAACTTTTAAAAAATCTAGATTTAAAACCCAAATCCATCATTTTTATGCAAGATGCCACTATGCAAAATCGCATGGATGCAGGTTTTCGAAAATATTGTCCTTGTGATACTACTTTGATCAATTATGCCACCTATAAAGTTCATTTCACTGTTCAAAATGATAAATTATGCCTAAAACAAAATAATATCTGGCAAATGTGGCATATCGATAAATATATTGAACTACTCATGGGAGAAATACCTCGTCTTACAGATAATATCAATGGTTATGGCCCTAAAGGTAAAGACTTTATCGCTCATGTAGATATACCGCAAGAAGTCCATAGTGCTTATCAATATCTCTATCAACATTTAAATATAAAATCTCGTCAAGCAAATCCGCTTTATGCTACAAAATAAAGAAAGTGTCTACTAATTATATTTTTATCATATTAACAAAATATAATTTAGTAGACACTTTTTTTAAGCTAAAATCTCTGTCAAAGCATCAATTAATTCATCATTTTCTTCACGAGTTCGCACTGCAAAACGCACGAAATACTCATTTAATCCAGGATAATTTTCACAATTGCGAATAGCTATGCCATATGATAATAATTTTGCTTTAAATTCATTTGCTGTCATATTCGTTTTTTCTATATTCACTAAAATAAAATTAACAGTTGGCTCATATACTTTCAACTTATCAAAATTAGATAATTCTTCATATAAATAATTTATTTCCGTTCTCGTATATGTTCTACTGCGACGCTGATATACTTTATCTTCCAAAGCCACCATACCTGCAACTTGTGCTAAAGTATTTACATTCCATGGGTCTTTTGCCTGATACAGTGGATCTAAAACTTCATGGTCTGTAGCTGCAAAGCCTAGACGAAGTCCAGGTAATGCATAAAATTTAGTTAAAGAATGCAATACAAATAAATTATGATATTTTTCCACTAGAGGAAGCACAGAAAAAGCCTCACTAGTTTTGATAAAATCCATAAAAGACTCATCAACAACTACAAAACAGCCATTATTTTCAGCATGTTCAATCAAAAGCTCCATATCTTCTACAGTATATAATGTACCTGTTGGATTATTAGGATTGCCGATAAATAAAATATCATTGCCCTTTATATTTACGATTAAATCCCTCATTGGAGAATTAAATTCCTGTTTTTCAGATAGCATCACATAATTTATATTTGCTCCTGAAGCTTTTGCTGCTCGTTCATATTCGCTAAATCCTGGCGATATAATCAAAGCATTTTTAGGCTTTAAGATATGACAAAGCGTATACAATAATTCTACTGCACCATTGCCTACAATGACTTTATCTGCACTAATACCATATGTATCAGCGATTTTGCCACAAAGTTCTCTAGCATCTGGCTCTGGATAATGAATTATATCATCTATATGTTCGACAATTGCTTTTCTTATATTTTTTGATAATCCATAAGGATTTATATTAGCACTGAAATCTATGATTTTATCTAAATTTTCCTGTGCCATTATTTTTTTCAAATCTCCACCATGCTCAAACTTTTGCATAATTTACTCTCTTTCTATGATAATTCCACCAGAAATCATTTTTACTAAATTTAAATAATGTAAATCAAAACATTCACTCAATATCTTTTGTTTACATTCTTCAACTATCTCATCATCACAATCATCATTAAATAATACGCCGATGACTGTACCACTATGAGCGACATTTACACCAATTGCTTGATAGCCCTCTGATATTATCATGATATCTTCTAACTGCTTTTTATATAATATTTTTTGATTAGCATACGCACTCATAACGCAAGCTTTACCAATATATTTATTGTTTTTTTCTTTAAAGCCAATACGCAAACAATCCAAAGCTTCTTTGATAACATTTTCATTTTCTCGATATAATTTTTTTAAATCCTTGCGACGATTAAATGATAAGGTATCTACTTTACCACCACAATCAAACATCAAGATTTTGATTTTTGGTGCTAAACCTAGATGCTCTAAAACTTGACCATTTAAATGATTATATCTGACAATTCCCTTACAGAAAATACCATCTGTAGGCTCAATGCTCGTAGCAATCTTCGATATTTCATCTTGAGACAACTGTCTTTTACAAGAAAGGGCTGTCAATTGACAAATGCTCGCAATATCTGCACTACTTGAAGCCATGCCCTTTCCAGTCAACAATTCTGTAGTTAAACAAAATTTTGCATAAGATTTAGTGCCTAGATAATCAAGAGTTTTATTACGTGCTAAACGAGCTTTATATGGTAAATAAGAAAAATATTTTGTTATACTCGCCTTGGTATACATTGAAATCGGACAAGTAACTAAAAAAGGTATATCATCAATCATGCCTTGTACTAATTCGCCACAAGAACCCGGTATTTTAACACTAAGACTCATGCAAACAATTCCCCTTAACCAATAATAAATTTATCTTCAGGATAGCGAATTTTATTTTTCTTCTTGCGAATAACAAGAGCCATCGCAAAAGAAATAATCCCAATTCGTCCCATTAACATCACAAAAATAATTACAATTCTACTAGAAGCATCCATTTCATTTATCGTTCCTGTAGGTAAACCTACAGTAGCAAACATGGATACAGATTCAAATAAAATTTTAGACAAAGCAATATCTTCTGTCAAACATAAAAACATCGACATCAAAAATACTACAATCGCACTGACAAAGAAAATACTCATCGCACGGAAAATGACTATCGGTGGTACAGTTCGCTCAAAGATAACTACATCTTCTCTACCGCGAATAAGTGACCAAATGGCAGCGAAGATAACAGCTATAGTAGTAGTTTTAATACCGCCACCTGTTGAAGCTGGTGAACCGCCTATAAACATCAAAAACATGATCAATAATAAACTAGGCTCAGTCAATGAACCTATATCGAGCATAGAAAATCCAGATGTTCTAGCCATCGAAGCCATAAAAGTACTTACCATGATTTTATCAAATATACCTAAATCGCCCAAAGTATTTTGATTGCCATATTCCAAGATAAAAATAAATACACTACCTGTAACAATCAAAAAGCAGGTGGTAACAAGTACAAGCTTACTGTTAATACTTAATTTTTGCCATTTACGTTTTTGATAAACATCTAACAATACTGCAAATCCCAATCCACCACAAACAACTTCTACTAATAATACTAAATTAAAAAATGGATGAAAAATATAATCTGCAAAATTATTTCCGCCTAAAATATCAAAGCCTGCATTGCAAAAAGCTGATATCGAATGCCAAAAACCAAAATATATAGCTGTAAGCATATTATAATCTTGACAAAAAATCATGGTTAAGATTACGCCACCTACAAATTCAAAGACGAAAGTCATCTTCACAATACTGATTACAAGTCGTACTACACCAGCCACCGACCATCTTTGCAATGATTCTTGAATCAATAATCTATCACGCAATTGAATGCGTTTCCCCATGACCACTGCCAAAATGGTAGTTATCGTCATGATACCCAATGCACCTATTTGCACCAAAATAATAACTATCATCTGTCCAAATATCGAAAAATTATCACCCAGATTAAATATAGATACACCTGATACACATACTGCTGAAGCAGACATAAATAAAGCATCAACAAAACTCAATGGCTCTATATTCACTACTGTAATCGGCAACATCAATAATAATGTACCCGTTAAGATAATTAAGCCGTAACTACATAAAACAATCTGATATGGATTTAATTTTCTAACATATTTCATCATTTTAATTTAAACCTAATACTCATAATCAACCTACCCCAATGCGTTCAGAAGGATATCCTATTTTAACTTTTTTGCGATTACGCATAGCTATTGCCATCAAAAAAGTCAATACTCCTAAACGACCAATAAACATTATTAAAACTAACATTAATTTACCATAAATTGTTAAACTAGATGTAATACCTGTAGATAATCCTACTGTAGCTAATGCCGATGTAACTTCAAACAATATTTTTATAAATGAAAAATCTTCTGTCAAACATAAAAACATTGTCCCTAAAACTACTAAAGCTGCTGCTATATAAAAAATAGCCAATGATTTTACAATCAAATCATGTTCAATACGTCTTTTAAACAATGTAACTTCTTCATTGCCACGAATAATAGAAGTAACCGTTGCAAATATTATCGCAAAAGTTGTAGTCTTTATCCCACCACCAGTAGAACCAGGAGATGCACCTAAAAACATCAATATGATGAGGAAAAACAATGATGCTTCATGTAAAGCTCCTGTATCCATCAAAGTATATCCTGCTGTACGTGCAGTCGTCGATAAAAAGAAAGTTCCTATCAACTTATGCCACCAATCCCAATTGCCAATTGAATCTGCATTATTATATTCTAAGAAAAATAATACAATTGTACCAACTACTAATAAAATTAATGTCGTTAACAGTACAACTTTTGTATGCAAAGAAAACTTTTTCCAATCATGCTTTTGATAAAGTTCTACCGTTACGCCATAACCTATACCGCCTAAAATAATCAACAAAGCTATGACAATACAAAATAGTGGATCTGTATTATATCTAAAAATATTTGTACCACCAAAAATATCAAAACCCGCATTACAAAATGCTGATATCGAATGCCAAAAAGCCATATATATCCCATGTATTCCATAATCAGGATAAAGTCTAAACGATAATACTACGCCACCCACAAATTCAATACATAAAGTAGTTTTGACCAATAATTTAATTAATTTTACAACGCCCCCGACAGTCAACCTATTCAATGATTCTTGGGCTATCAATCTACTTCTAAGTTGAATACGCTTTCCCAAAATCAAGGCAAATACTGTCGTCATTGTCATTACTCCAAAACCGCCAATTTGAATCAATATAATAATTACTAATTGCCCAAATGTAGAAAAATATTGACCAGTATCCACTACAATTAAACCAGTAACACATACAGCTGATGTTGAGGTAAATAAGGCATCTACAAAAGATAGCGAATTACCATCTTTAGAAGCCATGGGAAGCATCAATAAAAATGCTCCCACCAATATCAAGCCTAAAAAAGAAAATACCAACACTTGATAGGGGCTTAACATCAATAGCCAATTATTAATACTCTTGGGAATTTCTGCTCGTTGCAATATTTATTCCTCCTAATTATTCACTAACTGCAATACCCAAAAAGCAAAAAAACCAATGATACCTCCGACAATAGAACCATTTAAACGAATCCATATCATATCTGTTTCTACTTTGTCATAAACTAATTCATTTAATTGCTTATCTGTTAATCCCTCTAAAAATTTACGTGCTAATTCTAAGATTACATCTTCACCTTTTAAAGCACTGCGATGAACAACATCCAATACGAAACGATTAATTTTCGATTTAAATTCATTATTAGTATTTAATTTTTCAATACATCTATCAATTTCTTCTGCAAATATATGCTCTATAGTTTGATAAAGTTTATTGCTCTTATTACCACTAGCCAATAAATATTCACAGACATTGCGAATTGAATTTTGCACAATTTTTTGCACTACACCCATATCAACAAAATTGTCACGTAAATTTTCTAAACTATTTATCCAATTTTCATCTTCACGAATACCTTTTAAAATAGATTCATACAAATCTATAAAATTCGCATATAATTCGCTATCTTTATCACTGACTTCTTCCAATAAAGTCAAAATACGCTCATGTATTATCAATGATAATTCTTCTGGATCTAAAGCATTTGTCGCTAAGGCAAGTGATAACATCAATCCACCTAGACCACTTCCATATTGCTTTTGATAATTTTCTATAAAAGCATCTATCTTAGCTTTACCATCTCTGCCAGCAAAATAGCCTTTTAATAGATTTATACTCTTATCTACAGCTAATTGACTATTCTCCGATTTTAAAAGAATATCTATCAATTTATTAGACAGATTACTCATAGACTCTTTTAATATTATCTGAGCTAATTTTTCACTATTTTTAGCAGCTACTTTGGAAGCATCTACTTCGGAAATTTTTTGCAATAAAAAATGCATTACTTCATTTAACACATATTGTTTATTCTCTGGTTTTTTTATCCATTTCAAGCCCCAAGATAATAAATCAGCATTGCAGATACGTCTATAAATTTTTCGCTTAGATAAAAACTCTGTCTGCAACATCTTCACACAAGAATTTATAAACGCATTTCTACGTCTTGGCAATATTGCTGTATGAAAAGGAAATCCGAGTGGCTTTTTAAATAAAGCTGTTACTGCAAACCAGTCTGCTATTCCACCAACTAAACTTGCTTCACTACAAAATAATAACAATTCAAAAATAATATACTGCGGATATAATGTCTTCAGTGCCAAAACTACTAAAAAACAAATAAATAATACGCATAATGTTTTATCTGCCTTATTAAATCTGTCCATCAACCACACATCCTTTCTACAACAAAGGATATTACATACAATCCCATACCGGCAATAGCACCGACTACAGAACCATTTATACGTATCATCTGAAGGTCATCGCCCACACGTTTTTCTACCAAATCCACAAATTCCTGCTGTGAATATTTCATCAACTCATCTTTAATGTAATCTAAGCCCCATTGTGAATTATTTTGGATTATCTTCGTTATTGTATTAATAAAAAAATTATTTAATCTAGCTTGCATTTTATCATCCACAGCTAGTTTTTCAATAATACCATCAATATAATCTTCTATCTGTTTCCATAATTGTTCTCTATTTTCATTATTTTGACAAAAACTATCTATCAAAGATACTAAATGATCACTAAAATCAAATTTCTTAACAAAGAAATAATGTTCTAATTGAGCTACTTTTAATTTATAACCACTTCGCTTGCCTAAACTTTCTATTTTTTCAGCAAGAACAACTTTTAAATGTTCACGTTCTTTACTGTCATAATCCAATAATAAATTAGTATATTCATCTATTTTATCATTTAATTTTTGCGTTAAATTTTCACTAGATAAATCCACCATATCAAACATAAAACTGCGTTTTTGACTATCACCAATGTATTTTTGTTTAATTATAGATACATTATCGTCAATCATTTTATGTAGACTATCTTTTGCCAATAAATTAGGCATTATAGCCCTAACCATTTTTATGAGATAATCTATACATCTATCACCTGCTGGTGTTTTGATAAAAGCTAACAAAAACTGAATGATAAGTCTTGCTATATTAAAGTTTTTGCGACGACTTTTCAACGCACTTGCCAAAGAATAACCGACTTTTTTAGTATCTAGTGAATTAATTACCTGCATAACTAATTCTTTTAATGCTACTTTGGCCTTTTCTTTGCCACCTCTTTGAGCATACTCTACTACCATCATTGCCATATTATAATTTTTGACATTGCTGATGATATAATCTGGATTTAATAAATCTCTACCAATAAATTTTACTAGTTCATCCATGATACGCTCACGATTTCGAGGTAAAATTTCTGTACGATAGGAAATAAATCCAAGAGGTTTTCTAAATAAAGCTGTTACTGCAAACCAGTCTGCTAAACCACCAATCAAAGCTGCTAAAAAGCCATGATTTAACAATAAACCCCAAAAAGAATTTAAATTATATGTAGCTATAAATCCTAAAAACATGATGACTAAAACCAATGTAGCCTGCGTTTTTTTCGACATAGTAAACCTCCCTTTCCCAAATGATATACAGTTATTATACCGCAAATGTAAATTTTATAAAATATTTTCAGTAAATTAACTACTATATTAAACAGAAGTCAAACAAAAATAAAGATTATTCAAGCTAAATAAATCAACTTAAATAATCTTTATTTCATTAAATATCATAAGATATAACTAAATTTATAATTAATAATTTAGGACAATCTCATTTTAAAATCTTCATAGCCAAAAGATTTTACTACTTCGATAGTATCATCTTCATGTAAAACGGCAATATCTGGAAGTGGCATACCATTGAAAGTATTATTTTTTACCATGGAATAAATAGCCATATCACAGAAGATAATTTTATCGCCAACTTTTAAAGGTTTATCAAAAGAATATTCCCCTATGATATCACCTGCAAGACAAGTAGGACCACCAAAACGATAAGTATATGCTTTCTCGTTTGGTTTTCCTGAATTAATTACTTTTGGTCTATATGGCATTTCCAATACATCAGGCATATGACAAGCAGCAGAAGTATCTAAGATTGCAATATCTATATCATTATGAATAAGCTCTAATACTTCGCTAACTAAATAACCAGCATTTAATGCCACAGCTTCACCAGGTTCTAAATAAATTTCTAAATCATATTTTTCCTTCATATGATTAATGCAATTTATCAAAAGTTCAATATCATAATCTTCGCGAGTGATATGATGTCCACCACCAAAATTGAGCCATTTTAAATCATATAAATATTTGCCAAACTTCGCTTCAATAGCATCTAAAGTAGTTTTTAAATCATCAGAATTTTGTTCGCAAAGCGTATGGAAATGAAGCCCTTTTAAGCCTTTTAATTTTTCTGGTTCAAAATTATCAAGTGTAACGCCTAAGCGAGAACCTTTAGCACATGGATCATAAATAGCATGGCCTTCTTGTGTAGAACATTCTGGATTAATGCGAATACCACATTCTTTGCCTTTGGCTAAAGCTATATCTTTATATTTTTCCCACTGATTAAAGGAATTAAAAATTATATGGTCGCAAATCTCCACGATTTCAGCAAAATCTTTTTCTTTATATGCTGGGGAAAATATGTGATTTTCTTTACCTTTCATAAATTCATGAGCCAATTTTGCTTCAAAAATTCCACTTGCTGTAGCACCTTTTAGATATTTGCCAATCATAGGATAAAAATAAAACATGGAAAAAGCTTTTTGAGCAAGTAAAATATGACAACCTGTTCTATCTTGTACCATTTTTAAAACTTCAAGATTTTCACGAAGTTTTTTCTCATCCATGACATAACTAGGAGTTGCTACACTTTGTAATTTTTCTTCTAATTTCACTAAATCACTTCCTTAAAATTAATAATTTAATACATTATAATCTTTATTCTCTTTAAAATCCTAATTTATTTAAATAAGACAGTACACCAATGGCATACTGTCTTATTTTTATTGATAAATAAATTTTATTCTACTAAATCAGGGTTGAAGCTTTCTTTCCATGGAAGACCCCATTTATTAAGAGCGTCCATAAATGGATCTGGATCAAATTCTTCAATATTATATACACCTGGTTTTTTCCATGTGCCGTTCATGATAAGCATTGCACCAATCATTGCTGGAACACCAGTTGTATAAGAGATTGCTTGAGAGCCAACTTCTTTATAGCATTCTTGATGGTCGCAAACATTGTATAAATAATATGTTTTATCTTTGCCATCTTTTTTACCTTGGAAAATACAGCCGATATTTGTTTTGCCTACTGTGCGAGGGCCAAGGCTAGCTGGATCTGGAAGTACAGCTTTTAAGAATTGAAGTGGCACGATTTTATGACCTTCAAATTCGATAGGTTCGATAGAAGTCATACCTACATTTTCTAAACATTTTAAATGAGTTAAATAAGACTGACCAAAAGTCATGAAGAAACGAATACGTTTGATGCCTTTGATATTTAAGCCCAAAGATTCAAGTTCTTCATGATGGAGTAAATACATGTCTTTTTCGCCAATTTCTGGGAAGTTGTACACGCGTTTTATTTCCATAGGTTTGGTTTCTACCCATTTACCATCTTCCCAGTAGCTACCATTAGCAGAAACTTCACGAATATTGATTTCAGGATTGAAGTTTGTAGCAAATGGATAACCATGGTCACCTGCATTACAATCCAAGATATCAATATAGTTAATTTCATCAAAATGATGTTTCATTGCATAAGCAGAGAATACGCCTGTTACACCTGGGTCAAAACCACTGCCTAAAAGTGCAGTAATTCCAGCTTTTTCAAAACGTTCACGATAAGCCCATTGCCATTTATATTCAAATTTAGCAGTATCTAATGGTTCATAATTTGCAGTATCCACATAATGAACTTTAGTAGCAAGACAAGCGTCCATGATTGTTAAATCTTGATATGGAAGAGCTAAATTGATTACTACATCTGGTTTAAATTCATTGATTAAATTAATAAGTTGATTTACATCATCAGCATCTACTTGAGCTGTAGTAATTTTTGTTTTGCCACCGCTTAATTTTTCTTTTAAAGCATCACATTTGCTTTTTGTACGGCTAGCAATACAGATTTCTTCGAATACATCACTATTTTGACAACATTTATGGATAGTAACACTTGCTACGCCACCACAACCAATAATTAGAGCTTTACCCATTTGGCAAATTCCCCCTTTTATAATAATTTTTATTTATTATTTATATTATAATCTAAAGCCAATAAATATTCACGTAATAATTTTAAAGCCGTAGCAGTAGAGATACCACTTTGATCATATGGTGGAGATAATTCTACCATATCACAGCCTACTACATTGCATTTATTAGCTACTAAATTCATAGCACGACGAAGTTCATCAAAAGATACTCCACCAGCCTCTGGTGTACCAGTACCCGGGAATACAGCTGCATCTAATACATCTAAATCCACGGTAAAATAAACAGGTTTTCCTTTTAATTTCTCTACAACATCTTTTAAACCTACAAAATCAAAACGTCTAGTCTGTACATGCTCTTTGCCCCAAGCAAATTCAGCACGTTCACCACTTCTAATACCGAATTGATAAATTTTATTATCACCAACGATATCCCATACACGATGAAGCACTGTAGCATGAGATAATTTAGCTCCTAAATAATCATCACGAAGGTCAGCATGTGCATCAAAATGAATGATATGCAAATCATCATATTTTTCTGCTACAGCACGCACACTGCCTAAAGTAACTAGATGTTCGCCACCTATCATAAGTGGAATTTTACCATCATCTACAATCTGACGAGTAAAATCTTCAATATCTTTTAGTGCATTTTCCACACTGCCAAAAGGAAGTTCTAAATCTCCGCCATCAAAAACATAGGCATCTTCTAAATCTAAATCAAGATATGGGCTAAAAGTTTCAAGACCATATGATTCTGCTCTCATAGTACGACTAGCAAAACGAGTCCCTGGTCTATATGAAGTCGTAGAATCAAATGGTGCACCAAATAAAACTATCTTCGCTTCATCATATTCTCTATCACAACCTAAAAATGTCTCAATGTTTTTCTTCAACATCTTCCATTAATTCCTCCACATAATTTGGTAATGCAAATGATGCATTGTGTAAGTTCGCATTATAATAGCGAGTTTTCAAACCTAAAGCATTCCATCTTTTAGCATCAAAATCTAAAACTGGATGATACTTTTTGGACGCAAAGCCAAATAACCAATGACCAGATGGATAAGTAGGGATATGTGCTTGATATACTCTACTTATAGGGAAAGATTTTACAATGCGTTGATGAGCTCTTTGCATAGCAAAAGCATCTTCATCATAAAATGGGCTTTCATGCTGATTTACCATAATGCCATCTTCTTTTAATGCTTTATAGCAATTTCCATAAAATTCCTTAGTGAATAAACCTTCCCCTGGGCCAAATGGATCTGTAGAATCAACGATAATTAAATCATATTCATTATCACAATGGCGAATGAATTTCAAGCCATCTTCAAAATAACAATGCAAGCGTTCATCATCAAAACTGCAAGCTGTCTGTGGTAAATATTTACGGGAAATATCCACAACACGCTCATCAATTTCTACTAAATCAACTGACTCTACATTTTTATAACGCAATAATTCACGAGCAGTACCACCATCACCGCCACCTATGATGAGCACTCTCTTAGGATTAGGATGCACTGCCATAGGTACATGAACTATCATTTCATGATAAATGAATTCATCTTTTTCAGTTAGCATTACATAGCCATCTAATACCATCATGCGACCAAATTCTTTAGACTCAAAAATATCTATACGTTGAAACTCAGTCTGTTCAGAATGAAGTTGTTTATCAATCTGAATAGAAAACTTTACATACGGTGTATGTAATTCACTGAACCATAAATCCATTTATCTATCACTCCTTAATTACATTTAAACGTTTTATTTCCATATCTTCAGGGCCTGTCATAGAACAGCCTTTATCTTTAGCATAGTGAATATATTCTAAAATCTCTGGTGTAATTAATTCCCCTGGTGCCAAAATCGGTATTCCTGGTGGATAACACATTACAAATTCACTGCATACTTTACCACAGCTTTCATCTAATGGTAAAGATACTTTTTCACTATAAAAGGCATCTTGCGGTCCACACATTACTTTAGGGCTGATATATTCAGCTTCTAACATGCCCTTATGGTCTTTTTTATAATTTCTGCGAATTTCAGCTAACGCACTTACTAAGCGTTCAATATCTTTGGCTCTATCACCGACTGATACATAAGCTAGTAGATTGCCGATATCACCAAATTCTGCTTGAATATCATATTCATCACGCAATAAATCATATACTTCAATACCAGCAAGACCTACAGGTAATGTATAAATAGCTAATTTAGTAGTATCAAAATCAAAAACACTATCACCATTTATCTTTTCATCAGCATAAGCATAATAATCGCCGATATTATTGATTTCTTGTCGTGCATAATCAACTAAATCAATTACAAAATCGAATATTTCACTGCCATGTACGGCTAAATTAGAACGAGAAATATCAAGACTAGACATCAATAAATATGAACCACTTGTAGTTTGTGTCAAATTTATAATCTGATGAACATAACCTGCTTTTACATTTTTGCCAGTGAGCAAAAATGAACTTTGGGTAAGCGAACCACCTGATTTATGCATACTTACAGCAGCCATATCAGCCCCTGCATGAATAGCAGCTACAGGCAATCGTTTATTAAAATAAAAATGTGTTCCATGTGCTTCATCAGCTAATACTAACATATTATGTTCATGAGCTACTTTTATAATTTCTTTTAAATTTGAACAAATGCCATAATATGTTGGATTATTTACTAAAACTGCTTTGGCATCTGGATTTTCTCTTATCGCTTTTTTTACATCTTCAACTGACATACCAAGTGATATACCAAGTTGTTTATCCATTTGCGGATTAATATATATTGGAATAGCTCCACACAAAATCATTGCATTTATAGCACTGCGATGAACATTTCGCGGTAAAATAATCTTATCTCCACGCTTACATGCTGTCAAAATCATTGTCTGTACAGCTGACGTAGTCCCACCTACCATGAAAAACGCATGCTCTGCTCCAAAAGCATCTGCTGCTAACTCCTCAGCTTCTTTGATTACCGAAACTGGGTGACATAAATTGTCTAATGGTTTCATTGAATTTACATCTACAGATAAACATTTCTCGCCTAAAAAATTTAACAAAGCTTTATTTCCTCTACCTCTTTTATGCCCTGGCACATCAAAAGGTACTACACGCATTTTTTTAAATTTTTCTAAAGCTTCCAAAACAGGCATTTTCTTTTGTGCTTGTCTATCCAATAATTTCACCAACCTTCTTTAATCAATCAAAATATACAAAATTTCTAAAAAACATTTGTACCACTAAAAATCTCTAACATCTCCCGACGCAAACGATTGCTTATTTCCAATCTTGTTTTTGGTGGTATCTCATAGATATCAGTATTAAATAAGTAATTACTTAATTCTGGCTCTTTAATCAACATTCTTGTATGAAATAAATTTGCCTGATAAACATTTATATCCATTGCATCATAATTCAATAAAGTATCTGGCATAATATAATCTTGAATAGATGTTATCTTATGATCCATAAATAATTTTCTACCACTGACATCACGTGTAAAACCTCGCACACGATAATCCATGGTTATTATATCAGAATCAAAATTTCCAATTAAATAATCAAGTGTACTAAGTGGAGTAATTTCCCCACAAGTAGAAACATCTATATCTACTCTAAATGTAGCAATACTTGTCTCTGGATGATATTCCGGATACGTATGCACTGTAATATGACTCTTATCCAAATGACCTAAAACAGTTTTTCCTTTTACACTATCCTCTAAAACATCATCATTTTTAGCTAATCGCATATTTTCATCTGCTAAAAGAATAGTTACGCTGGCACCTTGAGGATCATAATCTTGACTAGATACATTAAGAACTCTAGCACCTATCATTTCTGCTACATTTGTTAAAATCTTTGTCAAACGTTCCGAATTATATTGTTCATCTATATATTTAATATAGTCATGTTGTTCTCTAGGTGTTTTGGCATAGCAAACATCATAAATATTAAAGCTCAAAGACTTTGTCAAATTATTAAATCCATACAATTTAAGTTTTTCGGCCACTTACCATCGTTCCCTCTTTCTTTTATATCTATGTCTTTTTAATCGTTATTTCTTTCGGATTTTTTATCGTAAATCCATGTCCGGTTACTTCCGATGTATCAGTAATAATCATAAATGCTGTAGGATCAATAGCTGACGCTATCAATTTTATTTTACTAACTTGAGTTAAACTTACTACTACAAAAATAACTTTTCTATCTTTTCTACTATATGCACCTTCACCATGCATAAAAGTAACACCACGTCCTAAATATTGCATAATGCTACCTGCCATGAGCTCTGCAAACGGCGATACAATAATTATTAATTTCTTTCTATTAAAACCTGCTACTACTTTATTAGTTATTTCACCTACAATATACATATTAATCAATGTATATAAACCAATGGAAACATTAAATAATACTATACCAACTAAAATAATAATCAGATTAAAACCAAATACTACTGTTCCTAAATCAAGAGAATAATATTTTTTAATAACGGCTCCTAACACATCGAAGCCACCACCATTAGAATTAGCTCTAAATACAATACCACAACCTATACCTACAAGTACACCACCAAAGACAGAATTAAGTATAGGATCTTCTACAATGTGATAATTACCGATAAAACTTGTCGCATCAATGGCAATAGATAACATCACTGTTCCAATAATCGTATCTATTGCATATAATTTACCAAAAACTCTATATGCTAAATACACAATTGGAATATTATATACTATCAACTGTAAACCGATTGGCAAATCAATGAGATAATAAACAATAACAGCAATACCACTAAGCCCACTAGCAAGCAATTTTGCAGGAATAATAAACGTACTATATCCCAGACCTGCAATCAACGAACCAATCAATATTTTGAAATAACGCCAAATATGCGTATTTGCTAATTCTGAAATATGTTTCATCTTTCTCCTCCTGTTAAAATTTTAAAGTTATGTAAATATCGGCAAAATGTATTTTAACATATTTAATTTATTATTTGTACCATTTTCACATAATCTTAACAATACAAAAATAAAGCTATTTTTTATCAAATAAACATATTCCAGGCAATCTAAAAATTATTTTTCATTTTTCTTTATAAATCAACATCTAATTTATATTCTCGCTTACACTTCCTATTATTTATTTTAACTTATCTAATTATATAAAGCTATTCTAAAAAAAATTTATTTTTATTTATATATTGAAATTGATTATCATTTATGTTATATTAAGTATAAGCTTTTCCTTGACTCTCCAATTATGATATATATACAAGCAAAAAAGGCACGATATAACGTGTCTTTTTTTGTTATTTTAAAATATATATTTGCTAAATAAAAATTTTTATAAATTAATTTGTTTTAGGTATTGAAAATCATTATCATTTATGTTATATTAAATACAAGCTTTTCCTTAGCTCTCCAATATAATATATACACACAAAAAAAGACACGAAAAAACGTGTCTTTTTTTGTATTTATATTGCATTTACTTCATATATTATTTATAAACTCATTTATTTAAATCTTCTACCGCTTGACCTGCACCCATTATAGCAACTAAAGAATGTTCAAAAGTCAAGGCACCTTGAAGATATACATTATATGGTTCACGAATAGGGCCATCTGCACTGAGTTCAATAGAAGCACCTTGTACAAAAGTACCTGCTGCCATGATAACTTGATCTTCATATCCTGGCATATCCCAAGGTTCTGGAGCTGCATAAGAATCAACTGGAGAATATTTTTGAATTCCCTGACAAAAAGCAACTAATTTTTCTTTGCTACCCATTTCAATAGCCTGAATAATATCATTTCTCTTTGTATCTGGTGCAGGTAATGTTTTAAATCCTAATAAATCAAAGAACGCAGCGGCAAAAATAGCAGATTTTACAGCCTGTGCCACTACATGAGGAGCTAAAAACAAACCCTGGAATAATAAGCGATTATTTGCAAGAGAAGCACCAAGTTCTGCTCCCATACCTGGAGCAGTCATACGATAAGAAGCAAGCTCTACTAAATCTTTTCTACCTACAATATAGCCACCTGTCGGTGCAATCCCGCCACCTGGATTTTTAATTAAAGAACCTGCTATGATATCAGCACCTACTTCAATAGGTTCTTTTGTATCCGTAAATTCACCGTAACAATTATCTACATAACAAATACAATCAGGATTGATTGCTTTGACAAATTTGCAAATTTCACCAATTTCATCAACGCTTAAACTTGGACGCATCATATATCCACAAGAACGCTGAATAACTACCATTTTTGTTTTTGTAGTGATTTTTTCCTTAGCTACTTCAAAATCAACTCTGCCATCTTTTAAAGGAACTTCATCATACAAAATGCCAAATTCTTTAAGTGAACCAGGACTATCAGTTGCATAACCGATAACTGTCTGCATAGTATCATATGGTGTGCCTGTGATATAAATCAATTGATCACCAGGACGCAATATACCAAATAAAACAGTAGCTAAAGCATGTGTACCAGATACAAATTGAGTACGCACTAAAGCCGCTTCTGCTTTAAATACTTCTGCATACAATTCTTCGATTTTATTTCTACCAATATCATCATAGGCATATCCAGATGTAGTATTGAAATGTGCTTCAGATACTTTTACTTTTCGCATTGCATCAAGAATTTTTAAAGTATTGACTTCTGCAATTTCATCAGGACGTGCAAAATATTCTTTACATAAAGCTAAAGCTTTTTGTCTAGTTTCAATAATTTTTTCAGAAAATGCCATTTTTTTCTCCTACTATTCTTTTTTATTAATTATCCAATATTTATTTTACTTATAATATTAATTTTATGTTAGCAATAAAAAATAAGCTGCTTAATATTAAGCAGCTTATTTTTTATAATGTCCGTTAAGACCATTAAGCACGCTGGATTTTACCAGAACGCATGCAGCTAGTGCAAACATTAACACGTTTAACTTCACCGTCAACAACAGCACGTACACGCTGAATGTTTGGTTTCCAAGTGCGTTTAGTTTTTAAATGAGAATGGCTTACATTCATTCCTGCTCTTTCACCTTTAGCGCAGATTTCGCAAACATTTGCCATTTAGCACACCTCCTTAAGGAATGGAAGATAGAAAATAATTACTAAGTCATGAACTGCCTTCTATAATAATAACCATAATTTGCATTATATATTATTATAGTTGACTTCTTGCTTCATCAAATTCGTTACCTACTATCTCCACAAGCTTAAATTCGGGTTGTTCGTGCCCTATTGTCTTGACGACTACATATTTATTATATCTAATAAAAATCATGTCGTACTTTTAAAAAACACAGTGCTAACATTATATCATAGAAAGAATTTAAATTGCAAGCATTTTATTTACATATATCTCTATTTATCTGCCCAATTACTTGTAAATCAATACAATTCGTGCTATTGTAGTAACATAATTATTTAAATAATAAAGGCGGTTATTTTATGGTAAAAATCTGTTTCAGCCAAATTGATGTTGAACCAGGTCATCCTGACCTAAATGTAGAGCGTATGCTTCAAGCAATTGCTGAAGCTAAAAAAAATAATACAGATATTATAATTTTCTCTGAAATGTGTATCCCTGGATATTTATTAGGTGATACTTGGGAACAAACAGCATTTTTAAAGGATTGCTTGAGCTATGGTGACGATATTATCGCAGCTTCTCAAGATATTTGTATCATTTTTGGTAATATTGCTGTTGACTGGGATAAGAAAAATACTGATGGTCGCGTTCGTAAATATAATGCTTTATATACAGCCTATAATGGTAAATTAATCAAACCTGAAAAATCTCCATATCCATTTGTCATCAAAACTCTATTTCCAAATTATCGTGAATTTGATGATAGTCGCTATTTCTTTAGTCTTCAAAGTTTAGCTAATGAATTAAAAACTGATTTGACTGATATTTTATCTCCTGTAAAAGTAAATATCAAAGGTCAAGATTTAAATTTAGGCTGTATCTTATGTGAAGATGGTTGGAGTGATGATTATGCTTTTGCTCCAATTGATATACTCTGTCAGAATTATAAATTAGATATGTTGATCAATATATCTGCCTCTCCTTATACTTTTGGCAAAAATAATAAACGCCATCGTGTATTCGCAAAACAAGCAAAAGACAATAATATTCCTTTAATATATGTAAATAATATTGGTATTCAAAATAATGGTAAGACTATTTATACTTTTGATGGTTCTAGTACTGTTTATGATGAAAACGGAAATATCATTGCAGCTTGCCCTGCTTACGAAACTAAAAATAATTATATAGAATTACTTCATAATAATACTTATAATCCACTTCCAGTACCTCAAAAAGATGATATTTCTAATATTTATCAAGCATTACATTATGGTATCAAAAAATTCCTTAAAAATATTCATATGCAAAAGGTAGTCATCGGTATCTCTGGTGGTATTGATTCTGCCGTTGCCTCTGCTCTTTATGCAGATATCTTAGGTGCTGAAAATATTACTTTAATTAATATGCCTAGTAAGTTTAACTCTGCTACAACAAAAGGTCTTTCTAGCCAATTAGCTAATAATCTAGGCTGTAATTATGCTATCGTGCCAATTCAAGAAGTTGTTGATTTTACTGTAAATCAATTTGAGCATACCGATATTACTAATTTAGCTACTAATGATGTTCATAAGGTACAAGTATCTTCTTTTGTCAAAGAAAATATCCAAGCTCGTGACCGCTCAGCTCGCATTTTAGCTGGCATGGCAGCTAGCATTGGTGGTGGCTTTACTTGTAATGCCAATAAAGCAGAAACTACAGTAGGCTATTCCACTTTATATGGTGACCAATCTGGATTTTTAGCTGGTCTTGCCGATTTATGGAAATATCAAGTATATGAATTAGCACATTATCTAAATGAACATGTATATAAACGTGAGGTAATCCCTCAAGGCATCATTGATATCGTTCCTAGTGCTGAACTTTCTAGTGAACAAGATGTAGATGCTGGCAAAGGCGATCCTATTAAATATCCATATCATGATTATCTATTCCGTGCTTTTGTCGAAAGCTGGCAAAAAATCACTCCAGAAGATATTCTTCTTTGGTATAGTGAAAAAACGTTAGAAGAACATATTGGTTGTGAAACAGGTCTTGTAGATAAATATTTTGCTACAGCTAAAGATTTCATCAGCGATTTAGAACGCTGGTGGAATTTATTCACAGGAATGGCTATAGCTAAACGCATTCAAGCACCACCTATTTTAGCTATAAGTCGTCGTGCTTATGGCTTTGACCATCGCGAATCTCAAAATGGCCCATATTATACAAGAGCATATAAACAATTAAAAGCTAAACTATTAGGTGATAACTTATGAGAATAATCACAGGTTCAGCTCGTGGGGCAAAATTAAAAGCCCCTAAAGGGCAAAATACACGACCTACAGCTGATAGAATAAAAGAATCTTTATTCAATATATTAGGCTCTTTTATTTATGATAAAAATGTTTTAGATTTATTTTCTGGAACTGGTAATTTATCTTTAGAAGCACTCAGCCGAGGTGCTAATCATGCCATTATGGTAGATTGCTCATTAGATAGTATCTCTGCTATTAAATTTAATGCTACACATACAAAACTCATAGATAAATCTACTATTTTAAAAGCTGATGTATTTTCTACGATAAAAAAATTACATCTAAAGCAAAAAAAATTTGATATAATATTTTGTGACCCACCATATCATCAAGATTTATGCTTAAAAGTTTTGCAAATGCTCCATGAATATCCTTTATTAACTGAAGATGGTATAATTATCATGGAACATGCTATTGAAGATAATCTTCCTTCAGATTTTCACCAATATACTTTATTGCGTAATCAAAAATATGGTTCCACTACACAAATCAGTATTTATGAATTAAAATCAAATAAAAGTGAGGATTAACTTATGACTATTGCTATCTGTCCTGGAAGTTTTGACCCTGTAACCAATGGGCATATTGATATATTTGAACGAGCTTCTAAAATGTTTGATGAAGTAATTGTCGGCGTTTTCAATAATATAAATAAACATCCTTTATTTACAGTTGATGAACGTGTGGCATTATTAAAGCAAGCTACTGCTCATATACCAAATGTTAAAGTCGATTGTTTCGCTGGTCTGCTCGCTGATTATGCACATCAAAAAAATGCTCATGTAATTGTTCGCGGTCTACGCGATGCCAATGACTTTCTCTATGAATTTCCACGTGCTATGCTCATTAAAAACATGGCTCCAGATATTGAAAATATCTTTTTGACTACTGATAATAAATATTATCATGTATCTTCATCTGCAATTCGCGAATTAGCACAATTCGGTGGAGATATCACTCATTTAGTTCCTCATTGTGTAGAACTCGCTATTCATGAAAAAATCAAACGAGTACCTACATCAATAAAATAATTATAAATTATAGAGGTAAAATTATTATGGATTTATTAGACTCCCTTAATGAATTACAAGAACTTGTAGCTAATTCCTCTCGCTTTCTTTTAACTAATAAATGTTTAGTAAACGAAGAAGAACTCATTCGTCTTATAGATAATATTCGCAAAGAATGGCCATCTGCACTAAAAGAAGCAGAAGAAATCAATGCTAATCGAGATAAAATAATCGAAGATGCCCGTACAGAAGCAAAAAATATCATTGAACAAGCAAAAGTATATGCTCAAAAGAAAGCTTCTGAAAATGAAATCACTTTAGCTGCTGAAGCTAAAGCTAAAGAAATCTTAGAAAAAACATATAAACATTCAGAATCCATGCGTAATGATTCTGTTCAATATGCTGAACAAGTATTTGACCATATGAGTGTTTATATCCAAAACATTTTAAATACTGTTCAAGTAGCTAAAAATGGACTTCAACATGTAGGAATTCCTGAAAAAGAAGAAACTGACGAAAAACAAAAAACTACTGAACAATAAAATTGATTATTACTTGTATATATTATATTTTAAAGCTACTGTATAAAAAACAATCTTTCTTATACAGCAGCTTTTTTCATGAAGAAAGGATATTAAATTGATTAAATTAGACCCTTCTATTTTACAAACCGTTACTAAACCTGCTCGTTATACTGGCGGTGAATTAAATGCTGTACACAAAAATCATGATGAAGTAGATTGTCGCTTTGCTTTATCCATGCCTGATGTTTATGAAGTAGGTATGTCTAATCTAGGTTTAAAAATTCTCTATGAAGTATTAAACGAACGTCAAGATACTGTAGCTGAACGCGTTTATGCTCCTTGGCTTGATATGGAAGCTAAAATGAGAGAACATAATATACCGCTCTATGCTTTAGAATCTTTTACACCAATCAAAGAATTTGATTTTGTCGGCTTTTCTCTTCAATATGAAATGATTTACACCAATGTCTTAAATATGTTAGACTTAGCCAATATTCCACTTTGGCAAAAAGACCGTACAGAAGATGATCCATTCATCGTCGGTGGTGGCCCTTGCGTATATAATGTTGAACCTGTAGCTGATTTCTTTGATTTCTTTGTCATTGGTGAAGGTGAAGAAGTTTTAAATGAAATTGTAGAAACTTTTATCACTTGGAAAAAACAAGGTAAAATTGGTGGTAGACAAGGATTTTTAAAAACACTTGCAAAATTAGATGGCATCTATGTTCCTTCATTATATGAAGTTCATTACAATGAAGACAATACTTTTAAAGAAATTTTGCCTCTTTGCCCCGAAGCAAAACCTGTAATTAATAAACGTGTAATCAAAAATTTCCGCGACTCTTTCGCTATCAAAAAACCAGTATTGCCTTACATTGAAATTGTTCATGATCGTGTAATGCTTGAATTATTCCGCGGTTGTACTCGTGGTTGTCGCTTCTGTCAAGCTGGTATATCTTATCGTCCTGTACGTGAACGTACTGCTGATCGCTTACGCACTATTGCTAAAGAAATGCTCGATAACACTGGTTATAATGAAATGAGCCTCACTTCTTTAAGCTCTGCTGATTACTCCTGTCTTGGTGAAATCGTAGATGACCTCATGGAAGATTACAAAAATGAACGTGTATCTTTCTCTTTACCATCGCTTCGCATTGACAGTTTCTCTATTGACCTTGCTCATAAAATGCAACAAGTACGCAAAAGCGGTTTGACTTTCGCCCCTGAAGCTGGTACCCAAAGATTACGCGATGTAATCAATAAAGGTGTTACGGAAGAAAATCTCATGGAAGCAACTGGAGCTGCTTTCCGTCATGGTTGGAAAACAGTAAAATTATACTTCATGATGGGCCTGCCAACTGAAACTGATGAAGATATCATCGGCATTGCTGAACTTGGTGCCAAAGTTGCCAAATTATATCGCTATATCACTAAACGCCGTGATATTCGCGTTACAGTCAGCGTATCTTGTTTTGTACCGAAACCATTTACGCCATTCCAATGGTTCCCGCAAAATACTCTCGAAGAGTTCCAACGTAAACAACAATTATTAAAATCTCATATCACTGATCGCTCTATTCAATTTAACTATCACACAGCTACAACTAGTATTTTAGAAGGTACTATCTCTCGTGGTGATAGACGTCTTAGCAAAGTAATCTATCAAGCATGGTTAGATGGAGCAAAATTTGATGGTTGGAGCGAAGAATTTAAATACGATGTTTGGATGAACGCTTTTGCAAAATGCAATATTGATCCATATTTTTATAATATGCGTGAATATAAATTTGATGAAAAACTTCCTTGGGAACATACTACTCCAGGTGTTAGCAAAAAATTCTTATTGCGTGAATATGAAAAAGCTACAAAAGGCGAATTGACTAGAGATTGTCGTCATGGTAATTGCAATGCCTGTGGAATTTGCCCAACACTTGGCACTGACATGGATACTATTAAATAATTATCTATTAAGTTTATGGAGGCTTTTATTAAATGATAAAATATCGCTTAGAAATAACTAAAGGCGAGTCTGTAAGATATATTTCCCATCTTGATTTTGCATCTTTAATGCAACGTGCTATTTGTCGTGCACATCTTCCAGCTGCTTACTCAGAGGGCTTCAATCCTCATATGAAAATATCTTTTGCTTCTGCCTTATCTGTAGGCATAACAAGTGAAGCAGAATATATGGATTTAGAATTAAAAAAAGATATTTGCCAACCTGAGTTATTCGATAAACTCTCTAAAGCATTACCACCAGGAGTAAAACTTTTACGAGCTAAACAAATTGATATGCGTGCTAAAGCATTGATGTCCATCGTTGATGAAGGTTCTTATTTTATATCTTTACCTTGTAAAGATGATTTAAATACAATAACAAATGCAATTGAAAAATTTAATCAAGCAAAAGAAATTATCATTATTCGTGAAACACCTAAAAAACGTAAAGAAATAGAAATCAAACAATATCTTCCTAAAGCTATGAAATATACTTTAAAAGATGATACTTTAAATATTTCTTTAAATATAAAAATCACATCTACTGGTACTACAAAACCAAATGAAGTCTTAGATGTATTAAAAAATGAATATAAATTAAATATCGCTGTAGAAAATGCCTTAGTTTGTCGTACAGGATTATATAATCAAGGAAAAGCTTTAATAGATGTAGATTAAGAAAAAATCTCTTAATATATTTTATTAATATATTAAGAGATTTTCTTTATTCTTAATTTATTTCTAAACAAAAAAAGGATTTTCAAAAATTATCACGAAAATTAATAATATAAGAAATATGAAATAAAACTTTATGTCCTATCATAAGGAGGTTTTTTTTATGAGTAAAATTAATAAAATCCTAGTTCCTGTAGATGGTTCCGACAACGCTTGTAAAGCAGTTGACCAAGCAATTTCCTTAGCAGAAAAAGCTGGGGCATCTCTTGAATTTGTTTATGTATCTAGCCATATCAATGAACACATTCCTAGTGATATCGTTTTTGATCGCATTTGGGAAAAACTTCCAAAAAATGTTACTGCAACAAAACATGTTGAAACTGGTTCTCGTCCAAAAGCTATCATTCGTGTAGCTCAAGAAACTAATTCCGATATTATCATCATGGGTAGCCGTGGTCTTGGTATCTTTAAAGGTGCTCTTATCGGTAGTGTAAGTCAAAAAGTCATTGAAGATTCTCCTATTCCTGTAATGGTCGTAAAATAATCACAAATTATTTTTTAGTTAGGGGATTTTTCTGATGATTCAAGCTTATAAATCACATACACCAAAAATAGCCAAAACAGCATATGTTCATCCAAGTGCTGTAATCATCGGTGATGTTACTATTGGAGAATATTCTAATATTTGGCCTGGTGCTGTACTACGTGGAGATTTACAACCTATCGTTGTCGGTGATTATACAAATATTCAAGATAATGTAACCGTTCACGTAATGAGCAATGCACCTACTTATATTGGCAACTATGTTACCATCGGCCATAATGCCGTTATTCATTGCAGTAAAGTCGGCGATAATACATTAATCGGCATGGGTGCAATATTACTTGGATATTCTGAAATCGGTCACAATAGTATTATCGGGGCTGGCTCACTTGTTACCGAAAATAAAAAATTACCAAATAACTCCATGTTATTTGGCTCACCTGTAAAAGTAATCCGTGCTTTAAGAGAAGATGAAATTGAAGCACTTCATGTATCAGCTTTACATTATAAACTTTTAGCTGATGGATACAAAGAATAAAAATAGGAGTTGTCTTTTATGCGAGAAAGAACGTTGGTATTAATTAAACCTGATGCTGTAGTAAATTATCATATTGGAAATATTATCAGTCGTTATGAAAAAGAAAAATTCGATATTGTAGCTATGCGAATGCTTGAAATGGATGATTGCATAGCTTCCAAACATTATGCTGAACATGTGGGTAAACCTTATTATCAACGTTTAGTGGATTTTATGGCTTCAGATAGAATTGTCGCTCTAGTAGTCGAAGGTGAAAATGCTATCGAACGAGTTCGTGAAATCCATGGTAAAACAGATCCTACTTTAGCAAAACCAGGAACTATCCGCAGTGATTTTGCACTTTCTAAAACTGTAAACTCTGTTCATGCCTCCGATAGTCCTGCTAGTGCTGAACGTGAAGTTCATGTATTCTTCAGCGAAACAGAAATTTATATACCAAACCATGATATCGACTTTAGCGTATATGATGGTGATTGATTAAAGGAGAAAATATGTCTATTTGTACAAAAACAGGCGATAAAGGTACTACTTCTTTATTTACTGGAGAACGCGTTGCCAAAAATTCATTGCGTGTACAAGCTTATGGTACTGTTGATGAAGTAAGTTCTGCACTTGGTCTTGCTAGAGCTTTTGCCCAAAAAGAAGAAGTTAAACAACTTTTATTACAATTAGAACAAACTAATCTAAAATTAATGGCTGATTTAGCTAGTATTACTGATAAATATTATATAACCAATGAAATTATTTCTAATATTGATCAAAAAATTATCGAATTCGAAGCTAAATTACCAGCTCTTACAGCATTTATTATGCCAGGAAATACACAATCCGGTGCATTTTTAGATTTAGCACGTACTACTACGCGTAGAGCCGAAAGAGAAGTTTTAACTTTAGCTGAAAAAGAAGCAATTAATGAAAATGTAAAAATTTATTTAAATCGTTTATCTGACCTTTGCTTCCTTCTCATGCGTGTAGAAGAAGAATTATAATAAAAAATCCTATTGCTAAAAATTTTAAGCAATAGGATTTTTATTTTTGCATTAATACAGCTCTATTTTTGAGTAAATATTGTGTACATAAGCCAATAAATAAACCTGTAATCATTGCTGATAATAATAGCCATAGTAAATACATCATAATCGCTAAAGTCTTTGTTATAAATACTGCTACAATTATTTGTCCTATATTATGTGCACAAGCTCCCAACATACTAACTATAAAAATATATTTTTCTCCCACTTTATCATGTAATATAGCCATTATTATAAAACAACAAATACCGCCAGCTAAACTATACATTATAGCCATAAGATTGCCACTAAATACACTACCTAAAATAATTCTAGCCATCAATACCAATAATGCTTCTTTTGCTCTATATCTATAAATTACATATAAAGTCACTATATTTGCTAAACCTAATTTTATACCTGGAAGTGGCAAAGGATTTGGTATCTGTAATTCTACAATAAATATACTCAGTGCAATAGCAGTCAATAAAGATAATTGCACTAAATTTTTTGTCTTCATCACTATCACCTAATTCGCCGTAGCATCAATTTTTTCATCATCATTTACATATTGAATTACTAAATGATTGGGCAAACACACTATAGGAATAAATGCTGATTTTAAAATTCCCATATTTACACATATTTTATCAGGACAATCAGCTTCAATTATGCTTATCTTTTTATCTTTTATTTGAATTATATTTTTATGACCTTGAAAATCTACCTGTATTAATTCATCTTCACTTTCATCTAAATCCAAAGTATAAATTATATTTCCATCTTGAATTATCTCCACTGTATTTGTTTTTTCGGCAAAACTATTTCTTAAACCAATAAAAACAGCAATAAATATAATCACTAAAACAATACATATTACTGATTTATTAATATTGTTCATAAAGTTACCACCACCATATGATAATCTTTATATTTATCTTGCAAAGTAAAACTATCAACTAATTTTTCAGTTATATATATTTTTTTATCATCAGTAATCAATATCATCTCAAATGCATCATTTTCATCTTTACTTTGCTTCCAATAATTAATGGCTTCATCTACTCCCATTACAAATAATGCTGTGGATAAAGCATCACCTAATTTTCCTTGTTTCGTCACAATCGTTACGGAATTAATATGCTTATCTGCTGGTTTTCCTGTTTTTCCATCTAAAATATGCCAATATCGTTTATTATCTTCACCGATAAAATATCGCTCATAATTTCCTGAAGTTACGATCGCACAATCCGCTAATCTTAAAATACCTATATAATCTTGACTATTAGGTGATTTAAGGCCAATAGTCCATAAATCACCATTTTGTTTTGTTCCCAATAATTGAACATTACCACCTAAGTTTATTAAGGCAGACGATATATTATTTTCCTTCAAAATTTTTATGATTTCATCACCTATATATCCTTTAGCTACTGCTCCTAAATCAATCTGCATACCTTCTGGCAGATATATTTGATTTTCTTTTAAACTGACTTTCCTATAATCTACATAATTTAATAAATCTTTTATTTTTGTTTCATCAGGTATTTGGTATTTTCCTGTAGTAAAGCCCCATTCTCTAAGCACTGGATATATAGTCGGTTCTAAAGCTCCGTTTGTCTTTTCTGCCATCTGTAAGGCAAATAAAACTACATTTTTAGTATCTTCACTTAACTTTATATTTTGTTCTTGATGATGATTTACTTTATAAATTTCACTATTTTCATCAGTAACTGATAATAATTTTACTAATTCATATATTCTCGTTTTTATTTTCTCATTTAAATCCAATGGATATAGAGAAGGTTTTTCATATATCACCCATGAAATTTGCGTATCCATTGCTAAAATAGTATCTTTTTCTATTATCGTTTTATTTTCTATGAATATTTTATATGTACCAAAAATAAGAAAGGACAATATAATCACTACAAAAATATATAATTTTTTCTTCATCATTGTCTGTCCTTTCTTATAAATTTATATTTAATAACCTAATCCATTTAACCATTCATCAACTTCATCTTGACTAGACTGTACATTTTCAGCTCTAATAGTTATACCGTCTATCACATTTGCCTTTGGTTCCATTTCTTTTATAGTATTTATAGTATTAGAAAAAGCACTACCACCAGAAGTATTAAATGGAATAATAGTCTTATTACTTAAATCATATTCATCAAAAAAACTATACATTGCCATTGGCATATCGCCCCACCAATTTGGATATCCTATGAAAATAGTATCATAATCATCTAAATTTGTTATATGATTTGCGAGCTCTGGACGAATATTATTTTCACGTTCTTGCTTTCCTTGATTAACTGTTTCATCATATGTTAATGGATATTTATTTACTGTCTGTACAGAAAACATATCGCCCTTTGTTTTTTCTTGAATAATATGTGCTACTATACCTGTATTTCCAGTATTTTCATTATTCCATTTTTGTATACTAGCACTAGCCGAAGCATCTACATCTTGTGGTAATTCACTATTTTCACCATAAGCAAAATACACTATCAACGGTTTTTTCGCATTTGTATTGCCCTCTGTTTGTGTTTCTTCCATATTTGTTGAAACAACAGGTTGAGCATCCTGTGTATCTTTCACTTCTTCATTTGCACAGCCCATAGCTACTAAAGACATCAATGCCATTGAAGTTAATATCATTATTTTTTTCATAATTATTTTCCTTTCTTCTATCCTTATAAAAATCAAGAATATTCAAATATTTTTATTTAAAATATTAAAGCATCTGTCTTAGGTACTAAAATATTATCATAATTATTAATTTGATAATTTGCTTTTTCTATCATAGATTGTAAATTTGACATTTTTTTCAACAGTATTTGCTTAGATTTTATTAATAAATTTTTGCGTTCTTGATATGTATTATTGCCACATTTTGCCAAATTTATATACTCTATAATGTCGTTTAAAGACATTCCACTATTCTTTAATATTTGAATAAATTTTATCCAATTAATAAAATTTTCATCATAATTACGTTTTCCACTACTATCTCTTGGTACATTAGGTAATAATCCTATTTTTTCATAATATCTTAAAGTATCTGCTGATAAACCCATTTCTTGTGATATTTCTCCAATAGTCATATTTATTTTCTCCTTATCACTTTCACTTATACTTATTCTTTTTTATTAAATAAATTACATAATCTATACAATCTAAGTTCTTTTGCATTTCATGAATTGCTTCTAATAATATAAATCTTTTTTTCTTCAAAAATTTTATCTGTTCACTTCTTTCAACTTTAGCTATACTTTCTAAAAAATGATTAATTTGTTTAAAATCTAATTCTCTTAATAAATCTAATTTTTCTAAAGAAATATTTCGATCTTTTTTTATTACTACCATATATACCACCAAAAAAATAATGTGAATGTAATTTAAATATTTTCTATCTCAACTTACATTCACATTATAAAATAAAAATCCAATATATGTCTAATACCTATTTTTAATATTATCGCATGCTTAAAAAGCATTGCATATATTCAATAAATTTTGTTGTAGCCAAATTAAAAGGTTGATGCCTTTTCCAAACTAAAACACTATTAGCTATCAGAGCTGGATATAGTGGTATACATTTTATCTCACTTTCATCTATAAATGGCAATGAGCCTTTAATAATTAAAGCATTTCCCAATCCTTTTTTTACCATAATACTTGCATTTGTACTCATATTACTTGTAAATGAAATACTCAATTTATCATAATATTTGCCAAACCAATGTGCTAATTCATTTTTTGCTTTTGGTCTACGTGCTAATATTATTTGTCTTTTGGTCTACATGCTAATATTATTTGTCTTTTACTCAATTGCTCTGCAGTAACAAAATCTTGCCTAGCTAATTCATCATCAGCTCTCATTACAGCACCCCATACTTCTTTTGTCTGCAATCGAATATATTCATACTTTTCTATATTCACAGGCTCTAACAATAAACCAATATCAATTAATCCTTTATCAATTTTTTCTTTGATCTCATCTGCATTTGCTGTATATAAGTCATAAACAATAAGAGGATGCTTCTTTTTAAAACCAGCTAATATATCTGCTAGTGTAGATACAGAACTTAATTCTCCACAGCCTAAGGAAATCACACCATCTAACATCTCATCTTGTTCATTTAATTCCTGTTCTGTCTTGTCCACTAAAGAAATTATTTCTTCTGCTCTACGTCTTAATAACATTCCTTCATTTGTTAAACTAATCTTTCTAGTTCCACGATCAAATAATTTTACACCAAGATCATCTTCTAATTGGGCTAATTGTCGACTCAATGTTGGCTGAGTAATATGTAATATATTCGCTGCTTTTGTTATATTTTCTTCCCTTACTACAGTTAAAAAATATTTTAATACTCTAAATTCCATAAAATTCACCTCACAATATAATTATATAAAAAAAATGCACTAGAAAAAATTCTAATGCATTTTTTATTTAAAATTTTATCTGATATACTAAAGATTTTACTACTGCATTTGTTAGATCTTTATCGTCCATATAATTAATTGCTGTTGAAGCTAAGAATAATTCCAATGCACTTATTTTTGTCAATCGTTGCACCTCATTAGCAACTAAATATCCCGCTGCTAACTTCAATGCTTGATCATCTTTTAAGTCATCTTTTAAATCATCAAACGCATTTGCACTAACAGTCATAGTAGACATCACCATAATACAAATAGTAACCAATAATATTTTTATTTTTGTCAAATATATACCTCCAAAGTCATAGTTTGTATATTATAACAAAAATAATCCTTTTAGTCTATAAAAATTATTAATAGATTATATATTTATTCATAATAATTTATTATCATTTTTTGTTTAAAAATATCTATATATATCCATTGCTAAGTTCATTTAAAACAACCTTTGTTACTATTAATCTAATCGTTATATTTACCCTAGTATCTACAACAGCAAATTCAAAAACAACATTTATTGATATTAATTCCTTATTTTTAAGATCTTATATTTTATACTCTAATTTAAACAACATTCTAGAAAAATTTTACCCAACATAATAAATCTATATTATTAATAAAATATATTTATGCTTCATTTTTTAATATATAATATCTCTCTATTAAATTTATCTTTTGTAAAATATTTATCGCCATCTTCTAAGCAAATAATATTACCCATTTGTTCATAAAATTTTCCTATATGCAGATTATGTTTACTAACTTGATAGATAAAATTATTCATTTTGCTTGTAATTCTAGACAATTCAATTTTCCATTCGGCATAAGACATAGTTTTTCTGCCATTTTCCCATAAATCTACATAACTATCCCAAATTTGTTTTCCATCTAAAATTTCGCCATCAACACATAAAGTCCTAATTAGATAAATTTGTACCATATCCTGTGTATCATCAATCAATTTCATATGAGTAGCTATACTTTCATAATTTAAATCAGAAATATCTTTTATAAATTCATCAAAATGATAGCCATATTTTTCCATGGTAGTTTCTAATACTTTTTTATAATACTCATCAAACAATTTTAATTCTAAAACCTTTTGCATATTTACATCTTTTAATACAATACTTTCACTCAATCGAACATCATCTATATATATATTGCTTGCTTCATCAACTTCAAAAAAATATGCTATACCTTCTTTTTTGCAGGAACGATTTATTCTGCCCAAAAATTGCTCTTCACTATCTAACTTTGATATATTTTTATATCCAATATCCATATCTATATCTACACCAGCTTCGATAACTTGTGTAGATACTAAAATTATAGTATCTGTAGCTTTTTTGACTTTATCTAAAATTCTCTTTCTTTCTGCTATGCTGTCATCACCAGACAAATACTCTATCTGTACATCTTTAAAATCTTCATTTTCTTGTAAATCTACCCAAAAATCATGTGCTGTTTTCTTCTTTATAAATTCAATCAAAATTTTCTTATCTGATTTCAGATATTGTTTTAAATGTGTTTTTAATTCACCTAATATATCATCTTTATCAATTTTTAATAAATCATAATTTAACTTTACACGATTTTTAAAACAATCCACTGCAAAAAATCTACTCGAGATTTCCAGCAAATCTACTGCTTGTGCTTGAAATCTCGATAAAATATCCAAATCAGGCAAAGTAGCAGACATTATAATGATTTTAATATTAAACATCTTCGCTAATTCTTTTAAATAACATATTATTTCTGACCAAATTTTATTTTTATAACTCTGGATTTCATCTAAAACAATTACACTATTTGACAATTGATAGAAAGCAAATACATCACTTTGTCTGTTACCAAAGATAATATTAAATAAGCTAACATGTGTCGATAAAATCATAGGATAATTTAAAAATTGTCTATCAAGTAGGGCTTTCTGATAAACATTTTTTTCTTCTCTAGCATTTAAATCATTTTTTAATACTTTTATCGGCGTTATTGAATTTATTACTGCAATATTTTGTTTAATGTCTTCATTATCAGCAAAAACCTTCTCTAAAGTTTCTAAGTTTTGTTCAACTAAAGTATTAAAAGGATAAATATAAAATATCTTTTGTAATCTCTTATCATGTTGCATTAATTTAAAACTAGCATTAATAGCTGTATTACTTTTACCACTACCTGTTGGAGCTTCTAAATAAAAGATATTTTCATCAGCATTAGCTTTTATATTTTCTTCTACTTCACAAAAAATCTCACTACGCAAAATATTAATATCTTTTACCGTATTTAATTTTTCATCAGATAATGGATATTTAGTTTTTTGATACTTGCGAATGTTTTTTAATAAAGAAGTATCTTCATAGAATTTATTCCAATATCCTATATTATCTAAATCAGATACTTTACTAAAATCCATATCATTCATAAATTCTGATGTAGCATAATAATCACTAGCAACCAACAAAGAATATATCCAACGTATATACATAGATAAATATATACATTGTTCTTTACTTCTCCCTTTACTTGTGTTATTCGTACATTTTTTTCTTTTAAATTCATTTATTAATAATTTTGTATCATTATTTTCTAAATTTAATTCATATTTATATAAATTATTTTCTGATATTACTTTAATAAATTTGTCCATTAATGACTCTTTATAATTATCATTTTCTTCTAAAAAAATCTTTTTTAAAAATTTTTCTATTTCATTTAAATTACTATGATGTCTTTCTATAATATAGGCATGATACAATAAAAATTCTTTCATCAAATCTCTTATTTTCTTTTTAGAAACTTCTTTCATTAGTTTACTTCTAAAATATGATAAATAGCTAATTGATGAAATAAATGAATGATTTGCATCTATAAATGCTTCATTTCGACTTATTTCTTTATTTCCTATTTTTATTACTTGATAGTTTGGATTTACCTTCCCAATATCATGAAAAATAGCAATACCTTTTATCATTTCTTTTAATATTTTTTTAGCATTTTCTATTTGTTCGTCATTTTTTAACTTATCTTTTAGCATAAGATTGCAAAATCTTTCTAATATCTCATCACCATTTTTAGTTATCCAAAACTTAGCAAAATATTTTTCTGTTCTTTTTATATGTTCTAACAAAGTTTCATATATTTGTTCTCCCTTTTTATCTTTTTCATTTTTAGGTTTTTTATGTGCTTTATACTTATCTACATTATCTATTAACTCATTTAGAATTTTATAGTCCACCTAAATCACCTTCTAACTAACAAAAATTTTTACAACACTTGTTTCCATTAATCAATTAAATACACTTAATCAATAAAATATAATATATTTATCTTCTATTTCTTTTTTATTTTTATCTTGTATATGATATACCTTTCTATCTTCCTCCAACTCTACCAAATTTCCAGTATAAACAAATCTTTGAAGTTTATAATTATTTGTTATCTCATTTATATTGTATGGTAAAGCTTCTTCATATTTAAAAATACCTTTAGGCATAGGTTTTCCTTGAGATTTCCAATCCTCTAATTCTTCTCTTTCTAAATCTAATATATCTACATCATCTCTAAAAACAAAACTATCAATTCTATACATATCATCTTCTATAGTTTTTGCTTCTTCTACACCTAAATATTCAATATCCGCAAAATGGTCATTTGTCCCCAAATATGGATAAAATTTACATTTATGATTTTGTATAGCTTCTTTGATTTTTTTAGCTTCTTCACAATCTAGCAAAATACAAATTTCCCATTTAGGATTTTCAAGCCATTGTTCTTTTACAATCAAATTTACACCATACTCTATTTTATTTTTTTTATCTAACTCTTTAGAACCTGCTCCTGTTGAATTATTAAAAATCTGTATTTTTTTAGTAATGACGCCTTTAGGATTTAAAGGTAAAATAGCAATCTTCAACTCTTTTAATTTCTCATAGAATTCTGGATAAGCTGGTTTCAAATCTATCTCTTCTTTTATAGATAAAATATCTTTCATCTGACTATAACCTTTATATCCTAAGATAGCCCCTAAAATACCTAATAAAGCTATTCTATGAATATTGCCATAAGTGAAATAACAATACGTATTTACTTCGGGCTTTTTAAAAAAAGCACTCTTTCCACTAAGTTTAAATTTCAAAATTTCCATTTATTACACCTCTTTAGAGGTTATAATATTAAAATGTTTAGCAACTTTTCTATTACTATTTACTAATTCTGTAGTATATGGATTATAATAAATTTCTACAGATTTAATTTGCTGACTCATATCATTCAATATATTTGTTAATGCTTCTAAATCTATGATATTTTTATCTTCACCTTTTTCAAAAGTTACATATTCCGATAAATTAGGTAAATAAGCATCACTTTCCGTTTCTACAAAAACAGCAAATTCATTTTCACAACCCACTTTAGAATTTGTTGCAAATGCTGTGGCAGATACTAATGCTGTACGCTTAAAATTTTGATAATCTTCTTCTGTATAACCTTCTGTAACACCTAAATCTACTAATTCTTTATAAGCAAGTGGATTAATCACAAATGGATAAAAATAATGTGCTTCTTCACTTGTGATTTTTGTTCCAATTGTTGAATTCTTTGCTTTTTTATCCGTTTTATCTCTAAACGGAGATAATATCGATTGTACATTTACGTTACTTTTATTGTATCTATTAATTCCTTGACCAATTTGCACCGCACCTGTAATTGCAATATTACATTCTTTTTGTGCAAAAGTGGCACCAAAATTTTTTATATCTACTGCTGTCATTAAATTAGATAATACTTTTTCTATAGATTTAAAATCATCTTTACCAAAAACTTGTATATAACGTTCTTCTAAAGTTTTAGGAAGTAGCTTTTCATTTAAAGACTTAATATAAATTACTTTTTTACTTTCATTATCCCACATTTTTTTCATTGGATATTTTAAAGCCTTATCACTAGCAAATATAGTTCCATCACTTAAAGACTTTGGATAACCAGAAAAATCTGCATTCCAATTTCCCATAACTGAAGAAATACCTAAAATACCATATACTCTTTTATTCATTGTTTTATTTTCCATTTTATATCCTCCCATTATTGTAATGCATTATTATATAATATGTTTCCTCTTAAAAAACCATATTGAATCATATCTTCATTTATAACAATATCTTCATGTGAAATTGTATAAGCCAATATCATTGCATATAGATTATTTATTTCTAATTTATTAATTTCAATAATATAATTATATTTTTTATACATAGTTTCTAATTTATTAATTATCATTCTATTACTTCTAGAATCTAATATAGGATTAGCTAAAGCATGTGTTTTTTTACTAGTTTTACTTAAAGATATTAAATACGCTGTAAATAAGCCTATTGCATAGTAATATTCATCATCTGTTTTTATTTCTGAATTTGCTGTTGTATCAATCATTTTTTCATTAATATTTTTCACTATATCTGATACTAATTCTTTCATAGTCTTTTCTCCTTCTTCTCTATAATAATCTTTAAATGACCATCTTAAATTTAATTGCTTTATAGCATTCAACAAATCTCCTTGTACTACACTATTTATTATTAAATCTAGAGAAAACTTATTTACTACTTTGTTAAAGTCATTATCAATACCTTTATATACCCAATCAAAAATAACATTACGATATATAATTATTACTCTTTTTAAAACACTATCTTTTACACTAATGTCATTTGCCTCAGTAAAATAATTCGTCAATAAATACTTAGAAAAAAATATATTATTTATTAATTTTCCTACATCAGTTCTTTTTGTATAAATGCCTATATCTTTCATATACTCTGGATATTTTTCTATATTCATCTTGAAAAAATCTTGATAATTAAAATTCAAAAGTAATTTATCTTGATAATTTACTAAATTATCTTGAGCTTGAATTTCTAGTTCCTTACCCTTTTGAATACGCAAATAATATCCTGCTTCTATACCTGCAAATTTTTCTCTTTCTTCTTTATCACCATATGCTTCTATTTTGTTATTAACTATATCAACATATACATTATTTTTACCATCAGAAGCTAAATTCATCAGATATTCAAAAAATTGTTTTTGCAACAACGCTTCTTTCATATCTAATAAATATGGTATAAATACCTTTCTAGTTTTTATTTTTAAAAATGGCTTTTTATCATTCATATTAATACCATAATAGGGTAATCCATATCTATCTTTATCTAAGCCTTTTTGTATATTTATAATATATTCACTTTTATTATAAATGTTAGGATAAATATAACGATTATCTTCTTGAATAAATAACTCTCTATTTTCATTTTTAATATCTTTTTCATCTTCATTTACTTCAAAAACTTCAAAGAAAATTTTAAGATATTCTTTTTTTTCTAAATCAACATTTATCAATTTATCAATAGAAAAAATATGCTGTTTTATCCAACTTCTACACTTTTCTAATAATTCTCCATCTACAGCACTATATTCTTCTTCAAAATTTTTATAAATTTTACTTGCTTCTTTAGATTTAGATTTTTTATATTTTTTTTCTAAAGGATTTTTTAAAGTATCATAATAATTATCAATAATTACTTCTGTCAATTTTCCAGTAACAATACTTTCTTTTTTTACTGCAAAAGCTAAATAATTATTAGAATGAATCACTTTTTTACTATCTATTGGCTTATTCATAGAAATTAATTTACTGTGATAATCATAAAAACAAATATCACTTAGTAATGTATCATCTGTACAAATTAAACTTCTTGTTTCTTTAGTTTTTTTATCAAAATTTATATCTGCATTTTTAACAGTACCATCTTGTTTTACAATTATATATGAGCCATCAGCAGGAATATATCCTTTTAAATTAAGATTATCTTCATTCTTCAACATCTCTGTAAAAACATCTAAACATTCTTCAAACATAAAATTCCTCCTTTCTTTTAAATAAAAAATTTATAACCAACGATAATTCAAAAATCCGCAACCACGAGCGTTCATTTCACCCAGACCAACACCTAAAGCAAAATACCATAAATCTTGAGCACGCTTATTATCTGCCACTTGTATTTGAACTTTATCGCCCAACAGCTTTATATTTTTATATTCCATAGCAATTGGCTTTTTATTTTTTAATTCAATCATAGTGTACAAATCAAAATTTTCATCAATTTTTTCATTATGATAAGCATTCCATTTTTTTATTAAATTAACTTTTAATCTTTGCTCAAATTCCGTAAAATTTATAGCCTCTTTCCAATAACCTTTTTCTGTTTTTATGATCATAGGCGTAAGCGTATATACTGTTTCTAACATTTTTTTTGGCAACACTCTGATTTCTGCTACTAATCCTTTAAATTCCTTAGTATAGTTATTCACACATACTAGCTTAAAATACTTTGCTAATTCTAAATCTACTGTACGAATTGTTAAAGTATATATCCTTCCTTTTTTATAAACCCGATCTTTTTCTACTGGATATAACTGATCATAACAATAATTTTTAAAACTATTCTGTTCATGAAAATTCAACCACTCTTCATCAGTCTTAAAACCTGAATCAATAAAAGCCGTTATCTTTTCTTGAATTTTATTAATAGCAATATCTTCTAACAAAAAAATCTTCATTCGTATTTGATATACTTTCATCAAATTGCTCCTTTCTTATTTTGTAAATATTGTGAGCTATCTATTAAATTTAAATAGCCCACAATATTTACAAATTTAATATTTAAGTGCTAGATAATCTTTAACAGCCTTTTCTAATAGTTTTCCACAATCAATATTTTCTGTTCTTATAATATAATCTAAATTCCTAGAAACTTTTATTCTTTTTTCTACTGTTTTATCTTTATATTTTTCCAATACTCTAGTTATAATGTCTTCTTTAAAATCATCGCTATTAAATAAAGACTTTAACTCAATTACATTTCGCATTGCTTTTCCTCCCAAAATATATTTATTTCAAACTTTAAAATAAATATATCATAAAATATTACCTATTTCAAGTCTCGGATTATTAGTATTTTATATATAAATGATTAATTTTATAAAAATATACAAATTGAAAAAAATACCTTTTTCTTATATAATATTTTTATTGATTAAAATTAACATTTTGTATTTGAATGATTATTAGTATTTTCATTCTAGATTAACTGTAACATTTGATGTTTTCTATGTTCTAAGCTATATATCCTACTAAAACTTTTAAGTTTGGCACGATATGACAAAAAAACTGTAATAATTTGAGAAAATACTCAATTATTACAGCTTTTGTTTTACTAAACATTATTTTAATTTAAGATAATAATTCAATATCAGTATTTACTTTTTCTGGAATTTTATTAAACAAATATTTTCCGTTTCTAATAGAAGCTAATACACCTGCACGTTCACAAACTGCTTCAAATTCACTTTTAGCATTAATAACAATAAAATTAGCATCTTTTCCAACTTCAATTCCATAAACATCATCTAGGTTCATAGTTTTAGCTCCATTTATTGTTATTAAATCCAAAGCATTATCAATTTCATCAAAAGACATCATCTGGCAAATATGAATTCCATGGTCTAAAATATTCATCATATTTCCATTTCCTAAAGGATACCATGGATCTGACATGGAATCTTGAGCAAAGCAAACATTTATATGATTATCATTCAATTCTTTTACTCTCGTCAATCCTCTGCGTTTTGGATATGTATCCTGACGACCTTGGAGATAAATATTTTCTGTAGGACATGAAATAAAATTCATTTTTGTTTTACATAATAAATTCATTAATCTAAAAACATAAGCATTATTAGCCGAACCTAATGAACAAGTATGACTAGCTGTAGTCTTCTTATCTATTCCCTCCATATATGTAAGAGCTGCTAATAATTCTACATAACGAGATTGATCATCATCTGTTTCATCGCAATGAACATCTATTAAGCGATCATATTTTAAAGCTAATTCAACTGTTTTATGAATAGATTTTTCACCAAATTCTTTAGCATATTCAAAATGAGGTATTGCACCTACACAATCAGCTCCCATTTTTAAACCTTCTTCGACTAATTCTACGCCATTTTTATATGCATACATTCCTTCTTGCGGAAAAGATACTATCTGAATTGTCACTATATCTTTTAATTCTTCTTTTAACTCTAAAATAGCTTCTAATGCCTCAAAATTTTTATTAGTTACATCTACATGTGTTCTAATATATTGAACTCCTGCTAATACTTCTTTTTTTATTGCTTTTTTAGCTCTATATTTTATATCTTCTTTTGTGAATTTAGATTTTGTTTCACTCCAACGTTGTATACCTTCAAATAATGTTCCGGTTTTATTAGTTGCTCCTTCTAATTTTGCAGTAAATACATAATCTAAATGTATATGTGGGTCTACATACGGAGATACTACTAGATTTCCTTTTAAATCAATAATATTATAATCATCTTGTGGTTCTATTTTACCAATTCTTTCAAATTTGCCATCATTAACTAATATAGATTGTAATTCTTTATTTCCTTTTAAACGAACGTTTATAAATAAATTTTTCATAATATATATCTCCTATATGTTATACCCTAATAATATAAAATTATTATAAATTAAATTCTTTTTTACAAATATTTACTAATTCAGGAAGTACTTTATCCACTATAACTTTCCCTTTTTCAGCACTAGAATAAGCACAACTTGCTAATGCTCCTGATTCTGGTACATCATCTTTTTTCAATGGATATCTAAAATAAGGCAATGCATTTGTTGATACTACATCCACTGTTCTATCCATTTTACAAAGTTCTGGTGCAAAATATAACATCAAAGATGTTTCTGTTACAGCTGCATGTTCTAAAGCCCAACCAGGAAAAGGTACTTTATCGAATATCAAATCTATCACATCTTCAGGCATTGGATCCCACCAATTAGATTCAACTATTGTTGCTGCTCCATTTGTTTCTCTATTGACTAAATCCATTGCTTCAACTACAAATGCTTCATTTTCAAAATGTGCATTCATAATGAAAATTTTTGTAAATCCATCTCTTACTAATTCCATCAATATATCATGAACTAAATAAATTAAAGTATTTCCATTTAAATCTATTGTTCCTGGGAATAATGGACCGCCACCACTTAAAGGTTTTGATTTATAACCATAAACGATTGTCGGCATCACTACTCCATCTATTTCTTCAGCTAAATGTAGAGAAAATTGTTCTGCTATTTTAGCATCTGTACATAAAGGAAGATGTAGGGCATGTTGCTCTGTTGAACCGATTGGTAAAATAACTACTTTATCTTTTTTATCATTGAATTCTGGCCAAGTTAAATCGTGCATATAATACGACATATAAATTCCTCTTTCCTTTAATAATCTAACAAATTATTATTTAGCTTCCGCTACATTACTGATTAAAGCTCTATTCTTTTTATTAATAAATACAGAAATTACTACCATACATATAGCGGCTACAACAATAGCCATCAAACCTGCAAACCAAAAATTAAAACCAACTACATAATTGAAAATGATATAAGCAATTGGTCCAACAATAGATGAAACTATTGCTCCTTCTTTAGTAGATTTTTTAGAAACAATAGCTGCAAATAATGGAATACCAATGCAAGAACCTATTCCACTCAATCCTAAGTACAATACAACAGATAAAAATTCTGGTGGATCAACATAATTAAATGCAAAACAGATAAATGCTACTACTACAATCGCAATTCTAGTAACTAAAACTTCTTTTTCTGGTGAAGCATTTTTGTTTATAGTTTTAGAATAAAAATCTCTACCTACTGCCTGACCAATTACCAATAAAACAGAAGTTGCTGTAGACATCATGGCTGCAAAAATACCAATCATCATAAAAGCTGCAACTGCTGTAGGCAAAAGATTTATTGCCATTGTTACGGTTAAATAATCGGCTTTAACATCTGGGAATAACACTCTACCAGTTAAACCTGCAATATAAAAACTATTGTAAACAACACTTAAAATTAAAGCTGTAATTAAGAATGTTCCAATTGTTTTTCTTTTTACATTTGGTATAGCTAAAAAACGAGAACATAAATATGGTTGACTTATAAAGATAACACACCAAAAAACAAAATTACCAAAAACACCAGATAATGACATTTGTGCATCAGGTGCTTCATCTTGTACAACTCTTAACATATTAGGATCAATTTGTGCTAATTTTTCTTCTAAACCACTAAAACCACCAACGGCATTTAATGAAACAACCAATAAAACTATACTAATAACTAACATCGGTAAACCTTGTACAAAATCAGTCCAAGCTACAGATCTTAATCCTCCAACAATAACATAAAAAATAATTACAACTGTTATAATAGCTAATCCCATATTAAAAGAAATCCCAGTAAAAGATTCTAATAAAACAGCTGCTCCTTTAAATTGAGCTACTAACGGAAAAATATAAAATATAGAAACTACACCTGCAATTATTAAACGCAATGCTGTACTATTATATCTTTGTCCTAAGTATTCAGGAATGGTTAATGAGCCCAGTTTTTCTGCTTGCTGTCTCATTTTTGGCATAAGCAATACAGCTGGAATGATTAAACCTGGCACAATAGCAATAACTACCCAATAATATGGCCAACCCACTGTAGACATAATCCCTGGATCTCCCATGAAACAAGCTGCACTAATTGAAGATGTCACATAAGAAAAGGCTAATACTACTGTAGGAGTGCTGTGTCCACCTAGATAATATTCAACATCAGCAGATACACCAGATGCTTTTTGTTTACTAGAAAAATATGCTACTATTCCTACAAAAACTAAAAATCCAAAAAAGAATATTATTGATAATTCCTGTAACGTCATTATAGCCTCTCCTTTTTATAAAAAATAAAAAAAGTTTATAGAATATATTTATTGATATTTCAATTTATATATTCTATAAACTCCATTGTTTATTATTAATTTTCTACTATTCAATTTTATACCCCAAGAGCTTGTGTTTCTTTCATTTTAATTTGTTTTACTTCTTTCGCCATTTGAACGTCACCTGCATCTAATGGTTCTTTTTTATACATAAAATTTAAAACTACACCCAAAGATAATACTGCTGTAGCAGCCTGACAACCTAACATAATTACCCATGTTTCCATAATAAATTCCTCCTTAAAGTAAAAAAAGCTTATACAAAAATAACTACTGATTTATATCGTAATTATTAATGTATAAACTTCATTGTTTACATTTTATATTATTTTCTTGATGTTCATATCATATCTATTTATGACTTAAAAGTCAATATTATTTATTATAATAGCATAAAATTTATACTATTTTAACAAAGATATTTCATATATTTTGTGCAAAACTTACAAAATACTTTCTCTTATAATTATAAAATCATGATTATACTATATTATATATGCTATAATTTTTCACATATATTATCCCTTATTGGAGGTATTCCTTATGTTTCAATGTAAAGATTTATTTAAATTACCATCTTTATCTAAAATGAAAATAATTGCAGGAAATAAAGGTTTACATAAAATCATTCGCTGGAGTTATAAGGCAGAATCCATTCATCTTGCAAAATGGGTACATGGTGGAGAACTTTTGATTGTCAGCAAAATGGTTATTCATGAAAAAGATTTTAATCTGTATAATTTTTTAAAAGAGGCTATTTCTTTAAATATATCTGGTGCACTATTACTCATTGGGCCAAATTATATTGAGCAAATTCCTCAATCTGTCATAGACTTAAGTAATCAGAAACATTTTCCTTTATTTCTTATACCATGGGATACTCCACTTGTTGATATTTTTGAAGAACTAGGTCATGCTATTGCTAGTATTAATTTGATTAATGACAAACACAAAGATTTATTATTTAGCATCATTTTTAATAATAATCTATCTCTTGATTATCTAAAATATCAAAGTCAAGAAGTAAATTTTCCTTTTGATGGATATTTACAATTCTTTGAGATCAATTTTCTTTTACCTCAAAGTGAAAATGCCATTATTTTAAATGATGTAGATAAAGATACTATATGTCAATTTATTCATACATTATTTGAAAATGAACATATTCCCATTTTATCCTCTAGTTATACTAAAAATATCATTGCTTTAATTAATGTTAATAATACTTCTCTTGATACATTAAATACACTTTTCCCGCAAATATTAAACTATATTAAAGAAAATCATCCCAATTATATTGTAAATATCGGTATTGGTACACGACAAAAATCCTTAGAAAAATATAAACTCAGTTACGAACAAGCTTCAAAATGTATTAATCTAGCCATCAAGCAAAAACAAAAAAATATGATTTATTATTATGAACAATTAGGTTTATATCAATTATTTTATGATATAAATAACAAGACGCTATTAGAGAATTTTGTGCATAATATACTATCTAATTTAATAGCTTATGACAAAAAATATAATACTAATTTAATACAAACTTTAGAAGTATATCTAAATAAAAATTGTAATTTAAATCAAACAGCTGAAACATTATTCATTCATCGCAATACCATAAAATATAGATTACAACGTATTGAAGAAATTACTAACACTTCTTTAGATGATGCTTTCACTCGTTTAAATTTTTTTAACGCTATCTTAATCAAGAAATTTCTCCAATAAAATGATAATCTCTTATTTTTCATTATGATATAATATCTTTACTTATAAAAAATTAAAGGAGATTTTATTTTGAATAAGGCTGAAATCTTACAATATCTTACTGATAAACAAATACCTTTCACTAAATATGAACATGAACCTATATTTTCTGTAGAAGAAGGCGATAAATCCAATCTTCCTAATCGTGAAAAAGTCATTCGCAATCTATTTTTATGTGATGCCAAAAAGAAAAACTTTTATCTTGTTTCTTTATTTGTGCATAAAAATATCAATCTTAAAGAATTAAGTGAAAAAATTCCTAGCAAACGTCTTAGTTTTGCTAAACAAGAAGCCATGGAACAAATGCTAGAAATAAAACCTGGTAGCGTTACACCACTTGCCATATTAAATAACAAGGATAAAAATATCTTAATGATATTTGACAGTGAATTACAAAATCAAACAATAGGTATGCATCCTATGGAAAATACAGCCACTGTATTTTTAAAATTTGAAGATTTATATACTCTATTACTACCTCATGGTAATGAAATTCGCATTATTGATTTATAAGGTTTTTATAAATAATAATTGCCGATTTTCTTTTAGAGAAATAAATTCATGATATATTTCAAATTCTAACTTTTTGTGAAGTTTTATACTAGCTATATTCTTTCTAGCTACTTGAGCAGTAATTACCTTATATCCATAAAATTTAGCTATATTTTGTATTAACAGTATACTTTTAGTTGCTAATCCTTTATTCCTAAATGGTTTAAAAATTTCTACTCCTTCGCTAATTACAGTACTAGTATGTTGATATAATGATATCATACCCACTATCTGTCTATTTTCTACAATAGCAAATATCTCAAAAAATTTATTTTTATATTTCAATAAATTCCATTCTCTTATTATCTGTTTAAATTGTTCTTCTTTTAAATTAGGCATATAATATTTTGTCAATTCAAGATAATCATTTTCATTAAAATGTCGTAAATACAATTATTTACACCTCTAAATAGTTATTATATAGTAAAGAGGCAAATATCAAAAATATTTGCCTCTCTTCTAACTATACGATCTGGAATAAATAGAATTTAAGATAATAAGTTTCTGGAATACCAAATACAATTGGATGGTCAGGAGATTGCTGACGTGCTTCTATCTGACGAAGTGTTACTTTGGCATCACTTGCTGCTTCATTTAACATTTTTAAGAATAAATCTTCTTTCATGAAATGAGAGCAAGAACAAGTTGCTAAATATCCGCCACGTGGCAACAATTTCATTGCACGTAAATTGATATCTTTATATCCACGATAAGCATTTGTTACAGTCGCATGAGATTTTGTAAATGCTGGTGGATCTAAGATGATAAAATCATAATCTTTATTTTTTTCTTCAATAAGTTTTGTTAATAAATTAAATACATCAGCTTTAATCGCTTTTGCATTATCAAGCCCATTCATCTCAATATTTTTATTAGTCATATCTACTGCTTCTTGAGAAATATCCACAGCTGTTACAGATAATGCACCGCCACTAGCAGCATTTAAAGCAAATGCTCCTGTATGCGTGAAGCAATCTAATACTTTTCTGCCTTTTGCTAAATGAGCTACAGCTCTACGATTGTATTTTTGGTCTAAGAAAAAGCCTGTTTTTTGTCCGTTTTCTACATCAACATTATATTTAATATTATTTTCAGTAATGACTAAAGTTGTATGTTCCTTACTTTCGTCTAATAATGGATGTTTATAAAATCCTTTGTATTCTTCCATACCTTCAAGTTTGCGGATTTTAACATCATTGCGTTCATAGAAGCAATTTATTTCTTCGCCATATTCACGCATGATTTCAATTACTTTGCTAAAAATAACATCTTTGCGAACTTCGATACCTAAAGATAAAACTTGTGCCACTAATACATCTTCAAAACGGTCAATTGTAAGTCCAGGGAAACTATCTGCTTCACCAAAAATCAAACGACAGCAGTTGAAGTCTTCACCCATTACTTGACGGCGATAATCTATAGCATAACGCACGCGACGTTCCCAAAATGCTTCATCAAATTTATCATTAGCATTTGTGGAAATAATTCTTATGCGAATTTTAGAATTATCATTAATAAAACCTGTGCCAAGGTATTTGCCTTTATTTGTAAGTACATCAACTAAATCGCCATTTTCATAAGTGCCATCGATGTCGATTACTTCATCGCCAAAAACCCATGGATGACCATGTTTTACAGAACGTTCTCCTTTAGGCGTAATTTTTATTTTTGTAAATTCTCTCATTTTCTTCGTCCTTTTCTTTAAAACTACAAATAAAATATTATGCTCTATTATATCAATTCTTATTAAAGCCTTCAAATATAATCTATAATAAATTAAAATATATTTATCACCTTAGCGAAAGGAGTTTCATTATGTATCTAAAAGAAATAGATTATTCTTTGCGAAATGAAACACTCATAAATAAATTGACAATTATTTGGCAAAAATCAGTTGAAGCTACACATTTATTTCTTTCTCCTCTAGATATAAAAGATATTTTGCCTCAAGTAGTTATAGGATTAAAACAAATTCCGATTTTACTCGTATCATTTACAGATGATGATGAGCCTATCGGTTTTGCTGGAATTGCTGACGATAAATTAGAGATGTTATTTTTAAGTCCTGATTATTTTCAACAAGGTATCGGCTATAAAATGATTTCCACAGCCATACAAGATTATCAAATTAAATATGTTGATGTAAATGAACAAAATCCTAAAGCTCTAAAATTTTATCTGCGACAAGGTTTTACTATTTTTAAACGTTCACCTGTAGATAGTGATAACGCCCCTTCCCCATATTACATCTAAAAAAATAAATCTAAGCTATAAAGAAAATCTTTCCTAGCCCTGTATTTTCAAGGAATAATCTTCTTTATAGCTTTTTTCATTTTTCGCTTATTTATATCCCCTAGTAGAGCTTGTGGCTGAATATTTATCGTTTTATACTAATTTACATAATCATACAATGGTGAGGATAATTATGACAAAATTATTACAAGAAATACAAACTTATTGGACAAACCGTGCCGAAGGATATTCTCAAGTCAATCAAGGCGAATTACATAGTGAACAAAAATATAAATGGCAACAAACTTTATTGCAATACATTCCCTTTAAAGCTAATAAAAATATAAAAATCTTAGATATTGGCACTGGCCCAGGCTTTTTTGCCATCATTTTAGCTCAATTAGGTTTTGACATCACAGCTATTGATTATACTGAACAAATGCTTTTAGAAGCTAAACAAAATGCAGAAAAATTCAGCGAACAAATCAAATTTCAACAGATGGATGCTCAAAATTTAAACTTTCCTGATGAAAAATTTGATATCATCGTTACACGCAATCTGACATGGAATTTAGAAAATCCACAACAAGCTTATAGTGAATGGTATCGCATCTTAAAAAAAGATGGCGTTTTATTAAATTTTGATGCTAATTGGTACAACCATTTATTTGATGAGCAAAAACGACAAGCTTACGAAGAAGATAGAAAAATGGTTGCCCAAGCTCACATGGATGACCACTATACTTGCACCGATATTGATGCTATGGAAAATATCGCCAGACAAATTCCTTTGAGCAGTATAAATCGACCTGATTGGGATAGAGAAATTTTAACTAAAATCGGTTTTACTACGATAAATATTATTCCAGACATTTGGCAACAAGTATGGAGCGATGAAGAAAAATTAAATTATGCTTCCACGCCAATGTTTTTAATTAAAGCAATCAAGTAATCTAAATCAATATTAAATGAGGAATTTTTATGGAAACAAAAATCAAAGATAGAATTGTTAATTATTGGACAAAACGCAGTGAAAATTTTGCTCAATTGCGACAAGAAGAATTGCATAGTTATATGTCTGAATTATGGCTCACTGAAATCACTAAATATTTACCGCAAAGACCTTGCAAAATCCTTGACGTTGGCACAGGTACTGGCTTTTTTGCCAATCTACTTGCCCAATATCATCACGAAGTAGAAGGCATTGATTTAACAGCTTCCATGATTGAACAAGCTAAACAATCTTTAACAAAACTTCAACAGCATGATTATAAAATCAATTTTCAAGTGATGGACGCTGAAAATCTTTATTTTGCAGATAATACTTTTGATGTCGTCATCTCTAGAAATCTCACATGGACTTTGCCCAATCCACAAAAAGCTTATAGTGAATGGTATCGCGTATTAAAACCACAGGGAATTTTATTAAATTTTGATGCTGATTATGGCAATGAGCAATTTTATCAAACTAAAATAGAAAATCTACCTTTAAATCATGCTCACCGCCAAGTGAAACCAACACTTATGCACGAATGTGATTTAATCAAAAATAGCTTAGAAATATCTTCAAAAATACGTCCTGATTGGGATTTACGCATTTTAAAACAACTTCAATTCAAAGATGTATTTGCTGATACAAATATTGGTCAACGTATTTACAAACATCAAGATAAATTCTACAATCCTGCTCCTGTATTTTTAATCTACGCACAAAAATAAATTAATTATTTATTATTACTCTATTTATATTTTATATGGGAACAATCATGAAAAAATATATATTACATCGTTTACTCTATTTAATACCTATTTTATTAGGTATTACTTTATTCACTTTTATTTTATTGCATTCAACTAATGATATTGTCGATATCATGGAACTAAATCGTGGAGTCGTTTATTCAGAAGCCACTAAAACACAAATTCGCCAAGATTTAGGCTTAGACCAGCCGATATTTATTCAATATCTAAATTGGCTATTATCCATATTATCTGGCAATATGGGAACTTCTTACCTTTCTGGAAAAGATGTTTCTTCTCTATTTTTTGATAAATTGCCACAAACTTTATATTTAACACTTAGCTCTATCTTATTGACTCTATTGATATCTTTGCCACTTGGTATTTTATCAGCGATTAAACAAAATAAAATAATTGATTATATTATTCGCCTATTTAGCTTTATCGGCAATTCCTTACCTGGATTTGTAGTGGCTTTGATTTTAATTTATATTTTCTCCGTACAATTAAAATTAATTCCTGTTTTAATTGATAATAATTTTATCGGTCTTATTTTGCCTTCCATAGCACTTGCCTTGCCTATGAGTGCAAAGTATATCCGCCAAATCCGCATTGTAGTCATTGAGCAACTTCATCAAGATTACGTACGCTGTGCTAAAGCTCGTGGTTTAAAATTATCTACAATTTTAATTCACAGCATTTTAAAAATGATTACACTTCCACTTTTAACGCTTATCTGTCTATCTATTGGTTCACTTTTAGGTGGCAGTGCCATCATTGAAACTATTTTCCGCTGGGACGGTGTCGGCAAATTAGCTATCGATGCTATCAATCTTCGCGATTATCCCATCGTTTTAGCATATGTATTTTATCTCTCTCTTATCTATATGTTTATCAATCTGATTGCAGATATCTTATATCATTATTTAGATCCTAGAATAAAACAACAATGGAAAGCTTAATATGAATACTAATTTTAAATTTTATTTATTAACTTGTGCTATTTGCATTTTACTATTCATCACTATCTTAGCACCATATATCGTACCGTTTGATCCTTATGAACAAAATTTGGCCAATACACTACAAGCACCTAATGCCATACACTTACTCGGCACAGATAAATATGGTCGCGATATCTTTTCTCGCATCTTAATCGGTGCTCAAACGACTATTTTTTCTTCATTATTTCTCGTCATTATATCAAGTGTTTTCGGTTCTTTAATCGGTGTTATCTGTGGTTATTTTGGCAAAAACTTAGACAATCTTTTAATGCGAATCACAGATATTTTTCTTGCTTTTCCGGGAATTATCTTTGCTATCGCTTTAGTTGGTATTTTAGGTGGTAGTATTTTCAATGTCATACTGGCACTTTCATTGATTTCCTGGCCAAAATTTGCCCTGCTTGCTCGCAGTCAAACTTTAGTTTTAAAAAATTCTCTATTTATTAAAGCAAGCATTATCAATGGTTCTAGTGATTTCAAAATTATCTACAAACATATTTTACCTAATATATTCCCCATTTTACTCACTACGGCCACTTTGAATATCGGTACTATGATTATGGAAATTGCTGGTCTATCTTTTTTAGGCTTAGGTGCTATGCCTCCATCAGCAGAATGGGGTGCCATGATGAGCAGTGGTCGTATTTTTTTACAAATTGCTCCATGGATGATTTTAGCTCCTGCTGCTGCTATTTTTCTCACAGTATTACTATTTAATCTATTTGCTGATGTACTTAATGATAAACTAGATCCTAAACAATTATCCTAAAATAAAATAGGAGGTTTTCATGTCTTTTTCTAAAGTCCTAGCATTATGTTTATTTTTAATAAGTTTTTATTTAACAGGTTGTACTTCCGATAATACTACTTCTTCCACAGAAAAAGTATTTCATTTCGGCACTACTGCCTATGGTATTGAAATGGGCAATACTGGTCTAAATCCGCACCATGATTATTCTGGCTGGTCAGCAGTTCGCTATGGTGTTGGCGAAACTTTATTTAAATTTAATGATAAAATGCAACTTGAACCATGGCTTGCTAAAAGTTATGAACAATTAGATGATTATACTGTAAAAATCACCTTAAAAGATAATATTAAATTTTCTAGTGGTAGAGCCTTAGATGGTCAAGCTGTCAAAGAATGTCTAGAAGATTTAATCAAAAATCATGACAGAGCTCCTTTTGATTTAAAAATTGCCTCAATCACAGCTGATGGTCAAGATGTCATCATTAAATCACAAGAAAAAGTCCCTGCTCTTTTAAATTATCTCAGTGATCCTTATGGTGCTATTATTGATATGCAATATGGCATCACCGCTGATAACAATATAGCTGGTACTGGGCCTTTTATCGCAACTAAGGTATCAGATAAACAAATTGAACTTGTAAAAAATCCTAATTACTGGAACGGCAATGTAGCCATGGATAAAATAATCATAACTGAAGTAGTAGATGGCGATACACTCACTATGGCATTGCAAACTGGAGAATTTGATGCTGTTCAAGGTCTTCCTTATGCCAATTTAGATTTGTTCCAGAACAATCCTGATTATCATGTGAGTTCAATAGCTACTTCTCGCTGTTTCTTTGCCCAAATAAACTATAACAATCCTATACTTCAAGATTATAATGTTCGCAAAGCTATAGCTATGAGTTTAGATAAACAAGGTTTTACGCATAATCTACTCCAAGATAATGGCTCTATAGCCATTGGTGCTTTCCCAGATAATTTCATATTTGGTGGCGATAAATTACAAACTGTAAATTACAATCCAACAGAGGCTAAAAAACTATTAGCTCAAGCTGGTTGGATAGATAATGATGGAGATGGCTATGTTGATAAAAATGGACAAAAACTCATGCTTCGCTGGCTGACTTATCCTGGTCGCCAAGAATTGCCCTTACTTGCAGAAATCGCTCAAGCCAATCTAAAAACTATCGGCATCGACTTAAAAATCAACAATACTATCAATCAACAAGAATTTTTAGCTAGTGGAAACTGGGATATCTATGCCAGTGCCTTTGTAACTGCACCGACTGGCGATCCAGAATATTTCTTCACTACACATTGTCTCCAAAATTCAGCCAAAAATCGTGGTAAATATTATAACGATAAATTAGAAATCTTAGCTCAAAAATTGCATAATGAATTCGATAGTCAAAAACGAGCTGACTTAGCTGTTCAGATGCAACAGATTTTATTAGATGATTATGGCTTTATCTTCGCTTCTCATTTAAAAATGTCTTTTGTCTCTAAGTCCAAGGTCATAAATTTTGTAGCTCATCCTAGTGATTATTATGAAATCACTGCCGATTTAGACTTTAAATAATAAATAGGTAGGTCAATCATGTCCTTATTAACTATTCGAGATTTAACTATTTCCCATAATAAACAAAATATCTTAAAGAACATTAATCTAAAATTAAATACTGCTGAAATAATTGGAATTGCTGGCAGTTCTGGTTCTGGAAAAACTACTTTATTAAATAGCATTTTACATCTATTGCCACAAGATTTTAATATTCAAGGTGAAATCCATTGGCAAGATAAAAATTTATACGACTTAAAGGCAAAACAATTAACTCATATCTATGGAAAAGAAATAGCCTTTATTTCGCAAAACCCGCAAACGTTTTTTTGCCCTGTCCGCACTATAAAAAGTCAATTCATTGAAACCATATCAGCACATCAAAAAATCACAGCTGATGAAATCATCTCTCAAGCATTAGATATTTTTACCAAAATAGGTTTAAATGACGGCAAAAATATTTTAAACACCTATCCCTTTATGTTATCTGGTGGCATGAACCAACGCATTAACATCGCCTTGACAATGATGTTAAAGCCTCAATTATTAATTGCTGATGAGCCTACTTCTGCTTTAGATGTCATGTCCCAAGCTAAAGTTTTGCAAGAATTATTATTGATGAAACAAAAATTAAATACGAGCATTTTATTCGTATCTCACAATTTAAAAGTTTTAGCTAAAATAGCAGATAAAATCATCATCATGCACCAAGGCAAAATAATTGAACAAAATCCCACAGAAATTCTTTTAGCCAATCCACAAGAAGATTACACTAAAAAATTATTACAAGCCATTATCACACTAAAAAAATAAACACCTAAAGAGGTGCTTTTATGCAAGAAATTTTAAAGGTCGTTAACTTAACTAAAAACTATCTAAAAAATGACCATGATTTTAAAGCTTTAGATAATATAAATTTCACCTTACAAAAAGGCGATAGCCTTGCCATTGTCGGCGAAAGTGGCTGTGGCAAATCTACATTAGCCAATATTTTAATAAGACTTGAAACGCCAACTACAGGAGAAGTATTATTTAAAGATAAAAATATCCATCAATATTCTAGACAAGAATTAAAACAATTTTATCGCCAAGTACAAATGGTCTTTCAATTACCTCAAGAGTCATTTAATCCTCGTCAACGTCTAGGCGATAGTATTATCGAGCCACTCATCAATATTGGTACAAATAAAGCTCAAGCAAAACAAATTTTAGATGATTTATTAACTAAGGTAGCTTTACCCTTGGAGATAAAAGATAAATATCCTCATCAAATAAGTGGTGGTCAATGTCAGCGTTGTGCTATAGCTAGAGCTATTTCTATTAAACCTCAAGTTCTAATCTGTGATGAAATAACATCTGCATTAGATACGATAACGCAAATGGAAATCTTAAATTTACTATTAAAACTTCTCCAAGAATTAGATTTAAGCATTATTTTTATCTCTCATGATTTAGCTTTAGTCCAAAAATTATGTAATAAAATATTGATTATGTATCAAGGGAAAATCATTGAACGAGGCTTAACATCAGAAATTCTCACAAATCCTCAAGAAGAATATACAAAAGAATTAATCAATATTTGCAGTTAAAATAAAATATAATCCAGTAACGAGAGTAGATATACCTTTTACTTTTTAAATATTCCATATCTGCTACACGTATATTCAATTTAGCAACAAAAAAGGTAACAGAACAAATAATTCTGTTACCTTTTTATTTTTATCATTTAAATTTTTCATTTATAAATTGAGCAATCTGTTCGTTCATGGCTTTTGATTCTGGTAGTTCTGGCAACAATATATCCCAATCATGTGACATACCAGGATAGATTTTTTCTGTTACTTGTACGCCAGCAGCTTTAGCATGAGCACTAACAAGTGCTGTATCATCTAAAAGTAATTCATCTCCGCCCGCTATGATAAGCATTGGAGAAATGCCCGTTAAATCAGCATATGCTGGTGATACATAAGGATTTGTTATATCAATATTTTTAGCATAAGATGAATTGCTTACTTCTGTTAACATGAATTTATTTTTAGAACCGAGTATTTTATCTTTTTCAAAATTATTTGTATGTGCCGGTAAATTTGTTCCTAAATATGTCCAAGGTGAAAGCAATACAATCGCCTTAGGTTGAGGAATTTTATTATCACGTAAATACACAGCTAATGCTAATGATAAATTACCACCAGCAGAATCACCCATTAAAATTATATCATCTGCTTTATAGCCCATTTGTAATAATCCTTTATATGCTTTTACAGCATCTTCTAAGGCTGCGGGATATGCATTTTGTGGTGCTAAACGATAATCGAGCATAAATACAGTGACATTTCCCGCTACTTCCGCTTTGTGCAAGCCCCAATCACGATAAGTATTATTTAATCCACCAACATATCCGCCACCGTGCAAGAAAAATAAAATGCGATCAGTCTTTGTCGTTGTAGATGTGTATTTTTCTACAGGCACGCCATCAAATGATAATTTTTCCTGCTGCCAACCATCTGGCACAATGTATTCTTCTGCAACAGGTCTTGAAGAATTGAAAAAGTTTGTAGTCTTTTCATCAATATAAGCTACCTTAGCTTCGCCTGAAATATTTAATGTTTGTACATTAGAAAACGGATTCACACGTGAAGCCTCTGAAAATTGCATTCCTAAGAATAATACACATGCTGTCATAGGCAATACAATCATTTTTTGCATAACATTTTTTAAGTTCATTTTCATCACTCCTTTTTAATTCATTTTGTTTATAATAAAACATGGTGTTAACTCTAAGTCAAGCATAATAAAAGATTGCATCAGTTTTCACCAATGCAATCTTTTATTCATTTTAAATTATAGTTTAAATCAAAATCAGTCATTACCTCTGAATTTATCTTTAAGAATAACGTCATGTGAACCGCCTTCTACGATACTTGTTGCAGAAACTAATGTGAGTTTTGCTTTTTCTTGGAATTCTTTAATAGTTAAAGAACCGCAGTTGCACATTGTAGAACGCATTTTGCTAAGAGTTAACATTACATTGTCATGTAATGGACCTGCATATGGAACATAGGAGTCAACGCCTTCTTCGAAGGATAATTTTTTATCTCCACCAAGGTCATAACGTTGCCAGTTACGAGCACGATTAGAACCTTCACCCCAATATTCTTTTAAGTAAGTACCATTGATACGAACTTTATTTGTTGGGCTTTCATCAAAACGGGAGAAATAACGTCCGAGCATGAGGAAATCTGCACCCATAGCTAATGCAAGAGTCATATGATAGTCATGTACAATACCACCATCAGAACATACAGGAATATAAATACCTGTTTCTTTATAGTATTCATCACGAGCTTCAACTACATCAATTAAAGCTGTAGCCTGTCCACGACCAATACCTTTTGTTTCACGAGTGATACAGATAGAACCACCGCCGATACCAACTTTTACGAAATCAGCACCTGCTTCAGCTAAGAAACGGAAACCATCTTTATCTACTACGTTACCAGCACCGACTTTTACATCGTCACCAAAGTTTTCATGAATATATTTTAATGTAATTCTCTGCCATTCAGAAAAACCTTCAGAAGAGTCAATACAAAGTACATCAGCACCAGCTTTTAAAAGTGCAGGAACACGTTCAGCATAATCACGAGTGTTAATACCAGCACCTACAAGATAGCGTTTGTTATTATCTGTAAGTTCTAATGTATGTTCTTTGTTATCTGTATAGTCTTTTCTAAATACCATATAACGTAAACGCTGATTTTTATCAACAAGTGGTAACATATTTAATTTATGTTGCCAAATAAGGTCATTTGCCATAGACAATGTAGTAGTATCTGCATCAGCATAAATCAATTTTTCAAATGGAGTCATAAAAGTTTCTACTTTTGTATCCATGCTCATGCGACTAATACGATAATCACGACTAGTTACGATACCTACTAATTTTCCAGTTGGTGTACCATCTTCAGTAACAGCCATTGTGGAATGTCCAGTTTTAGCTTTCAATGCTAATACTTCGCCTAAAGTTGTAGAAGGCATAATATTAGAATCACTACTTACAAAACCAGATTTGTAATTTTTAACTCGACTAACCATTGCTGCTTGGTCTTCAATGCTTTGGGAACCATAAATAAAGGAAATACCGCCTTCTTTTGCGAGTGCAATAGCCATTGTATCATTAGATACAGCCTGCATAATAGCGGAAGTCATTGGAACGTTAAGCTTTATTTTTGGTTCTTCACCTTTTCTGAATTTTACAAGTGGAGTTTCAAGAGAAACATTTGCAGGGATGCATTTATCAGAAGAATAACCTGGAACTAATAAATATTCTCCAAAAGTATGAGATGCTTCTTTAAAATAATATGCCACGACAATACCTCTTTCCTTATTTTTTATAGTACTAGTATAACGCAAAATAAAATGTAATAAAAGTATTTTCTCGATAATAGTCTTTTTTTTCTTATTTGTCAACTACTATTAAACAAATTTAATAAAAACGGCTGTATTTTGTACAGCCGTTTTACATTTTTTTATTCTACAGTTACAGATTTAGCAAGATTACGAGGCTTATCTACATCACAACCACGAGTAATTGCTGCATAATAAGCAAGTAATTGTAAAGGTACTACAGTTAAAAGTGGGATTAATAATTCATCTGTAGATGGAACTTTGATTACATGGTCTACATATTTTTCAAGTTCAGTATCATCTTCAGAAGCAATACCAATTATCACTGCATCACGAGCTTTTACTTCTTTAATATTACTTAAAGTTTTTTCATATACACCTTTTTGTGTAGCAATTGCAATGACAGGTACACCTGATTCAATCAATGCGAGTGTTCCATGTTTTAATTCACCGGCAGCATAAGCTTCTGCATGGATATAGGAAATTTCTTTTAATTTTAAAGAACCTTCAAGTGCTACATTATAGTCTAAAGAACGACCAATATAGAATACATCATCATTAAATGCATAATTTTTAGCAAAAGTTTTAATTGGTTCTACATCTTCTAAAGTACGACCAATTTCATCTGGAAGTAAACGAAGCTGTATTAAAAGTTCGTGAGTTCTTTCTGCTGTTAAAGTGCCTTTTAAACCAGAAATATACATAGCAAATAAGAACATAGCTACAAGCTGAGTTGTATATGCTTTTGTAGAAGCTACAGCGATTTCTGGGCCAGCCCATGTATACATTACCTGATCAGCTTCACGAGCGATAGAAGAACCTACTACATTTGTAACAGCTAAAGTTTTTGCACCAAGACGTTTGGATTCTTTAAGTGCTGCAAGTGTATCACTTGTTTCGCCAGACTGACTGATAACAATTGTAAGTGTATGTTCATCAATGATTGGATCACGATATCTAAATTCAGAAGCAATATCGATTTCTACTGGTATACGAGCTAATTTTTCAATGTAATATTTACCTACAAGACCAGCATGATATGCTGTACCACAAGCTACAATATAGATTTTATTAAAGTTTTCTACATATTCTTTAGTCCACTTTAATTCATCTAAAACAACTTGTGTATTTTCTTTATTAATGCGTGGAGAAATTGTATCTCTTACTGCTTTTGGCTGTTCATGGATTTCTTTTAACATGAAATGTTCATATCCGCCTTTTTCAGCAGCTTCTGCATTCCAATTTACTTCAAATACTTTTTTAGTGATAGGATTACCTTTTCTATCTGTTACCCAAATACTATCTTTTTTTACTACCGCAATTTCACCATCATTCATGATATAAGTACGACGAGTATACGCAATGATAGCAGGAATATCAGATGCTATAAAGTTTTCCCCTTCACCTAAACCGATAACAAGTGGATTGTCTTTTTTTGTACAAATAAGTGTATCTGGATGATCTTGACACATAAATGCAAGAGAATACGAACCTTCAATTTTATTTAAAACTTCATTTACAGCCTGTAAAAAATCACCTTTGTACACATCTTCAAGTAAATGAGCTACTACTTCAGTATCTGTTTCAGAAACAAATTTATGTCCTTTTGCCATTAACTCTTCTTTCAAAGACATGAAATTCTCAATGATACCATTGTGTACTACAGCAAATTTACCGGAACAATCTGTATGTGGATGAGAATTTACATCAGATGGACGTCCATGAGTTGCCCATCTAGTATGACCAATACCAATTACACCTTCAGGAATATGATTTTTGATTTTTTCTTTTAATGCAGCCAAACGACCAACGGATTTTGCTACATTAATTTTTTCACCATCAAAAATAGCAATACCAGCAGAGTCATATCCTCTATACTCTAATTTTGTTAATCCATCAATTAAGAAATTAACCGCCTGCTTCTCGCCAACATAACCTACAATACCGCACATAAAATATGCCTCCTAAAATATTAAATTTTTGAAGATATATTTTCTGTATAAATCTTTTGCTGTATTGTCCTTTTAATCACTTAAAAGTTTTGCCAGCTACTATCGACTAGATTAAGCCGAGAAGCATCCGCTGATATTTTCGACGACTTCTTCCTCGTACTCTATTTCATAAATATAAAACAGAGCCAGCGCTAAAGTTTATAAAACCCTTTTATTATCTTTATATACAAAAATATATCAAATGAGCATGCACTGATTTATTTCATCTTTGTGCATGCTCATATTTTAAATATAAGTTATATATTTGTCAATAGAAATAAATTAAATATATTTTTTCCTATTTAACCTTGCTGAGCTTTTACTACATCAGCAATTTTATTGCAAATTTCTTCTAATTCTTTTTGATCTGGACCTTCTGCCATAACACGAATTAATGGTTCTGTACCAGATGGACGTACTAAAATACGGCCATTTTCACCTAATTGCTGTTTACCTTCTTCAATAGAAGCTTTTATAGCTTCATTATCTTCCCAACCATCTTTAGTGGCAACTTTTACATTGACTAAAAGTTGTGGATAACTAGTCATGATTTTTGTAATTGCAGAAGCTTTATGTCTTGTGCGTTTTAAGTAAGATAATACTTGAAGTGCTGTAACAGGGCCATCGCCAGTAGTGGAAAAATCAGTGAAAATAATATGACCAGATTGTTCTCCGCCTAAATTATAGCCATTAGCAAGCATATTTTCTAATACATATCTATCGCCCACTGCTGTAATTTCTGTACGTCCGCCATTTTCTTTAATAGCTTTATGGAAACCGATATTTGCCATAACTGTAGTAACTACAGTATTATCTTTTAATTTGCCTTTGCCCATCATATAAATAGCACAAGCTGCAATCATATGGTCACCATCGATGAATTCACCATTTTCATCGATACATAAGCATCTATCAGCATCACCATCATGAGCGATACCAATATCGGCTTTATGTTCTTTAACAGCTTCCTTCAACGATTCTAAATGTGTTGAACCGCAATTATCGTTGATATTAACGCCATTTGGTTTATCGTGAATTACGATTACATCTGCACCTAAACGGCGTAGAATTTTTGGCATAGCTTCATAAGCTGCACCATTTGCACAGTCTAAAACAATTTTCATGCCTTCTAATTCAATATCAGTAGTTTTAGTTACGAAAGATACATATTCATCTAATAAATCATGACGATAAATTACATTACCAATTTTATCATCTGTTGGACGATATAAATTGTCATTATTTTCAATTTCATGTACTAATGCTTCGATTTCATCTTCTACTGCATCAGGCAATTTATAACCATCGCCACCAAAGAATTTAATACCATTATCATGGAATGGATTATGAGAAGCAGAAATTACGATTCCTGCATCAGCTTTATGTTTGCGAGCCAAATAAGCTACAGCTGGAGTTGGCATTACACCTGTTAATACTACATTACCACCAGCAGAACAAATCCCAGCAGATAAAGCTGCTTCATACATTGGACCAGATAAACGAGTATCTCTACCAATATAGATTGTGCAAGCCTCTCCATCTTTTTTTGTAAAATAAATAGCAGCAGCACGTCCTAACTTATAGGCCAATTCTGGTGTTAATTCTACATTTGCCTTACCTCTAACACCATCAGTTCCAAACATTCTAGCCATAAAATAAACCCCTCTCAATTATTCTATAATATTTTCTATATAAGCATAAGCTGCATTTACGCCGTCAACAGCAGCACTCATTATACCGCCAGCATATCCAGCACCTTCGCCTATAGGATATAACCCTTTTATATTTTCAGACATATAACTTTGTCTATTACGGATAATTCTACATGGTGCAGAAGAACGCATTTCTACACCTGTCATCACTACATGCTCACCTGCAAAACCTGGAATTTTCTTATCAAAATTAGGCAATGCTTCAGCTAACATCTGCGTTGTAAAATCTGGTAGACATTCGCGTAAATTGCAAATCTTTACTCCTGGTTTATACGTTGGTTCTACTAAAAAATTATCATCACTTACTTTATCTTTTAAGAAATCACCAACAGTTTGCACTGGTGCATGATAATTTCTACCGCCACAAATATATGCCATTTCCTCATAATGACGTTGAAAAGCAATGCCATCTAAGACATTATGACCAAAATCATCTGGCGTTACATTGACGAGCAAAGCACTATTTGCAATACCAGAATTGCGTTTATAATTACTCATACCATTTACAACAACTCTACCTGGCTCTGAAGCAGCAGCTACTACTTGCCCACCTGGACACATACAAAAAGAATATACACTTCTACCTTTTTGGCGATTATTATATGTCAATGAATAATCTGCTACTGGCAATAATTCACTTTTATAATCTTCACCATATTGAGCTTTATCAATTAAATCTTGCGGATGTTCTATGCGGACACCAATTGCAAAAGGCTTTGCTTCCATGGATATTCCCTTGGAATATAACAATTCATACGTATCTCTTGCACTATGACCAATACCTAAAAATACATCACTTGCTGTAAATTTTTCTTTATGATTAATTTCAACTCCACAGATTTTATCATCTTTTATTATAAAATCTGTAACTTGCGAATTAAAGAAAATTTCTCCACCTAAAGCTTTTATCTTTTCACGAATATTTTTTACGACAACACGTAAAATATCTGTGCCAATATGAGGCTTATGCAAATATTTTATTTCTGGTGGTGCTCCAGCCTCTACAAAAGCTTCTAATACATCTGTAATTTTACTATCATTTATGCGAGTTGTTAATTTACCATCAGAAAAAGTTCCTGCTCCGCCTTCGCCAAACTGTACATTAGAATTTTCTTTTAATTGTCCACCTTGCCAAAATTTTTCAATATCTTGATGTCTAGTATCCACATCACTACCACGTTCAAAAATAAGTGGTCGATATCCATTTTTAGCTAAAACTAATGCCGAAAACATTCCCGCAGGGCCAAAACCAATTATTATCGGCCTAGATGTTTTACTTTTTTGACAATTAATTTTATCTGCTTTCTTTGTAGTTACAATTTCTACATTCTTGTCTTTTTTTAATCTAGCTAAAACTTTATTTTCGGCAATATTAACTTTTACATCTAATATATACACAAAATAAATTGGAGCTCCTTTATACCTTCTAGCATCAATCCCCTTACGAACAATTACCACCTCATCAATATGTTGAGGTGGTAACTTTAATCGTTTTGCAACTAAATTATTTATCGGAGATTGGTCATTAAATGGTACATTAAAATTTTTAATTCTTATCATTTAAAAACCTACTTCACTTCATTTTATTATTAAATTTATTGATTTGTTTTATTATCAGTTTTATTTTCTTTTGCCTCTATTTCTACCAATACTGTCACTTCCTGATTAGGAACATTTACATTTTCAGGAACAATTAATTTAACAGTTTGTTTTGTAGATTTTGTAATATTTGCTAAAGATATATTTTCTGTAGATAAATATGTCATATTGCCGATTATATCAGCACTTCCACTGACTTCTATCTTTTCAGGTTCTACTTTCACAGATTTTAAAATATATCCCATAGGTAAATCAGACATTATCGTTGGCTTTATATCTACAATTTTTTTATTTAGACCTTTAGCTAAAATAATAGAAACATCTACTGTTTTCGGCAATAATTTTACGCCTTCTACCTCTTTATCTTTGTCATTAACTGCAATAAGAGGAACTGTTACACTAAAGTTTTCACTATTTCCATTTACACCGATATAACCAACTGCTGCTGTAACCTTATTCAAAATACTTATAGGTCCTTCAATTGTTATATTTTGTAAAGATTGTTCTACACTAGCTACTACTTTACCATCACCAGGAATACCTGATAAATTCAAGCGGACTGGTATTTCTTTTTGTTCTATCTTATCCACATTTACAGATACCTTTGTTGTTCCCAAAGATACCAATTCGAAGCCACTTGGTAAAACCGTCTGTATTTGCAAATCATGAATACCATTTTCTACACCATTTAAATCTACATATGCTTTAAAATTAGAAGTTTCTATATTTGAAAACAATGATCTTGGTGCACGTACTCTGATTTTTACTTCTTCAACATCTTTAGATATTTGATATCCGTCTGGTGCATTAACTACACTTATTGGCACTGTATAAGTGTTTTCAATTTGTGGATTTTGATCATTCATTACAAAAATCCAACAACCAATCGCTACTATAAGTGCTAAACATTTTTCAGGAAGATTTTTTCTAAAAAAGTTTATCATTTTTTTTGCCTCCATTTCAAGACAACATCTTTCAAAGTCGTCTTTCTTGGTGAAAATATTGGCATCAAATATTGTTTTAACTGTTCAGAATCTAAATGACGATATATTCTTCCTGATTCTGCCACTGAAATCGTTCCTGTTTCTTCACTGACAATAACGACTACAGCATCACATTGTTCAGACAAGCCAATCGCTGCACGATGACGTGTTCCAAGCTCTGTACTCAATGATCTATCATCTGTCAATGGCAACAAACAACCTGCAGCAATCAAACGATTACCACGAATAACTGCTGCTCCATCATGTAATGGAGTATTAGGAATAAATACATTCAATAAAAATTCAGAACTTACAATCCCATCTATTTGAATACCACTTGCACAAATATCATTTAATCCCATGGTACGTTCAAGTACAATCAAAGCCCCTGTTTTTGTAGATGACAATTTCGTAACAGCTTTATCTAATTCTGATACTAACGAACAAGCTTCTTCATAATTTAATAGCATTGAACGTTTAAAAAATCTGCCTTCACCTATATGCTCTAAAGCACGTCGCAACTCTGGTTGAAATACAATCGGCAAAGCTACAAATAATAAAGTAACCGTCTTTTGCAATAACCAGTTTATAACATGCAACTCTAACCAACTAGTGATGATTGTCAAAAGCAATAATATCAATAAACCTCTTGTCAACGTTATCGCTCGTGTATTTTCCAGCATTTTATATACTCGATATAAAATAAATGCCACAATTAAAATATCAAAGACATCTAATATGCCTATAGTTTTTATAAGACCTTCTAGCTGTATCAACATATAGATTTCTACTCCCATCTATATTAAGTATAAAAAATAAATATAAAAATATTTTATTTAATTATAACAGATTTTGTTTATCTTTATCTATTATTAATTATTCGCATAAATTTGTAAAGTTAATTTCGCATTTATCGCATTATTTTGTATAAAAATATTGCTATCTTGTATACTTACTAATCTATTATTTAAACTCAATTGATGTAAAAAATCAACTATGGAAAAATAATTTCCCTGTAAAGTAATCTCTATTTCTTGTTGTACTACATTATCTTGCATTTGTTTTTCTTTAGGTGATACCTCTACAATATCAATAGCTGAATATTTTGCTATATCATTTAATTGCAATAAAAATTTTTCTTCATATATATCTGAAGGTATTTTTTCATCTAGTAAATTTAAATTAAAATTTATTTTCTCTCTGTATTTATCTATATTTTGATTTTTAGCCATAAAATCATGATAATTTTTCAATTCTTCCTGTTGCTCGTTTTTTATATTCACTAAATTATCTATTCTAACCTCAATTATATTTTCTAAAAAAAATAGTACCATTACCCAAAGACTAATGATACTTATACAAATAATTAAATGCTTATAATCCTGATATTTATATTTCATCTTTACCTCATCACTATATTCATTTCAAAATCAATTAAATCATCATTTTCATTAAATTTTATTTCTCCCATCTCACTGGTTGCAAAAAATTTTATTTCTGTTAATTTTTCCTTATATTGAGCTATACTTTGATAATCCTTTGCCTTTCCTTTGATAAATATTTCTTTACCTTTTACTTTTATATCACTTAAAGCTACATTATCTACAGTTTTTGCACCTAAATTAATCAATATAGCATAAATATTTATAGATTTATCCTCTAAAGTCTTCACTAAATTTTGTTTTTCTTTAATCGTTGATTCTTCTTGTTTTAATTCATTAATATCATCGATATCTCTTTGTACTAAAGCTAATTCTTCTTTTACTACTTGTGCCTGATTTACTACTCGATAATATTTTGCAATTAAAAAGCCACCAAAAAAGCAACTAATAGATAACAATACAGTAATCAATAATAAATATATATTTTTCCAATTAAAATAACTTATTAATTGTTTTTTAGGTAAAAATTCTTGATATTTTTTCTGTACAAAACACACTAAAAGCTTACAAAAATCATCAAATATTTCTATTTGTTCTTGCTCATCTTGTATATATTCTCTATCTATCTGCAATTCACAACTAAAAAAATTATCATCTTCTCTACTTGAAAACACTGATATATACTCATCTTTCTGCTGTTTATAAATTTTTATCTCCTTAGAAGCAAATATACTCATTATTTCAAGATTTTGTTCCTCAGCAATTCGTTGCCACATAGCAATCAATTCTTTATCTAGCAAAGCAACATTTATATCATAACCATCTTTTAACACTTTTATATCATATGTATAACAATACTTTTCTATATTTATATCTTCTTTTAACTCCCAATATAAAGCTTTCTCCACTTCTGCTATAGGTATCTGAGGAAAATTATACACTAAACGCTTTTGCCATTCATCGGCAAAATTTATTGCTAAATATTTTATTTTTTCCCTTTCTTGCTCACGACAAAACCTATACAAAACCTCTTGATAAAAATAAATATCTTCATTATTTTCTTGTATTTGTTCTTTATGAAAATGAACAATTTGCCATCTATCATCTGTTATTTTTTGTACTGTCGCTAAATATATTTCTTGCCTTTTAATATAAATAAAAATAAATCTATCCAAATCATTTACATATAAATTTCTTCCTATTTTCTTTAATTGCAATTTAACGTTCCCAACGCTGTACAATACAATCATCGTCTTTCTTTTGCAGATATATAATATTTTGATTGGTAATATCATTTAAACTACTTTCTACAATTAATTTATAAATATTATCCTTCTCTGTTTTCAATAAATACGCTTTTATTTGCACTTGTTCATTCAATTTTTCATCTATAAATACTCGTTTATCTATATAAAAAATCTTGTCCATGTCATCTATTTCATTTGCTCTTGAACAAATTTCTTGCCACCTTGTTTTATCACCTTTAAAGTCTTCAATCATTTTCAAACTTTCACTTATAGTATAATTTTCTACATTTACATTGATTTTTAATAGATTTAAACTATCATTTTCTATAATACTCATTTTATAAATACATAATGAAAAAATTGTCATCATGCTCAAAACAATAAGCATAGATAAACTTATCGTCCCATCTTCTTTTTTCATGGTCATGACCTCATTTAAACTAAGGACCTATGTTTTCTGATGCATTTTGATTTCGTTGCAATATTACCGTGACGAGCTTAAACTCTTGATTTGTTCTATACGTTGTACCACTCACTTCCAATTGATATAAATCATCACCTATTTTTTGACAACTATAACTTATATTATCGTTGCCAAAATAATTGCCACTATTTAAAGGTTGCTTTGCTCGAATAGTATAAATCCCATTACTTAATTTAGATACTTCACAACGATAAATAATCGCACCTTCTTTACGAAAACCAATATACTTTTCCATATCATCAGAATTGGCTGTAGCTCTTCTTTTCGTTGCAATAATCAATGTTTCTCTTTTAGCAAAATCTATTTGGTCTATAATCTCATCAGCATAAGTGATTTCCGTCACCATACTTTCAAAAACACTCTTTGTCTGTTGTTGCAACATCCAATTATCCACATAGGCTAAAATATTTTCACCAATTGCTTGTGCTACAATTAAAATTACAATCAATAAACTAAATATAATTGGCAAAATAATCAATGTATTAATTAATAAAAATCCTCTATCATCATTTAATAATTTCTCGTCTTTGATATTCAATTTGTTCTTTATCATGATATTGCCATTTTATTTTCACACTAATTTCATATACATTATCTGCTAAATTCTGTTCATTTTTATTTACGCTATAATTCATGCCATCATATTCAATTTGACTTGGTATGATATCTTCCTGTTGCCTTTCCATGAGGTTTAAATATCCCCAAGCCAGATATATCGCTGTCATTCTATAGCCATTGTTCATTTGTTGATTTCTCAATAAAGCTACACAAGTAAATACCATCACTATACTCATCATCACACTTATCAAAATCAACACTTCTACACTAAAAAATCCATTTTCATCATCCTGTAATTTTAAATTTTTCATGATGACTCCTCATAAGCATTTACAATGCGAATTCTTCCTACACGACTAATCACAATATATTTTGCTATATTTCCTCGATAAACTTTTATCGTTTTATTCGGCCAACTATTATATAAACTATTTTGACGAAAAACGTATAAATTGGCATTATCCTCAAAATCCATTCTTATATCATTAGATAAATAATGAACTTCTTCCGCTGCATTTTCATTTAATTTCAATATATATTTATCTCGATAAATATAACAAATAGGTCTAAAATCACTATCTTTCATATAATGGTAATTTCTCGAACGCTCTTGTATATTCATCAATACATTGACTAAATTTATCGCTTCACTATCCACTTGTTGCTCTTCACTAGCAAAATCTATAAACATCACACTTTGCGTACATAATGCTATAAATCCTGCTATTATGATCAATTCTACATACCACATCTATTATTAACCTATCAAATTAAACCACAAATTTAATATTCTATCAGCTTCCCAAAAAGCTATGATATTGCCTAAAATAAGCATAGGTGCAAAAGATATTCTGTCTTTTTTATTTACTTTATCTATATTCTTCAATAAAAAATATACTGCTATTATTCCGCCAATAATAAAGCTCAAATATATAGCTACAATACACTGCGGATAATTACACCACAATGACAAAACTACAGCTAATTTTAAATCTCCTGCACCCATTAACTGCTTTGGATAAAAATATATTGTTCCAAAAATAATTAAATTTATCATTATCGACCAGATTACATTTTTTAAATCTACATCAAGAACAATCAATCTAATAGTTAGAATTATTGATAAACAGCATAAACTTTTATTTTTTATCTTCAATATTTTAAAATCTACCCAAGCAATCTTTGCTAAATACATGCAAATAATCAAATCAAAAATATATTCTATCACCATTTAAATCTTTACCAACTTTAACGACAGCCCTTAATTTTAATATTTAACCTTTATTCATTTCCGCTGTTTTTACCAAATTCCACCCTAGTTTTTCCCATAAATGTAGCATTTGTTTTATCTGAATTAAGACTATAATTTTCACCTGTTTCATTAGCAGTCAATACTCCATTTACATATACATCACCTGTAGGTGCTTTCACATTATCCACATCAATGTATTCACTTAAATCACTTATATCTTGTGGAGCTTTATTATTTTGCACTTTATACATAGCAATTGCCGTATCCAAAGATTGCAAATCAGCCTGTACTCTAGATGTATTTGCCATAGCCAATGATTCATTAAATTTCGGCAAAGCTATTGCTGTTAAAATAGCAATGATAGCTACTACAATCATCATTTCAATTAAAGTAAAACCATCTTCATTTATTTTCAATTGTCTTATTTTATTCATCATTTTTATCATTCTTTCTCTCATTAAAACTTTATAATACCGCTCTTACATGCCAATATTATTTATTAAATCAAATAAAGGCATAATAATAGCTATAACAAATATTCCCACTATAACGCCTACACTTACCATTAAAACTGGCTCTAACATCTGCAAACATATTTTTATAGTATTATCTATTTCTTTTTCCCAAAAGACTATCAAATATGACAACATTTCTTTTAACATACCTGATTTTTCACCAATATCTATAAATTCCTGTAGAATATTTAAATTTAATGATACCTTAGCAAAAGAATTTGCTAGTGAAAAACCTTGTATTATCAAATTCTGCACAGATTTTAAACTATCTTGAATCAATATATTTTTATTACTAGCTAACATAATATTTAATGTTTCATCTATACTGATACCGCTATTCAACAAAAATGCTAATTGATGCACTATATTCAATAAATAATACTTTTTCAAAAAATCACCTATTAACGGGAGTTGTAAAAAAATTTTTTTTGATTTTAACTTAAAATCATCTTTTTGATTTAAAATCATGATACTTATAAAAATAAACATCAATACTATACAAAGTTTTAAAAAATGTGATTTTACATTCAAACCAATCGATAAAATAGCAGCTGTCAAATAAGGTAAATCAATATGCATACGTTGAAAAATATCTGCAAATGCTGGAATAACTAAAAAAATCATCAGACCAATTACTATACATAAAATAAACAATAAACATAAAGGATAAATACATATCTGTCTTATTTTTTGTTTTAATTCATATTGTTTAACTAAAAATTCTCCTGTATCTTTCAAAGCATTTGCCAATAATCCTGTATGTTCGGCTATCTGCACTGAACTTACTAGATAAGCTGGTAAATTAAACTTTTGCCAAATCGATGATAAACTAGCTCCTTCTTTTAATCCCATTATTGTCTTTTCAATAAAAATTTTCATCATTTTATCTTGTAAATTATGCTGTACTATTTGCAAAGCTTCTATGATATCTATACCGGACTCTAAGATAATTGCTAATTGTTGACAGAGCAAAATTATATCTTTTTGCGTAATATTTTTATCTTTTCCTATACTTTGTATATATTCTTTTATACTATAGATATTATTATTATGGATAGCTATTATTAAATATTGCTCATGCTTTAAATAGTCAATTACTTCTAATTTACTATTTGCCACTAAAGAGCCTTTAATTAAATTGCCACTACGATAGTCTCTGGCCTCATAAAAAAATTTTTGCATAATTCTAACCCATATATTGTTTTACTTTATTTTCATCTACCAATTTTGTCTTAATTAATTTCAAAATATCATCTCGCATAAATTGCATTCCCATTTTTTTACTCAATTGCATCTGTGAAATTAATTGTGCTAATTGATTTTTAGCGATTAAATTTTTTACAGCCATGCTCGCCAATAAAATATCCATGCAACAAACTAAATCATTATTTAATGTTGGCACCAACTTTTGAATAATAATGCTATTTAAAGAACTAGCTATTTGCATACTAACAGCTTCTATCTGTTTTTGATTAAAAAAACTTTCCATTCGTATTATCGCTTCCACTACTGAAGAGGCATGTAGTGTTCCTAATACTAAATGACCTGTTTCAGCTGCATTTAAACAAGCCTTCATTGTTTTTGAATCTCTTATTTCACCTACCATGATCACATCTGGATCTTGTCGCATTGCCATTTTTATAGCATCACTAAAATTTTCAAAATCTACATGGTATTCTCGTTGATGAATTAATGATTTTTTATTCGTAAATACATATTCAATAGGCTCTTCTAACGTTATGATATGTTTGTATTTATTTTGATTTAAATACTCTATCATCGAAGCTAATGTCGTAGATTTTCCTGTTCCAGTAGCTCCACAAATTAAAATCAATCCATTATCATTATGCAAAATATTTTGTAAAATTTCTTGCTGGTAAAATTCACTTATAGATTTTACTTTGTCATTTATCAATCTAATAGCTAAACTGTAACCTTTATAAATAGCATAAATGTTTATTCTAAATCGATGCTTAGCAAATTCATAAGCAAAATCAATTACTTTTTCGCTTCTAAATATATTTTGTTGTCTTTCATTTAATATCGTAGTTATTATTTCCTCAAAATCTTTACTCAAAAAAATTTCATCTGCTAATATTTTTAATTCACTCTTTTGGCGATAATATATATATTCATTTGTAGTCAAATGAACATCTGACCATCTTCCTTCAATTGCTTTTTGCAAAACTTCTAGGAATTTCTTCAATTTGATATACTCCATTCAATGTCTTCCAAACTTCTGGGGCTGTTGTTATTCCCTGTAAAATTTTCATTTTTCCGTCGTCTAATAAAGATTTAAAATTCGTTAACATCACCTCTCGTTTAAAATTTACATCAACATCATCTTTACTTATCATCTGCCTCATTTTTTCTGTTGGTCTTAAAATCTCTTGAATAGCTATCTGCCCTAAAAAACCTGTATGATGACAATATTCACAGCCTTCACCTTTATATAAATCCATACCTGAATAAAAATCTTTTCCCAAAAGTAATGCTTCTAATGAATTTGTATTTGGCTTATAGCTAACTTTACATTTAGGACAAATCTTTCTCACCAATCTCTGTGAAGTCATGCCTAATAAAGCAATACTAAGCATCACAGGGCTAACGCCTAAATCAATCAATCTAGCTGGCACACCTAGGGCATTTTTAGTATGCAAAGTAGTCAATACTAAATGACCTGTCAAAGCTGTAGTTATTGCCTGTTTTGCTACCACTTCATCTCTTATTTCCCCTATCATTACAATATCAGGATCTTGCCTGAGTGAAGCCCTCAATGCCACCGCATAATCCATGCCTGCTTTTTGATTTACCTGCATTTGATTTATGCCTTCAAGATTTAATTCTATAGGATCTTCAATAGTGATAATATTTGTATCTTCTTGATTTAAATAATTCAAACTAGCATAAAGTAAGGTTGACTTTCCTGAATTTACAGGGCCAGTTATCACGATAAGACCACTTGAAGCGTTTATCATCTCCTTAAAATATTTTAAATTTATCGCCGAAAACCCCATTTGATTTAAACTCAATAAATCTTTTTTATTGCCTAATAATCTTAAAACCACCTTTTCACCAAAAATTATGGGAATCGTCGATATCCTAATATCTATATTTTGAGCAGAAAAAATAAATTTTCCATCTTGAGGTAACCGTTTTTCGGCTATATCTAAGTTACTTATCAATTTTAAATATGATATTAAAAAGTTACTGATCTTATTTGAAGCTTTATATATCAATACTAATTTACCATCTATTCTCAAGCGAATTTGTAGATATTTTTCCTGTGGCTCCAAATGAATATCACTAGCTTGCAATTTATGAGCATATTCTATTACACAATCTATAAAATCACTTACTGGAGATTTATTGCGATAACCTTGCAATATATTATGCTTTCCTTGTAATTCTAAATTTCGCATAATTTTTGAAGATATCTGCTCTAATCTTTCTCTTATTTGCTCTGACAAACTTTTCATCTTCATTTCTAAATTTCTAAAAAAAATAGATGTACAGGCCTCATCTCAATCTCACCCATACATCTATGTTCATAGCGGTCTAAATAAACCCTTATTTATTTTTATTTAAATAATCATGTAATGTTTTTACCATGATATCTACATTTATATCTTTATCAGTCCATAAATGAAGTGCTGCTGCTCCTTGTTCTGCTAACATTCTTTCACCATTTAATATCTTATGTCCATATGCTTTTGCTTCTTGTAAAAATTTCGTTTCTGCAGGAACATATACAATATCATAGACAAAAGCTGATTTTTTTACATTTTCCCAATCAACTGGTGGTTTACTATCAATATTTCCTTCCATGCCCAAAGGTGTAGTATTCACCAATAAATCCGCTTGAGCTAAATACTGTTTAAAGTTTTCACTATGCCAATCACATACTTTTATATCAATTAAATCATTAAAATCATTTGCTAATAATTGTGCTTTTGCTGGATTTCTAACAGCTAAGACAATATTCTTTATCTCTTGCTTAATCAAACCACAAACAACAGCTCTACAAGCTCCACCAGCTCCCAAAATCACAGCTGTTTTATCTTTTATTTCCACATTTTCCTTTAATAATGGAGTGATAAAACCAATAGCATCTGTATTATATCCATATAATTTTCCTTCTTTTATATGTACAGTATTTACTGCTCCGATTAATTTTGCCATCTCATCAATTTCATCTAAATACTTCATAATATTTACTTTATGTGGAATAGTTACATTAAAACCTGTAAAATTTAACGCTTTTAATCCTGCTACTGCATTTTCTAATTCATCTGGAGCTACAGGCATAGCTATATATGCATAATCAATACCTGCTTCTTGAATAGCTGTATTTTGAATTACTGGTGACAAAGAATGTTTTATAGGATAGCCGATTACGCCTAAATTTTTTGTTTTTCCTGTGAATACCATAATTTTCGCTTCCTTTACTTTTAAAATTTACGTTAAGTTTAAATTTTTTCTTGTAAATTAAAGTTATTACGATATTGAACGGCTTCTGCTATATGCTTATCTTCAATAACGTCACTATCATCTAAATCAGCTATAGTTTGTGCCACTTTGATAATCCTATCGTAAGCTCTAGCACTCAATCGCATCTGTTCAAAAACAATTTTCAACATATCTTGTGCTTTAGTTGTTAATTTACAATATGATTTTATCATAGCATGTGACATCTGAGCATTACAAACTATTTTAGTCTGAGCGAACCTTTTTAATTGTATCTGCCTTGCCTTTTCTACACGTTGACGTATTTGAGCTGAAGACTCTGCTTTTTTATCTGTTACAAAATCTTTATATTCCACCCGTGGCACTTGAATTTGTATATCTATCCTATCGAGCAGTGGCCCTGATATTTTCTTTGTATAGCGTTTTATTTCATAATCACTACAAGTACAATTGCGTGTATTATCATATTTATAACCACATGGACAAGGATTCATTGAAGCTACCAATATCATTCGTGATGGAAATTTCAAAGAAGCATTTACTCTAGTGATCACGACTTCGCCGTCTTCTAAAGGCTGTCTTAGAGCTTCTAAACTAGCTTTACTGAATTCCGGCAATTCATCTAAGAATAAAACACCATTATGACTTAAAGTTACTTCTCCTGGTTTTGGTATAGTACCGCCACCGATAATACCTGCACTAGAAATCGTATGATGAGGACTGCGAAAAGGTCTTTTTGTCACTAAGCCACTATTTCGCGATAATAATCCAGCTATACTATAAATCTTAGTTACTTCTAAAGCCTCTTGATATGTCATTTGCGGTAAAATTGTCGCTAAACGTTTGGCAAGCATCGTTTTTCCTGTTCCTGGTGCTCCCACCATCAAAACGTTATGTCCACCTGCTGCCGCTATTTCTAAAGCCTTTTTAGCCAAAAACTGCCCTTGTACATCAGCAAAATCTTCATTAAATTTTATATTTTGTGATATTTTATTTTCTCTTTTTGCCGGTTTTAATTTTTTTCTGCCTTGCAAAAAATCTATCAGTTCAGATAAATTCTCTATTGCATATACTTCAATACCATCTACCAATAAAGCTTCTTGTTCATTTCCTTTTGCTACCAAAAATCTTTTTAAATGCAAATCTCTACATAAAATAGCCATAGATAAAATACCTGTTATAGTTTTTACTTGACCATCTAACGATAATTCAGCAGCTAATAAACTATCACTGCAACAATCTTTAGGTAAAAATCCATATGCTTCTAAAAGAGCTATTGCTATCGGCAAATCCAAAGATGAACCATTTTTTCGCAAATCAGCAGGAGCTAAGTTTATAGTCACCTTTTTCGGCACCAAATTAACATTTGTATTTCTAATAGCAGGACGAACTCTCTCTTTTGCTTCCTTTACTGCCACATCAGCCAAACCAACTATTTCAAATTTTGGTAAACCATTTGCTACATCGGCTTCAACTTCTATAAGTACACCATCTATGCCTAATGTTGTCGCTCCATAAGTCTTAGCAAACATAAAATCACCCCATAAAATTTGGGGTGATTTATCAATTTTACTTTTCTAAGTTTTACTTTTATACAGTTAATCTATTAATAAATTATCCCCAATAAAACTCTAAATCTCATCAGGTCCTGTCCAACGTTCAAATAAATCATTATCCACATTTAAAGCATCGCAAATTTTACCCACTAACATATCAACTAATTCTTCAATAGTTTTTGGTCGATGATAAAAGCCTGGACATGCTGGCACTATTCTTGCTCCTGCATGTGATAATTTCAACATATTTTCTAAATGAATAGCATGTACTGGTGTTTCTCTTGTCACTAAAATAAGCTTACGACCTTCCTTTAAAGTTACATCAGCTGCTCTAGTAAGCAGATTTCCCGCAATGCCATTTGCTAGTGAACCCAATGTCTTCATCGAACAAGGTACAATAACCATTGATTCACAAGGAAATGAACCACTTGCTATTGCACTATCAATTCGACTCACATCATAAACCTTATGAACCATTTGTGTCAATTGAACCATAGTTAAACCACATTCATACTCCAATACTTCAAGACCTGCTTTTGAAGCCACAAAATGCACCTCAATCCCGCTATTTACAAGGACTTGTATCAATCTATAGGCATAAATTGCACCACTTGCTCCTGACACACCAACAATAATACGTCTTTTTCGCTTAAAACCCTTTATTTTCAAACCTCAAACGCTCCTTTCAAATGATTAAATTTCACCTTATTATCATCATAGTGAAATACCTCTAGTATATCAAATCTATAATCAAATTCTGCATTAAAATTATCATTAATATACAATTGTGCTGTTTTCATGATTTTTTGCTGTTTTTGATAATTCACAAATTCAGCAGGAAATCCAAATGCAGTATTTTTTCTAGTCTTTACTTCAACAAAAATAATTGTATTTTTCTTTCTTGCTATAATATCTATTTCGCCAAATCTACTATAATAATTTCTCGTCAATATTGTATAATTTTTTGCCTTTAAAAACTCTACAGCCTTATCTTCTCCCCATAAGCCCATGTTTTTCATACAAATACCTTATTTCTGCATCACCATTGATTTTATTGGCTCAAATGATCTTCGATGAATTTCACATGGTCCATACTTTCTTAAAGCTTCTAAATGTTCACTTGTTCCATACCCTTTATTTTTAGCAAAGCCATATTGTGGATAAATCTTATCAAATTCATTCATCATTCTATCTCTTTCCACTTTAGCCACAATAGAAGCCGCTGCAATAGAAGCAGATTTTGCATCACCTTTTACTATTGATTGATGATAGATATCCAAACTTTCTAAAGGCATAGCATCAATCAATACAGCATCAGGCTTAGGGTTTAATCCATAAATAGCTTCATACATACCATTCATAGCAGCTTGATAAATATTTACTCTATCTATAGTTTTTTCGTCAATAATCGCTCTATTTACAGCTATCGCATTTTCCATGATAATATCATAAATCTTCTCACGTGTTGCCTCGGATAATTTCTTAGAATCATTTATTTTCTCAATGAAAAAATTATCTGGTAAAATAACAGCGGCTATCACTACAGGTCCAGCTAAAGGCCCTCTCCCCACTTCATCTACACCAGCTATTAATTTATAACCATTAGCTCTACATTCATTTTCGAAAGTATATAAATTAGCTACACGCTCACGTTCTTTCATTTCACGTTGATAACTTTTATATATACTTTGCACACCTTTACGAGTATCATTTTTTATCGCTGTTAATAATTCTTCATTGCAGTCTTTAACAATTAAATCTTTTATCTGTTTTATAGATAATTTTTCAATATTCATATACTCACCTACTCAAACAAAAATTATATTTATTTTAAAATTATATCATAATGCATTTAACTATAATTCATTATAAAAAATATTTATAGATTACAAGAATTATCTGAATTAAATAATTTTCAGATTTTGATATACAAATAAACAAATTTTATGCTATAATAGTCTTGAAATTTAAATTTTGTCTATGGGGGTTTTTTTAATGCCATTAGTAACAACAAAAGAAATGTTTAAAAAAGCGTATGAAGGCCACTATGCTATTGGTGCATTCAACGTAAACAATATGGAAATTGTTCAGGGTATCACTGAAGCAGCTAAAGAATTAAACGCTCCTTTAATTCTTCAGTGCTCCGCTGGTGCTAGAAAATATGCTAAACATCAATACCTTGTACACCTTGTACAGGCTGCTATTGAAGACACTGGTCTTCCAATCGCTTTACACCTTGACCATGGTGCAGATTTCGAAACTTGCAAATCTTGTATCGATGGTGGTTTCACTTCCGTTATGTTCGACGGTTCCCACTACAGCTTCAAAGAAAATATTGAAAAAACAAAAGAAGTTGTTGAATATGCTCACGCTCATGGCGTAGTAGTTGAAGCAGAACTTGGTCAGTTAGCTGGTATCGAAGATGATGTTAAAGTAGCTGCTCATGAAGCTCATTACACTGATCCTAACGAAGTTGAAGAATTCGTTAAAGAAACAGGTGTTGACTCCTTAGCAATTGCTATCGGAACTAGCCATGGTGCTTACAAATTCACTCCTGACCAATGCACAAGAAATGAACAAGGCATTTTAGTACCACCTCCACTTCGTTTCGACATTCTTGAAGAAGTTGCTAAACGTCTTCCTAACTTCCCAATCGTTTTACATGGTGCTTCTTCCGTTCCTCAGGAATTCGTTAAAATCATTAACGAAAATGGCGGTCATATGCCAGATGCTGTTGGTGTTCCTGAAGACCAACTTCGCAAAGCTGCTTCCATGGCTGTTTGCAAAATCAACATTGACTCCGACCTTCGTCTTGCAATGACTGCAGGTATTCGTAAACACTTCAACGATCATCCTGATCATTTTGACCCACGTCAATATGTTGCTGACGGTAGAACTAACATCAAAGCAATCGTTTCTCACAAAATTAAAGAAGTTCTTGGTTGCGACGGTAAAGCTTAATTTTAAATTAAATTTCGCTTAATAAATAGCAACAAATATAAAAGCTCTCTTTACAGAAAAACTACTGTATAGTAAACTATTTTTGTAAAGAGAGCGTTTTTTATTATTAGGAGGTAAAAAATTGAGCACAATTCATGAAATGGTTCTCGTTATTGACTTTGGCGGTCAATATAACCAATTAATTGCACGTCGTGTTAGAGAATGCGGTGTTTACTGCGAAATTGTTCCTTATGACTATACAGTAGAAAAAATTAAAGCTAAAAATCCACAAGCTATTATTTTCACTGGCGGTCCTAGCAGTGTTTATGCTGATAATACACCACAGGCTGATCCAAAAATCTTTGAACTTGGTATTCCTGTACTTGGTATTTGCTATGGACATCAATTCATGGCTCATAATCTCGGTGGTAGCGTAGCTCATGCTGAAGCTGGCGAATATGGTAAAATGGATATCACTCTTGATACTAATAGCGTTTTATTCGATGGTATCAATGCTGATGAAATTTGCTGGATGAGCCATCGCGACTATGTAGAAAAAGTTCCAGAAGGCTTCAAAGCTATTGCTCATACTAAACATACTCCTGTCGCTGCTATGTGCGATGACAGTCGTAAATTATATGGTGTACAATTCCACCCAGAAGTTGAACATACTCCATTTGGTCAACAGATGATGAAAAACTTCTTATTCAAAATCTGTGGCTTAAAAGGCGATTGGACTATGAGTTCTTTTGCTCAAAGCAAAATTGCAGAAATCAAACAAATCGTTGGCGATAAAAAAGTATTATGTGCTTTAAGCGGCGGTGTTGATTCTTCTGTTGCTGCTGTTTTAGTTCACAAAGCTGTAGGCAAACAATTAACTTGCGTATTCGTTGACCATGGTTTACTCCGTAAAGATGAAGGCGACCAAGTAGAAACTATTTTCCGCAAACAATTCGATATGAACCTCATCCGTGTTGATGCTAAAGATCGTTTCTTAGGTAAATTAGCTGGCGTTTCTGACCCTGAAAGAAAACGTAAAATCATTGGTGAAGAATTCATTCGTGTATTTGAAGCTGAAGCTAATAAACTCGGCAAAATTGATTTCCTTGTTCAAGGTACAATCTATCCTGATATTGTTGAAAGCGGTACAAAAACTTCTGCAACAATCAAGAGCCATCACAATGTTGGCGGTCTTCCTGAAGATATTCAGTTCGACCTTATCGAACCACTTCGCGAACTCTTCAAAGATGAAGTTCGTGCAGTAGGTGAAGAACTCGGCATTCCTCATGACCTCGTATGGCGTCAACCATTCCCAGGTCCTGGTCTTGCTATCCGCGTTCTCGGCGAAGTAACTGAAGATAAACTCGCTGTTGTTCGTGAAGCAGATGCTATCTTCCGTGAAGAAGTAGCTAAAGCAGGTCTTTCCGAAAAAATTTGGCAGTATTTCGCTTGTCTTCCAAATATCCGCTCTGTAGGTGTTATGGGTGATAGCCGTACTTATTGTCACACTGTAGCACTTCGTGCTGTTACAAGTAGCGATGCTATGACTTCTGAATGGGCAAGAATTCCATATGAAGTATTAGACACAGTTTCTCGTAGAATTGTAAACGAAGTACCTGGTGTAAACAGAATAGTTTATGATATAACTTCTAAACCACCAGCTACAATTGAATGGGAATAAGATAAAAAATATAGCTAAGTCCTTTATTTTAGGACTTAGCTTTTTTTATCATAATTTATTGTTATAGTTTCAGACATATATCTTATGCTCTTTAATCTTATTATATCTAAAATTTACCAACCTAAAATTTATAAAATCTTCACAAAGCTTGATTTCATTGACCTACTCAAATCTAATATATTATCTATCATTTGCTGGTAAAAATTATAAAAATCTTGCAATATCAATAGTTTATAACTATAATGTAATTAATAAATCCTAATAACATTAGGGGATAAATATCAACAGATGCTGTACGAAAACTTTCTTGCTTCTCTAAATTCTCTATACGCTATTTTTAGATAAATATCAACAGATGCTGTATATCGAAAATTAAATATGTATTAGTATAGCGGTTATTGTTAATAAAACACCGCCTTATTTTGATATATAACTATTAGTCAAAACTAATTGGTATTTTGCTATATTCATATATAGCGATTAAAATTAATGTACTATAAATTTCAAATTGAATTATGTAAAACAATCTATATTATATAAAAAAGAAACATATAAAAAATATAGCTAAGTCCTTAATTAAGGGACTTAGCTTTTTTATTTTATAAGATACTATTTTATTTAAAATAATGTTTCTTTAAAATTTTATCTGCTACTTGTACGCAATCTTCACAAGATAAAATTTTATTCTTCTGCATATTTTTCAAATCTCTACAATATATTGAACCACATTTTTCTTTAAATAATTTTGTTACTTCCTGAAATTTATTATATGTATCTTGTTTACTTTTCAATGGAGAATTTTTATCACCTGCACTATTAGCTAGACTTATTACTAAAAACATGCCTGTAACAGCTCCACAAGTATCTCTTAATCCTCCCATGCCAGAACCAAATCCTTCTGTTAATTTAAATGCTACATCTTCTGACAAACCTAATTTTTCACAATAAGCACAAACAATAGCTTGACAACAATTATAATTATTATCTATAAAATTTTCCATTACTTTATTTTTCACAAAAAGTCATCACCATTCTTAAAAATATGTATTTATTATACTTATTTGTATTTATATTTTATAGATAAAATAATGCACAATATTTGTTAAAAAATGACTTTTTATCTTCTTATTATTTATCTTTATAAGTTATACTTTATAAGTTATAATTATATACATTATATTCAGAAAGGTTCTTGTCATTATGAAAAATTTCTTTATTGAATTTAAAAAATTTGCTTTTAAAGGCAATATGCTTGATTTGGCAGTTGGTATGATTATTGGTACTGCTTTCACAGGGCTTGTAAATTCCATTGTAAAAAATTTAATCATGCCTATAATCAGTATTTTTACTGGTGGTATTGATTTTAATAATATGTATCTGCCACTCAGTAAAGCAACTTTTGCACTCGCTGAAAAAGGTGCTGACCTTGAAACAGCCAAAAAAGCTGGTGCAGTTTTCGCTTATGGGGCTTTTTTAACAGATTTTCTCCAATTCTTAATTTTGGCTTTTGTAGTCTTTTGTCTAATCAGACAGCTAAATAAATTAATCCCTATTCCTAAAGAACCGCCAAAAACAAAAATCTGTCCATTTTGTAAATCACAAATTCCTCACGATGCCGTTAAATGTCCTAATTGTACCTCTGATTTACCGACAACTTAAATACACATAAAGAAAGCATAGTCTAATCACAACGATTAAACTATGCTTTTCTATTTATATTATTTCTGCCACTGATAAATTACTGCTTCATATGGTCTTAAATGACCTTTTGTCAAATCTGTTATTGTATCTTCATAATTGCTGATTAAGATTTTTCCTGTGCCTTCCAAACTAAAATCAACTTCTTTATCATAAAAATTACATACTATAAGCCAAGTTTTATCTTCATATTTTCTTGTATAAGCAAAAATATTTTTATCTTCAGCTAATAATAAATCATATTCACCATAAATCATAATAGGATTTTCTTTACGCATCTTAATCAATTTTTGATAACAATAAAAAATAGAATTTTTATCAGCTAAAGCTTTTTCTACATTTATATCTACATAATTGCTATTCACTCTATACCATGGTTTAGCTTTGCTAAAACCAGCATTTACATCACTATTCCACTGCATAGGCGTTCTTGCATTATCTCTAGCTTTGGCACGCAAAGATTTTAAAATTTCTTCTTTAGGTATATTATTAGCCATTCTTTCTCTATATGCATTCACAGATTCAATATCGGCAAAATCAACTAAATCATTAAACTCAATATTGGTCATGCCGATTTCTTCACCTTGATAAATATATGGTGTTCCCTGCATACCATGAAGCAATATCGCCAACATTTTCGCAGACTGCACGCGATATTCTTTGTCATTACCCCAACGAGATACAATTCTTGGTAAATCATGATTATTCCAAAATAAACTATTCCAGCCCTTGCCATTTAATTCTTTTTGCCATTTAGTAAATACTTTTTTCAACTCAATTAAATCAAGCTTTTTCAAATTCCATTTATCTGCTCCTTCTTGGTCAAGCATAATATGTTCAAATTGAAATACCATACTCAATTCATGTCTATCTGGACTGGAAAATAACTGTGCTATCTGCGGATTTGCACCCCAACATTCACCCACAGTCAATAAATCTTTGCCTTGCAAAGTTTCTTTATGCATTTCTTGAATATATTCATGCAATTTAGGCCCATTTTCTTTGATTTTTAAATCTGGAACTTTACCAATCATATCAATAACGTCCATTCTAAAACCACCAACACCTAAATCGATCCAAAAATTCATCATCTGCCAAATATCTTTACGCATATCTTTATTTTCCCAATTTAAATCTGGCTGTTTTTTACTAAAAAAATGCAGATAATATTCTTGAGAAGCTTCATCATATGCCCATGCTGAGCCACCAAAACAGGATAATAAATCATTAGGTGGATTGTTGTTCTCACCTTTTCGCCAAATATAATAATCACGGTATTTGCTATTTTTATTTGCCTTTGCTTCTATAAACCATTTATGTTCATCTGAAGTATGATTTACCACTAAATCCATGATTATTTTTATATTATGTGCTTTAGCTTCTTTCAATAAAGCTTTCATCTCGTCTAATGTCCCAAATTCTGGAGAAATATCATAATAATCGGAGATATCATAGCCATTATCATCATTAGGTGAACAATATACAGGGCTTAACCAAATTACTTCTATACCCAATTTTTCCAAATAATCCAATTTAGAGCGAATACCATTGATATCACCGATGCCATCATTATTGCTATCACAAAAACTACGAGGATAAATTTGATAAACAACAGATTTTTGCCACCATTTTGTTTCCATAAAAATCACCTTTTATTTCTTATCTATTTTATTATATTATAATATTAAATTAAATTTTGAGGTTATTTATTATGGAAAATTCTCACGTACTTCAAATAACAAAGCGTCATTTTTCTGATTTATATCTATGTTTTTGTGGCTCTGCCAAATGTGAACCCAATCATAGTTTCGGTCCTGGTATCCGCGATAATTATATCATTCACTATATAACTAAAGGTAAAGGAAAATACTATGTAAACGATACTTGCTACGAATTATCTCAAGGTCAAGGTTTTCTCGTCGAACCACATTCACAAGTATTTTATCAGGCCGATAAAACTAATCCATGGCATTATCTTTGGATCGGTTTTAATGGCACTAAAGTCACTCAATATCTAAATGATATCAACCTTAATTCTAAGCATTTAACATTTCAATGCAATTATAGGGAAGACTTAAATAAAATCGTTCAAGATATGCTTTCTAATAATAATTTTGCCACTAGTAATCAATTTTTATTAGAAAGTTTGCTTTATGCTTTTTTCTCTATTCTAAGTAAAGATATCAAACCTGTATTGCCAAGCAATGATAATAATAATTTTTATGTAAAAAAAGCCATTGAGTTTATTGAAAATAATTACACCAATAAGCTTAAAATTACTGATATAGCTAAATATGTTTGCATCACTAGAAATTATCTTTATCTACTATTTCGTAAATATTTAAATGTTTCTCCTCAAGAATATGTGACTAATTATCGCATAACTCGTGCCGAAGAACTATTAAATAGTACTACATTATCTATTGAAACCATCTCTAATTCTTGTGGCTATCAAGATCCTCTAGTTTTCGCCAAAGCTTTTAAAGCCAAAAAAGGCTTTACGCCTTCACAATATCGCAAAAAGTTTTCCCAAGAATATTTTTATAATCAAATAACAAATAACAAAAAATAGAAACTATAAGTTTTATATTTATAGTTTCTATTTAACATTTAAACTGATTTTCTCAACAACAGTATATTTATTTTCATAAAATTCTTATATATAATAATTTATAGATATCACTTATAAAAACCAATAAAATCCTATATCTATAAAGGAGTATATATAATTATGCAGATTTTATTTAATGAACAAAACCGCACTTTTCATTTAACTAATGATAAAATTAGTTACATTATGACTGTACTTCCTAATGGTCATCTAAGCCAAGTTTATTTTGGTAAAAAAGTACATGACAAAGCAGATTTTTCCTATTTAATTCAATCTTGTGCTCGTCCAACAACTTCCTATATTTCTGAAGAATTCCATAATATTATATCTTTGAGCCATATTCGCCAAGAATATCCTGTTTATGGTACTTCTGATTATCGTCAGCCTGCTATTGAAATTTGCCAGCCAAACGGCAGTAAAATTTCAGACTTCCAATATCAAAGTTATTCTATCAGCAAGGGTAAACCAAAACTTGAAAATTTACCTGCTACATATACAGAAAACGATGATGAAGCTCTCACTTTGACTATTCATTTGCAAGACTCTGTAACTTTGATTGCCATAGATTTGCTCTACACTATTTTTGCTCAAAATGGCATTATTGCCCGCAGTGCTAAAATATACAATCAAGGAAAAGATGATGTTCACTTAACAACAGCTATGAGCCTTTGTCTTGATTTACCTGATTGTAATTATGACTGGCTTCAATTTTCAGGATCATGGGCTAGAGAACGTCATTTAAAAGTACGTAAATTAGAACAGGGCATCACTGCCATCAATTCCACTCGCGGTCATTCTTCCCATGAACACAATCCATTTATTATTTTAAAACGACCTACTACAGATGAAAATAAAGGTGAAGCTATTGGTTTTAGCTTAATCTATAGCGGTAACTTCTTAGCTCAAGCAGAAGTTGATACTCATGATGTTACACGCATTCTAATGGGTATCAATCCAACTACATTTGATTGGAAATTAGAACCAAATACATCTTTCCAAACTCCAGAAGCAGTGATGATTTACACTGATGATGGCTTAAATAATTTAAGTCAATCATTCCATAAATTATTCCAAAAACGCCTTGCTCGTGGCTATTGGCGAGATAAAGTAAGACCTATTTTAATCAATAATTGGGAAGCTACTTATTTTGATTTTAATGAAGATAAACTCGTAGCTATTGCTAGCAAAGCTAAAGAATGTGGCGTAGAATTATTCGTATTAGATGATGGCTGGTTTGGCAAACGCACTTCTGATTATGCAGGTCTTGGCGATTGGTATCCAAATACTGACCGTTTGCCAAATGGCATCAAAGGCCTTGCAGAAAGAATTGAAAATCTCGGCATGAAATTCGGTCTTTGGATTGAACCAGAAATGACTAATATGGACTCCGACCTCTATCGCAATCATCCAGATTGGATTTTACATGTACCTGGCAGACACTCTTCTGAATGTCGTCATCAATATGTTCTCGATTATTCTCGTAAAGAGGTAGTAGATTATATCTATAATTTACTTGCTAAAATCTTACGTGAAGCTAAAATTTCCTATATTAAATGGGATATGAACCGCAGTATTACAGAATGTCATTCCGTAGCTTATCCTGCTGATAGACAAGGAGAAATCTTCCATCGTCATATCTTAGGTGTTTACGATTTATATGAACGCTTAACTTCTGAATTTCCTCATATTCTCTTTGAATCCTGTGCTAGTGGTGGTGCTAGATTTGATCCAGGTCTTTTATATTATGCTCCACAAGGCTGGGCAAGTGATGACTCCGATGCTATAGAACGCTTAAAAATCCAATATGGTACATCTTTTGCTTATCCTATCAGCTCTATCGGCAGTCATGTTTCTGTTACTCCTAACCATCAAGTATATCGCCTGACACCTCTTCATACTAGAGCAAACGTTGCTTACTTTGGTACTTTTGGCTATGAGCTTGATTTAAATAAATTAACTCCAGCTGAACAAGAAGAAGTAAAAGAACAAATTAAATTCATGAAAAAATATCGTGAAGTTTTCCAATTTGGCACATTCTATCGTTTGAGCAGTCCTTTTGAAAATAATGTAACTGCTTGGATGGTAGTAAGCGAAGATAAAGAAACTGCTATTGTCGGTTGGTATCGTGTATTAAATGGTGTAAATTTGCCATATAGCAGAATTTATCTCCAAGGTTTAAATCCAGATTTCTGTTATCAGCAAAGCATTGATGGTAAATCTTATTTCGGTGATGAACTCATGAATATCGGTCTTGTAATTGATGATCCAAGTGCAGGTCAAGCACATGGTGATATGGCTACAAGCTGTGACTTTGATTCTAAAATTTATGTATTAAAAGCAATAAATAAATAAATAAAAATTTTAAGGCTTAGTTTTCAATTGATTAACTAAGCCTTTTACTCATATTATTTATTATTTTACTATTTCTTTATAAATTTATTTTTTTTATAATAATAATAAATATATATTTAGGAGGATAAACGTTATGACTTCTACCAAACAATTAAATTGGGCTGTTTTAGGCACTGGTGTAATCGCTAATGAAATGGCTCAAGCCCTGCAAAACATGGGCAAAAAATTATATGCGGTCGGCAATCGCACTCATAGTAAAGCCATTGATTTTGCTAAAAAATACGGTATTGAAAAAGTTTACGATGATTTTCAAGATATCTTCACCGATCCTGATGTAGATATCATTTATTTAACAACTCCACATAATACACATTATCCATTTATGAAAAAAGCTCTTGAAAATCATAAACATCTATTTGTAGAAAAATCCATTACCTTAAATAGTGATGAATTACATGAATGCGTTAAACTTGCTCAAGAAAATAATTTGATTTTAGCTGAAGCTATGACAATCTGGCATATGCCTATTTATAAAAAATTATGGGAAATAATACATAATAATGAACTTGGTAAAGTACAGATGATCACTATAAACTTTGGTAGTTTCAAAGATTATAATATGACTAATAGATTTTTTAATAAAAATTTAGCTGGTGGTGCTCTACTTGATATCGGTGTATATGCCCTTAGTATCACACGCAGTTTTATGCAAAGTAAACCAACAAAAATTTTAAGTCAAATGCTTCCTGCACCTACTGGCGTTGATGAACAAGCTACTATTTTATTGATGAATGAAGATAATCAAATGGCAACAATCGCTTTATCACTTCACTCTAAACAACCAAAACGAGCTATGATTAGCTGTGAAAAAGCTTATATTGAAATCATGGAATTTCCTCGTGCTAATAAAGCCGTAATTACCGATGCTGTTACAGGTGAAAAACAAGAAATTATCTTAGGCGATACAAAGAAAGCTCTTCAATATGAAATGGAAGATATGGAAAAAGCAATTTTAGAAGGACAAACTGACCTGTTGCAATTTACTTATACGCAAGATGTCATGGATATCATGACTAAATTACGTCGTGAATGGAATTTAATATATCCTGAAGAAATGTAATCAATATTTTTATCAAAATAAAAAATAATCTAAAAGAGGTCTTTATGTCTACATTTGCTAGTGATACATCAAAACGCAGTTTAAAAAACTGGATTATTGCACTTGGTATTTTATTACTTGGTCTAATCATTGCCCATCTGGGGATTTCTTTATTTTTATTATCTGAACTCGGTACAGATACTTTTACGGTATTTATTCAAGGACTTGCTCGAACATTTAATTTATCCGTAGGTACTTTTCATGTCATTGTCCTATGTATTTTATTAGTCATCATGCTTCTTACCACAAAAGGTTATGTAAAACCTGGCACTATTTTATGTGCTTTTTGCGGTGGCCCAATCATCGATTTTTTCACATGGCTCTTAGGTGATTTTGTCAATGCAGATTCTACTTTACCATGGCGTATTATAGCTATGATTTTAGGGTGCATTATTTTATCTATCGGCATGTCCATTGTCATCAAAAGTAACGCTGGTACTGGCCCTAATGATTTGATAGCCATTATCTTAACTGATAAATTACAAAAATTTCAATTTCGCTGGGTACGTATGACTTGTGATTTATTTTTTGTTATCTTAGGCTATATCTTAAGTGGTACTGTTGGTATAGGTACAGTCATAGCTGCTTTTTTAACTGGTCCACTTGTGCAGTTTTGGCTTCCTAAAAGTGAATTTTTAATTAAACAAGTTTTAAAAGAGTCAGTACCACACGTAAAACGTGTGGCTTGCACAAGCCTATAAGGCTTTTAACAATAGCCAGCGCCTAAATGACGCTGGCTTTCTCTTCGTTCAAGCCATTGTGCACTGATTACTTAACAATCCCTAAAGGGATCATTTAATTCTTTTGTGCTTATTTTATCCATCATTTTATCATACGTATCTTGTTCTCTTATATATTTCGCTATTGTTGCTTCATTTAGTCCTACTGTCGATACATAATATCTTGTTGACCAAAAATTATTGTTTCCAAATTTATATTTTAAATTTCCATGTCTTGCAAATATCATCATTGCACTTTTTCCTTTTAAATACCCCATAAAATTTGATATACTCATTTTTGGTGGTATCTTAACCAAAATATGAATATGATCCGGCATAGCTTTCCCTTCTATTATCTCTATGCCTTTCCACTTACATAAATCTTTTATTATTTGTACAATATCTCTACGCAATTTATTATATATAATTTTTCTTCTATATTTTGGGGTAAATACTATATGATACTTGCACATCCATCTTGTATGTGCTAAACTTCTTTCCATAGAAATTCTCCTCTCTTTAATAATGACTTGAACACTTATTATTTTAATAGAGGAGAATTTCTATTTCTATAAGAAACTTATTAACCACTCGTAAAACGAGTGGTTTTTTGTTTCGCACGCTCTGCGTACTCAACTAACTAAAGTACATAATAAAATTTAAAGTCTATAGCAAAAGCTATAGACTTTTATTTTAACTAAAATTCTTTCTTTCATATTCATAATCTTTGATTAAATCCATCATGACCTTCATAGGTGCTGTAACCCATTTATGCTTATGATAAATTAATTGTCGCCATACTTTAAATACTTCTGGTATATTTATTTTCATCAATTTATGTTCATGAATTTGCGATTGAACTGTAAATTCTGGTAAAAAAGAAATGCCTGCATTTTTCTCCACCAAAGATTTTAAAATCTCTACATTTCCCAATTCCAAAAAAGGATTTATTTCTAGTGATTTAGAAGCTAAATATTCTTCTAAATGTCTGCGATAACTCATATCTTTTTCTGTAAGTAAAAAATCTTCGCCCATTAAATCCTCTATTAAACAATTTTTCCCTGCTAATCTATGCTTAGGACTAACTACAAAAAATACTTCTTCTTTTTTCTCCATTACAGTAACTATTTCTGAAGAATAAATTCTTTTATCTAGAGTATAGACTAAATCTGCTTCATTATGTCTTAATTTATAAAATAAACTATCCGTACCAGCTGTATATAGAGTTATTCTTATCTTTGGATACAATTGATGAAATCGCTCTAATATTTCAGGGAAAAAAGTATTCGCTATAGACTCTGCCATGGCAATTCTCAATTCTCCCGACTCTATAGGTAAGTTTTTCAATGCTTTTTTTGCATCTTCACTAGTCCTGATAATTCCATGGGCATATTTTAAAAATTCTTGTCCTGCATTTGTCAATCTTACTGTTTTATTAATTCGTTCAAATAATAAAATATCTAATTCTTCTTCTAATTTTTGAATTTGTGCTGTAACAGTTGATTGTGAATAATTTAATAACATTGCCGCTTTTGAAAAACTACACTGTTCTGCTACATACAAAAAAGTCTTTAAATTTCTTAATTCCATTTTTTATATCTATTGCTCCTAATTATCTATCGAAAAAACTGAATTATATTATAGAAATTATCGTTTTTACAAATAATATATATACAAGTTATAATTATAAATGATTTTTCTTAATAATTCTATAAAGGAGTTTTTCTATGGATAATATACATCAAAATGGAGGATTTAAAAGCAGTACAGGCTTTATCCTTGCTTGTATCGGCTCAGCTGTTGGTATGGGAACGATTTGGATGTTTCCCTATCGTCTAGGTGAATATGGAGGCGGTGCGTTCTTAATCCCTTATATTTTATTTTCTATCTTATTTGGACTTGTTGGTTTATCAGCAGAATTTGCCATAGGTCGCCGTGCTAAAACTGGTACACTTGGTGCTTATGAATATTGTTGGAGCAAAATCAAACAATCAAAATTAGGTTATTTGCTCGGTTGGATACCGCTTCTAGGCTCACTTGGTATCGCTATCGGCTATGCTATCATCATCGGTTGGGTTCTTAGAGCTTTATGGTGGTCTATCACTGGTGAAATGTTGTCTGGTCATCATGAAGTATTTTTACAAGAAGTCACTGGTGAATTTGGCAGTGTATTTTGGCACACACTTGTTATTGTAATAACTGCTATGATTTTAATGTTCGGCTCTACATCGGGAATTGAAAAAGTAAATAAAATTTTAATGCCTTTATTTTTTGTCTTATTTTTAATCTTAGCTATTCGCGTGTATTTCTTACCTAATGCTAGTGCTGGATATGAATTTTTATTTACACCGAATTGGGAATATTTAACACATATTGAAACATGGGTTATGGCTATGGGACAAGCCTTCTTTTCTTTATCCATTACAGGTTCAGGTATGATTGTCTATGGTACATATTTACCAAAAACAGAAGATATTCCTAAAGCTTCCATTCGCACAACTTTTTTCAATACTATAGCTGCTCTCCTTGCTGCTTTCGCTATCATCCCTGCTGTTTTTGCTTTCAATATTGCACCAAATGCAGGCCCAACACTTATGTTTATCACTCTTCCTAATGTTTTTGCTCAAATGCCATTTGGTCAATTATTTGCTATATTATTTTTCATTTCTGTAGCTTTTGCAGGTATCACTAGTTTATTAAATATGTTTGAAGCAGTGAGCGAATCCTGGCAGACAAGATTTAAACTCTCTCGCAAAACAGCTGTTATGCTATGCTCAATCATCGCTCTATTTATTGGTGTATTCATCGAAGCTGAGCCAAAATTTGGCCCTTGGATGGATGTTGTAACTATTTATATTGTTCCATTTGGAGCTGTTCTTGGTGCATTTTCTATTTATTATATCTTAGGATATAAAGAAATCCGCCAAGAATTGGAATTCGCCCGAAAACCTCTCGGTGCATATTTTGGATTTACAGCTAAATATATCTATGTACCATTAACAATTATAATTTTCATCCTCGGTATTATTTACGGTGGTATTTAAAAAAAAGCGTCAATAAGATTTTTACTTATTGACGCTTTTCTATGGATAAAAACATTATTAAAATGAAGGGCAGCTATTTATTTTTCATCAATTGCCATTTTAGCATTTGCATGAAATTCTTCTGTTATTTCTTCTTTGCCTGCATAATTCTGTTTTCTTGAACCATACATGACAAAATACATAACTAGACAAATAACAGACATCACACCAGTTAACATATATAAACCTTCAAAACCAAGCATTGGTCTTAATACACCGAGAATATAAGGGCTAACGCCAAGGCCTAAATCCAAAGCTACAAAATATGTGGAAATAGCGACACCTACACGATGATTTGGTGTTAATTTTATACAAATAGCTTGACCATTAGACATAAATGTACCATATCCTAAACCTACAAATACACCAGCTAATAATAACATCCAAGCAGTTTGTGTACCACTTAATAAGAATAAACCTATTGCTAAGCAGACAAAGCAAGGATACATAACATAGTTTTCTCCTCTGGCATCAAATATAATACCAGTCATTGGACGAGAAATTGTAATTACTACAGCATAAACTACAAAGAAGAAAGTGCCTGCTTCTACTAAATGAATTTCTTGTGAATAAGCTGCTAAAAAGCTCAATACACTTGCATAACAAAAAGCAACCCAAAAACCTATGAAGGAAATTACAGATACTTTGCTTTCTACAAAATTATTTACAGAGATTTTGCGAAGTTTAGCTTTTTCATCTGGAGAAAGTTCAAGCTCTTTGATATTGAGGAAGAAACAACCTATTACACATAAAACAATTAAACCTACACATAATTCAATGATAGCTGCAAAAGAAGTTCGTGTCATCATAAACATGCCAATAAATGGGCCAACAGCGGCAGCTACACTTGTAGATAAACCATAATAATTTATGCCTTCACCTTTACGTGAAAGAGGTATACAGCTAGCAATAATTGTACTTGTCGCTGTGGAAACTACACCATAGGCAAAACCATTTGCTAAACGAATAATATACATTATCATTAAATTTGGTATGTAAAAATAAAAAACAGTCGTTATCAAATATAAAGCCATACCAGTATATAGCATTTTCTTTCTACCAAATAATTCAATTTGTTGTCCTGCCAATAATCTAGCAATTAAAGTACCGACAATATAGATACCAGAAGCAAGACCAGCTTCAGCTAGACTAGCATTTAAATCATTTTTAGCAATGACAGCAATTATTACCATCAATAAATAATAAATCAAATAAACTAAAAAATTAATACCAGTGTCCAAAAGGAAATCTTTTGTCCACAAACGTTCTTTAGAGGAACTACTCATGCTCTCATCTCCAAAATCTTAATTAAAGGATATTTCATATTGTATACATCCACTTTATATTTGTATAGCTTAAGATACTAATGAGAGTCATCAATATTTTTTATCTAAACCTAATTAAAATTTATCTATTTTCTTGATATAAATCTAAAATATAATCTACAAAAATTTCGATACTCTTAATCTTAGGATTTTCATGTTTATATAGTAAATATGAATCAAAATTCAATGGTTCTAGCAATTCATAATAACCTTTTTTGATGCCTAATTCCTGTAATAAACGCTTTGATATCAATGTTCCTACTTTATTATGATCGCAATAATGAACTATCGCATATGGTGTAGATAATCTAGCTTCAATATGTGGTTTTATATCTAATTCTACAAAATAATTTTCAAGGGCATTTGTCATAAAATAATCTGGTGAATGTGTGACAAATGAATTTTCTTGGATTGTATTAGCTGTTATTTTCGCTTCTGATATATTTAAACATGGTGCATAATATACAAATTCATCTCTACAAAATAATCTCTTTTCACAGCCATCTACATGCATTTGTGGTAATAAAAATGTAGAAGCTATATCTATTTGTCCATTTTCTAATTTCTTCAACATGGATTTTGCTTCTAAATTGTATATATTAAAGCAAATATTATTATCATTATGTTGTTTAAAATAACTGATATGCCTATTCATTAAAATATCACCTAAGGACATCAAAGCTCCTATATTGATATATACAGCTTTTCCTGTAAACTTTTGTAATTCATCGATAGCTTCATCTAATTCATCAATTATAGGTATGATTTTTTGCAGAAAAAACTCACCTTCTCTAGTCAAATCACTGCCACGATTAGAACGAGTTATTAATTGTATATTAAGCATTTCTTCTAATTTTTTCATCTGAAAACTAAATGCTGATTGAGTAATATTTGCTCTATGTGCTGCAGTTGCAAAATTACGCACTTTACCATAAATAATAAAATTTTCTAATTGTTGTATACTAGGTCTTTCCTGCATTTTGACACCTCATAATAAAATTTTATTCTCTATTATATACTATATTTCTACAACATCAAATAAAAAATTAACAAAAAAGACAAAGCAATAATCTCATTTATATTATCCTTTGCCTTTTTTGTATATTAAATCTTATTTATTTTTTATTCTATGCGTTTAGCTAAATTTTTCCATGTAGTTTTAGTCAAAAAGCTTTCTTCTACCTGTGTTTCTAATTGTATATAACGATAATATGGTATACTAAATGACAAAATTTCTTTATCTATACATTTTCTAGCAGATGGATCAGTCAATCCGATCGTACATTTTATACTATTCTCTTCAAAAATTTTTAAAGCAAACAAAATAGATTGTGCACAGCCTGCACCAAATTTTAGCTCTACATTATCTTGCGTTTCTTGGTCATAATTTGCTAAGACTGTAAGAGCTGATAATTGGTCAGCATTTACTAAAAATACAATTATTTCTGGTTGATTTTCATCTTTTATCAATTCTAATGGCTTGAAAACTACATATTTTTTAGAATTTATTTTTGGCACATTCATAATAAAATTTCTCGCAAGTTCAGGGTTTTTCTTATAACACTCTCCTTCTTCGTCATCATTTGCTCCTGTGGATAAAAAATATTCTATATATCCTAAATCATACGCTTTCAATCCAAGACCTGCTCTGCCACCCATACAAGCAGTTGTCTCTTGTGAAAAAATTGCTGTTTTGCCTTTAGAAGCAGCATTTAACATAGCTATCACACAGCCCCAAACACCTTCTTTAAATTGCAGTGCATTATCTTCTTTTATATCCGTTCTATATACTGCAATCGGTTGATTTTTTAATTTTATCGCTTTTGCTATTTTACTATCCATTATTTTCACCTCGCTAAAATTTATTTTCTATCTAAAATTATACTATGAATAATAGAAAAAATAATAAAAAAAAAGCAGTTTACGAATATTTTATATCCATAAACTGCTTTTTATTTATAACTATATATTATTTTATATTATTTTTCTAACATATCGTTTTTAATCATGTATTCAGCGATTTGAAGTGCATTTAATGCTGCACCTTTTCTAATCTGGTCACCGCAAAGCCATAAGTTTACAGCATTAGCTACAGAATAATCTTTGCGGATACGTCCTACATAAACATCATCTTTACCAGATGTCATGAGAGGCATTGGATATTCCATTTCTGCTGGATTATCCTGAACTGTTACACCATCAAATTTTGCTAAAGCTTCTTTGATAGCATCTAAACTTACTTCTTTTTCAAGTTCTACGTTAACAGATTCAGCATGGCTACGATATACAGGTACACGAACTGTTGTTGCTGTAATACCGATTTCATCATCTTCTAAAATTTTATGTGTTTCATTGATCATTTTCATTTCTTCTTTAGTGTAAAGATTATCTTGGAACACATCAATCTGTGGAATTAAGTTAAATGCAATCTGATAATGTTTTGGCAGAGAAGCACCTGGTAAAATATTAGCTACTACTTCTTTGCCTTCTACAATAGCTTGTACTTGGTCTTCAAGTTCTGCCATAGCTTCTTTACCGCCACCAGAAACAGCCTGATAAGTAGATACTACAATACGTTTAATTCTTGCTAAATCATAAATCGGTTTTAATGCCATTACCATGATGATAGTGGAACAATTTGGATTTGCAATAATACCTTTATGACGAGCAATAGCCTGTGGGTTTACTTCTGGAACAACGAGTGGAACTTCTGGATCCATGCGGAATGCACTGGAGTTATCGATTACTACTGCACCAGCTTTTACAGCAGATGGAGCAAATGTTTTACTTGCAGCACCGCCAGCAAAAAGAGCAATATCAATATTTTCAAAAGAATCATGAGTTGCTTCTTCTACTGTATATTCTTTGCCCATAAATTGAATTTTTTTACCAGCAGAACGATGAGATGCTAATAATTTTAATTCATTAAAAGGGAAATTTCTTTCTTCAATAAGATTTAAAAATTCTTGACCTACGGCACCTGTTGCCCCTAAAATCGCCACATTATATTTTTTCATTTATATCACCTATCCAATATTAATAATTAGTCCATAATTTTATCTAAATTACAAGTAAGTCCTGCATTAAGATCCATAATTTTTTTACAAGCAAGTACAACACCTGGCATGAAAGAAGTACGGTCAATAGAATCATGACGAATAGTCAAAGTCTGTCCTAAACCACCAAAAATTACTTCTTGATGAGCTACATAGCCTGGAAGACGTACACTATGAATTCTCATACCATCATACTCTGCCCCTCTAGCACCAGCTAATTTTTCTTTTTCATTTTCATGACCTTGTTTATGACTTTCACGAACCTGTTTAATCATTTCAGCAGTAACAAGAGCTGTTCCTGATGGAGCATCAAGTTTATTATCATGATGAAGTTCAATGATTTCTACATCTGGCATATATTTTGCTGCTTCGCAAGCCATTTTCATCATGAGTACAGCACCGATAGCAAAATTAGCTGCAATAAAGCAAGGTGTATTATTTTCTTTGCCTAAAGCATCTAATTGAGCTTTTTGTTCATCAGTGAGTCCAGTTGTACCAATTACAGGGCGAACATGATTTTTAATAGCGATACTTGCAGTATTAAATACTACAGATGGCTGAGTAAAATCTACCATAACATCTGGATTTGTTTCTTTAATAGTAGCTTCTAAATCAGTAGACACGATGATTCCTGTTTTTCCACAACCAGCTTTATCACCAACATCCATACCGCCAACTATATCTACAGCTCCCACAAGCTCTAGTTCACTATCTTTCATTACAGCATCAACTACGGTACTGCCCATACGACCGCAAGCACCATTTACAATAACTTTAATCAAAATAATTCATCTCCTAGTAAATTATACGATTTTAACTATGAACAATATTATAATGGGAAAAGACTTTAAAATCAATATGTTTCATCTTATTTATGGACTTTATTATGCTGTTTTTCTCTCTTTTCTTCTGTTATAGTACCATATTGCACCATAAATAATACATACTAACACTATTACAATCATTAAGCGGTCTAAGTTATTTTTATAGTTAACTACATCATGACCTATCACCACTTCAAGTGCAGTAGAGGGAAACTTTCCAATCAAATTTGCCAAAGCATAATCTTTTAAACTAATGCGACTAACAGCTCCAAGTGCAGTCAATATTCCTGAAGGAAAATACGGCATAGCACGTAAAATAAGCATTACTTTAAATCCATTTTTACCACTGAATTCATCTGCTTTTTTTAGATACTTAGATTTGGCAATTAATTTTTCTGCTGAAGAACGCAAAATTGTTCGCATCAAGATAAAAGATATTATTACACCCGCTGTTTCAGCAAGCCATGATAAAATAATTCCCGGCACTATACCAAAAAGTAAGCCATTAGCCGTAGATACAAAAATCGAAGGCAAAAAGCCCAGTGCATTTATCAGTACATCTAATAAAAAACTAAATACCATCGCCCATATACCATATGAAGCAATATAATTTACAGTTTCTTGCATATTACCACTTGTGGCTACATGCCAAAGATCACCATAAAAATTAGGATTTAAAATATAAATAACAACAAATATTGCTATCAGAATAAATGCTGTAATTATTTTTATTGTAGACTCTTTCATTAACTTATATCCCTTCTTTATCTTAAAATTTAGCTATTAGATATCTACACATCAGAAATATTTAAGAATTTATGTTTATATTGTAACTCTAAAATTTCATTTAATGCTCTTTTATCTATGCCATAATCAATAGCTCTTTGGGCTTCCACTCTTGCATTGACTAAGACATTTACATCATTTAATACATCTGCAATTTTTAAATCAGGTAAACCATGTTGCATTGAACCAAAAAATTGCCCTGGCCCACGTAATCGCAAATCTTCTTCAGCCAAAACAAAACCATCAGAGATCTTCTCCATGAGATGCAATCGCTCTAAGGAATTTGCATTTTTGCCACGATTGATCAAAATACAATAAGAAGCATACTCTCCTCTACCGATACGACCACGAAGCTGATGAAGCTGAGCCAATCCAAAGCGTTCAGCACCTTCAATCACCATAATATTAGCATTTGGCACATTTACACCGACTTCAATCACTGTAGTTGATACTAATACATCTATATCGCCAGATAAAAAACTTTGCAATAAATTTTCCTTCTCTTTTGGTTTTAATTTACCATGAAGCAAAGCACAATTCAAGCCGTATAAATAACCTGAAGTAAGCTCATCATATATCATTTCTACAGAAACAGCATCACTATTTTCGCTATCTTCAATCAATGGACAGACTACATAAGCTTGTCTTCCTTTGGCCACTTCATCTTTTACAAATTTATAAATTAAATTTCTTCTATCTGGCATACGCACAAAAGTTCTTATAGGCTTTCTGCCTGGTGGTAATTCCTTGATAAAAGAAACATCTAAATCACCATATACTGTAAGCGTCATTGTTCTTGGAATAGGTGTGGCTGTCATCACTAATACATCTGGCAAAAATTCTTCTCCTTTTGCCTCTAATTTTGCTCTTTGATTTACACCGAAACGATGTTGTTCATCAGTTACTACTAGACCTAAATTTTTAAATACGACATTATCTTGTATCAAAGCGTGTGTACCAATGACTAAATCCATTGTACCATCAGCTAAACTTTCTAATATTTCTCGTTTAGCTTTAGTTTTCAAACTTCCAGTCAATAAGCCTACATGTATATTCAATGGCTCTAATAATTCTTTTATCTTGCCATAATGTTGCAATGCCAAAATTTCCGTTGGTGCCATCAAAGCTCCTTGGTATCCATTTTCAATAGCTTTTACTAAAGAAAGTATGGCTATTACTGTTTTCCCTGAACCTACATCACCTTGTACTAAGCGTTGCATCTGCACATCTTTTTGCATATCTAAACAGATTTCTTGCCAAACTTTTTCTTGTTCTGCTGTTAAATTAAATGGCAATTTATTTTTTACTGTTTTTACTAATTCACTATTAGATAAAAATTTTATGCCTTTATGTTTTACCTGATGTTGCTTTTTCAACAATAATAAACCTGCTTGAATTAAAAATAATTCTTCAAAAATTAAACTCTTCTTCGCTTTTTCTAATTCTTGTCTTGTCTGAGGAAAATGTATCTTTTTGATAGCCGTCTGTTTATCGAATAAAGCATATTTTTCACGAATAAAACTTGGCACTATATCCTCTACTAAAATATCTTGAGTACAAACCTGCTCAATTAAATTGCGAAAATCTTTTGGCTTTAAATAATCTGGAAGTGTATATATAGGCATAAAAGCACAAGGGCCATCATTTATTTCACTATTTATATTATCGTTATCTATGATATCAAAAGAAATAATCTGACTTATGGCAAGTTGACCATATCCACCATAGGCATAGCCTACTTTACCATGTACAAATAAACTGCTTTTTTGCACCTTTAATTTCTTTTTTAAATAATCTTGATTAAAAAAATTAAGCTGAACAACACCTGTATCATCAGCTAACATTATAGTTAATAATTTTAATCCTCGCCTTGTATTTTTTTCTGCCATAGCCATGATTTTACCCTGAATATTTACTACTTCTCCGACTTTTATTCTGCCGATAGGCATTATCTGACTCTGGTCTTCATATCGTCTAGGATAATATGTGATTAAATCATATATATTTTCTATACCTAATTTTTTTAAAGTTTGTGCCTTTTTAGGGCCAACTCCTTTTAAAAATTGTACATTTTCTCGTATATCCATTTATTACACCTATCTATAAAAATTAATTTTAATTATAACATATTTAAAAATCCACTGCTTTAACTTATTTTTTAATCCTATTTTAATTTTTTTGTAATTGATTTTAAAGTCTATTATGTTCTAATATATATTAGAGTTTTATTAACCTTATACGATAAATTTCTAAACTTAATACTTTTAGAAGGTGATTTTATGAAATTAATTTCTCGACTAATACTTTTAGCTTGCTTTACTTTGGCTATATTTACCTATATTCTACCAGTTGAAGCCACCTCTACAAATGGAGAAGCTACACAAATTCAACAACAAGATGAAATCATTGTGAATGGCACTAAAATTAATGCTTATCCTATCGTCATCAATAATTGTACATTAGTTCCCGCTCGTGATGTTTGTAAAAATTTAGGCTTTACTATTTCTTGGAATAACAATAAAGAAACTGCTACCATTAATAGTAAAAATATGAAATCCACTGTAAAAATAGGTCAAGATTTGTATACTGCTCAAAGCACTATTGCCATCGGCATGACTGCACCTATATCCCTTGGTTCTGGGCCACTGCTCATCAACGATAAATTATATATTCCAGCAGAAATTTTTCGTATACTACAAGGAAATGATCCTAATTGTTTAGTTTATACTGACCATCAAATAATTTTAAATACTGTTGAATAAATTAAAAAGCATTAAGATATATTTTATATACTTAATGCTTTTTTATCTATTTTTTGCAAAAGATTTACTGAAATTTAGCATAAATTAAATTAAAATTACACATTTCATCTTTATACTTAAATTAACTTAAAAATATCGCTTAAAACTTAGCAGATTGGAATGTTAATATATGCAAAATTTATCTCGTCGTAATTTTTTTAAATTAGGTGCTGGTGTTTTGGCCGGAGCAGCACTTTTTGATTTAACAGGATTAAACCATAAAGCTTTCGCTCAAAAAATAACACCTTCTAGTTTTAACATAAATCCCGTTAAATTATCTGATTTACCACCAGCTACAAAAGCACCACTCAATTCTCAGCTAGTTAATAACGCTTATGATTACATAATCTCTAGTGTGGAAAAAATAACAGATAATAAGCTTCGTCAACAAACATTAGATTTAATCAAAGATACACATCCTAAATTTATGCAATTATACACATCTTCTACAGATGTAACTAATATTTATAATGAGCTTGCTAATAAAGGCTTAATTGATACTTCCATCATCAGTCCTGAACAATTATTTCCACCATTAAAAACTAAAAATAATCCACAAGATTTTATCACTGCTCCTGGTAGTGGCTATTCTAGTCATCATGCTTATCCTGGAGGACTCCCAACTCATACAGCAGCAAATCTCTCTATTTCTGAGGGCATAGTTAATACTTATAAATTAATCTTTGGTTATACAGTGAATAATGATATCGTATTATCTGCTCAAGCATTACATGATTTAGCTAAACCATGGGTTTTCCAATGGAATGAAGATGGAACTTGTCTTCCTGAATATACAATCTGCGGTACTGGTGCACATCATATTTTAGGAATTGTAGAAGCCATTTATCGCAATTTACCTGCAGAAGAAATCATAGCTCAAGCTTGTGCTCATAATCATCCTGGCAGTGATAAAGATGAACATGATGTAGTAAATTGGATAAAAACTGCTAGCATTATCGCTCAAAAAAATCCTGTAAAATATGGTTTACTTGATAAATCTGGAGATAAATTACCTACACCACAACATCAAGAAGGTTATATCGTCCACTTAGGCGACCATGACTGGGTATTGAGTGGTATTGTTGCTAAAAATACAGTAATCTATCTCAAAGAAATTGCTAAAACTGATTATAATTTTTCTGATAAAGACTTAAACGGTCAATTATTCAACGATTTTAGAAATTATATTGGTGCACAAGTTTCTTTTATGTATTTGCATAATCTCATGGCTCAAAATGGCCTTGAAGATGTTCGCAATCTTGTTCATCAAATAGTTTTAAAATAAAATATTAAAATCTTACCAATCCTAATGACTCCTCTTATTGTCATTTATATAAAAGCCATAACTCTTCAACCCTTAGAGTTATGGCTATTTTCTTTATTATTAAGTAAATCATATACGAATAAAAAAAGAACAGACAAAAACGTCTGTTCTTTTTTATCTTATGCTATCAAATAAAATATTAAAATTTATCTTTAATAATCTATATGATTAATTTTCAGCTTTTTTCTTAGGAGCTACAGCAGTACGAATAGAAAGTTCACGTAACTGTTTTGCATCAACTTCAGAAGGAGCCTGTGTCATTAAGCAGCTAGCACTTTGAGTTTTAGGGAATGGAATAACGTCACGAATAGAATTGCGTTTAGCCATAAGCATAACCATACGGTCAAGACCAAATGCAAGTCCACCATGTGGAGGAGTACCATATTTGAAGGCATCAAGCATAAAGCCGAATTTTTCATGAGCTTGTTCTGGAGTTAAGCCGATTGCTTCAAATACTTTTTCTTGAGTATCGCTATTGTAAATACGAAGGCTACCGCCACCGATTTCTACACCATTTAATACCATATCATATGCTTTTGCTTTTACGCGACCAGGATCAGAAATGAGATATTGTACATCTTCATCACGTGGTGCAGTGAATGGATGATGCATTGCTTTCCAACGTTTATTTTCTTCATCATATTCAAACATAGGGAAGTCAACAACCCAAAGGAATTTATATTCGTTTTCATTGATAAGACCACGACGACGGCCCATTTCAAGACGTAATTCGCCAAGAGCTTGAGCTACTACAAGTGGTTTATCTGCAACTACGAGTAATAAGTCGCCTGTTTGAGCATTAGTTGCTTCTTTGATTTTCTGGAATGTTTCTTCGCTGTAGAATTTTTTGAATGGAGATTTGATTTCTGTTTCAGTGTACTGAATCCATGCTAAACCTTTTGCACCATATCTTTGAGCATATTCTACAAGACCATCAAGTTCACGGCGAGGAATATTTGCATAGCCATCAACTTTGATAACTTTAACCTGTCCGCCATTATCAAGTACAGATTTAAATACTTTAAAGTCAGAGCCTTTAACGTATTCGGAAATATCCATGAGTTCCATGCCAAAACGGATATCTGGTTTATCGGAACCATATCTTTCCATAGCTTCGTCCCAAGTCATACGTAAGAATGGAGTCTGTACTTTTTCACCGATAGTTTTTTCAAATAAACCGGATACTAAGCCTTCCATTAAGTTTAAGATATAATCTTGGTCAACGAATGACATTTCAATATCGAGCTGAGTGAATTCTGGCTGACGGTCAGCACGTAAGTCTTCATCACGGAAGCAACGTACGATTTGGAAATATTTTTCATAACCAGCTACCATCAATAACTGTTTGAAAATCTGTGGAGATTGTGGCAATGCATAGAATTTACCAGGATTTACACGACTAGGAACTAAATAGTCACGTGCACCTTCTGGAGTACTCTTTGTAAGCATTGGTGTTTCAATTTCTAAGAAACCATGTTCATCAAAGTAATCACGCATTAATTTTGTAACGCGATGACGAAGCATGATATTTTTCTGCATTTCAGGACGGCGAAGGTCTAAATAACGATATTTTAAACGAACGTTTTCATCAACATCAATACCATCTTGAATATAGAATGGAGGAGTCAATGCTTTATTTAAAATACGTAATTCTTCAGCATAAATTTCAATTTCGCCAGTTTCCATATTTGGATTTATTGTTTCTTTATCACGTAAAGAAACTTTACCACGTACAGCTACTACGAATTCAGAACGAAGGGATTCTGCTTTTGGAAATTGGTCTGCACCAATTTTATCTTCAGCAAAAACGAGCTGAACAAGGCCACTTCTATCACGTAAATCAATAAAAATAAGTCCACCATGGTCACGACGGTGAGATACCCAACCGCATAATACTACTTCTTGACCTTCGTTTGTGGCACGAAGTTCACCACAATGGTGAGTTCTTTTCATACCTTCCATTGTTTCCATTTTACTAATTCCACCTCAATAATTATTTTGTTAATGTAGTGAGTTTATTAAGCAATTCATCTATAGAGATTGTTTCTTGTGTACTTTCATTCATATTTTTAAGTACAACAGAATTTGCTTGCAATTCATCTTCACCTAAGATAATAGTGAATTTTGCATTTGCTTTATTTGCTTGTTTCATTTGAGCTTTCATACTACGTCCTGCAAAGTCCATAGCAGCTTTAAATCCAGCTCTACGCAAATTAGCTAAAATTTCAAATGCTTTTGCCTGTACAGTATCACCTAAAGCTACAATAAATACATCTGTATCATAATTAGTTTCAGGTAATAAATTTTGCATTTCAAGAGCGAGTAATACTCTTTCAAGACCTGTAGCAAAACCTACAGCAGGTGTAGATTTACCGCCACATTCTTCAATAAGACCATCATAACGGCCACCACCTAAAACGGCAGATTGAGCACCAAGTGGTACATATTTTAATTCAAATGCAGTTTTAGTATAGTAATCAAGACCACGTACAAGACCTGGATCTAATTCAAATTCAATACCTGCAGCTGTCAAAAATTCCTGTACTTTATGGAAATGGTCGCTACATTCATCACAAAGACAATCAGTAATAGCAGGAGCATTTTCAGCAAGTTCTTTACATCTTTCGTTTTTGCAATCTAAAAGACGCATTGGATTTCTATCATAACGAGATTTACAATCATCACACATCTCATTGATTACAGGTTTGAAAAACTCTTGCAATTTTTGACGATATACAGGTCTACATTTTGGACAACCTACAGAGTTTAATAATAATTTTATATCTTTAAGCCCTAAATCTTTTAGGAACTGTACAGCTAAAGAAATGATTTCAGCATCAACAGCTGGATTTGCTTCACCTAAAGCTTCTACACCAAATTGATGAAATTCACGATAACGACCAGCTTGTGGGCGGTCATATCTAAACATTGAACCAATGTAGAATAATTTGCATAAATTTGTATCTGCATATAATTTATTTTCTAAATAAGAACGTACTGCTGCTGCTGTATTTTCAGGACGAAGAGTAATACTTCTATTACCTCTATCTGTGAATGTATACATTTCTTTTTCTACAACATCAGTAGTTTCACCTATGCCACGCTGAAATAATTCAGTATGTTCAAAAATAGGTGTTCTGATTTCACGGTAGCCATATTGACCACATAATTTTCTGATTAAATTTTCAAGATATAACCAATTTCCTACTTTATCAGGGAGTATGTCTTTTGTTCCACGAGGAGCTTTTGTCAACATATAAAATATCACCTCTACATAATTTTAGTCGCCATAAGCTTCTTTTAAAAGCATTGCTCGGCGGTCAATATATTTATCTATACTATTTAAATAAGTATACAAATCTTTTGCATTAAAAGATGTTTGCAATCTTTTTCCTGGATAAGTAATCTTACTAGTTGCTGCACCGCCAACACCTAAGATAGTCTGGCGTTCACCCATTATTTGAATATTATATATGCCTTCTTGTCCTTTTTTACTATAGCCTACATTTTCTAATTGACCACTCATATATCCTTGACGATAAATATAATAAGGTATTAAACCATATTCATCAATAGCAGTAGTGATTATTTTAGCCATAGCTTGAACCGTTTCATCATCAGGCAAAACAATATTATCTCTTATGAGTTTTAGCTCTGAACCCTTTTTCAAAGCCAATGCATGCAATGTTATATCATCTGGAGCTAAATCAATTACTTTATTAATCGTATCTTGAGCATCTTTTGTATCTTCTCCAGGAAGTCCAATGATTAAATCCGTATTCACATGCTTTATACCAGCTTGTCTAACCTGCTTAAACGCACGCAAAATATCTGCTGAAGTATGTTTTCTGCCAATCAAAGTCAATGTTCTATCTTGCATTGTCTGTGGATTTACACTAACTCTATCTGCACCGTATTTCACTATGGATTTTGCCTTTTCCAGACTCAAAGAATCAGGTCTACCTGCTTCCACAGTGAACTCTTCAACATAATCGCCTTTAAATGATTTAGATACTAATGATAATAAATCATCAAAATCATTTTCATTTAAACTTGTAGGAGTGCCCCCACCTATATAAATACTTTGAACTTTAAATTCATATTGTTCAATTAATGCCTTAATTTTAGCAATCTCATAATTTAAAGTTTGTAAATACTTACGAGTCACTTCACTACTTGGCAATATACTAGATGGAAATGAACAATACAGACAACGAGATGGGCAAAATGGTATGCCAACATATACACTGATTAATTTAGGATCATTTGCTTTAGCTAAAAAAGGCAATTGTAAATAAGCAATATCCGTAATTAAATTTGCTTTATCTATTTGCACTTCATAATCATCTTGCAAACGCTTTATTAAACCTTGACGGTCTAATCCTTGCTCCATCAAGCGATGTACTATTTTTGTTGGTCTAACCCCATGAAGAATTCCCCAAGGAGCTGTTTTGGCCTGTAAATCTTCACAGAAGATATGATATAAATTTAATTTAATTAAACGATTAGTCCCTGCTTTTAGACTTTCATCTTCATGTAAAAAACTTTGTCTTGTATAAGTCCATATTTTATCATCTTTTCGCAAAGTCAAAACTGTTTTTACGCCATTTAAAGCTACATTATCTGTATTATTTTCTATTTTTAATTCATCATAATCAAAAATAGCATCTTTTACATTATCAATATCAACTTTAAATAATACTAGAATTTCTTTTACTATTTTTACAATAATTTCTTTTGTACTATTTAAATAAAAATCTTTTATCTTCACGATTTCACTTCACGCTTTTTCTGACATTCTTCACAATAACCAAAGAATTTCAACTGATGATCTACAATCTTAAAATTACATTTATCTTCTATTTTTTGTTCAAGATTACCCAATAAATCATCTGTAAATTCTAAGACTTTACCACATTCAACGCAAATCAAATGATGATGTTGATGCTCATTAGGACTTGCATCATTTAACTCATAGCGACGACAACCATCACCAAAATCAAGGTAATTTAAAATATTTAAATCACTTAATAATTCTAAACTACGATATACTGTCGCTAAGCCAATTTCACATTTTTGCTCTTTCAAAATAAAATGCACATCTTCTGCACTTAAATGCTGACTTGGTCTATCTAAAAATATCTGTAATACAATTTTTCTTTGAGGAGTTAATTTATATTGAGGACCCGCTAATTTTTGCTTTAAATCCTCCATAGTTATTTTTACAGGCACTAAAAACCCTCCTTTAATCTCTGTTAGTTTCAAATATATATATTTTAGCAAAAATATACTTATATTACAAAGTTTTTATTATGATTATTATAACATTTTCTGAAAAACCCTTTCAACCAAGGTAAGAACTCTTAAATTTTTAAACAAAAAAGCTCCCGAAAATAACCTCGAGAGCTTTTCTTTATAAATATATTTCTTTAATTAAATTAGTCTACAGTTGTTACTTTATCAATGAAGCCATGAACGTCTTTTTCTTCACCGCTCTGAAGACCTGTGATATAATCGAACATTTTCTGAGCGAATGGTCCAATTTTACCATCATTGATAGTCATTACTTTATCTTTATAGCCAAGTACGCCAACAGGAGAAATTACAGCTGCTGTACCAGAACCAAATACTTCTTCTAATTTACCATTTTCGTAGTCTTCTACTAATTCATCAATAGTGATAGGACGTTCTTCTACATCCATACCCCATTCTCTAGCTACTGCAAGTACAGTTCTTCTTGTAACACCATTTAAGATTGTACCATCTAAAGCAGGAGTTACGATTTTGCCATCGATTTTGAATAAAATGTTCATAGAACCAACTTCACCGATGTATTTACGATGTACGCCATCTAACCACAATACTTGGTCATAACCATTTTTGTGAGCTTCAAGTCCTGCATGAAGACTTGCTGCATAGTTAGCAGGAGTTTTTGCTTCACCTAAACCACCTTTTGTTGCACGAACATATGTATCTTCAACCATGATTTTTACTGGAGCAAATCCATGTGCATAATAAGCAGCTACTGGAGAAAGAATGATATAGAATTTATATCTTTTAGATACGCTAACACCTAAGAATGGATCATCAGCAAAAATGAATGGACGAATGTAAAGACTTTGACCTTTTTTATTTGGAACCCAATCTTTTTCGATAGTGATTAATTGATGAAGTGCATCATAAACAAAATCAACATCGATTGGTGGAATATCAAGAATACGAGCTGAATTATTTAAACGATTTAAATGGTCTTTTGTACGGAAAATAACTACATCTTTACCTTGACGGAAAGCTTTCATACCTTCAAAGATTGCTTGACCATAATGAAGTGTTGCATTCGCTGGGCTAACTTTTATTTCTTCATAAGGTACAATCTGAGCGTCATGCCATCCTTGACCTTCATCATAAGTCATTTCAAACATATAATCAGTAAAATGTGTTCCAAAACCGATAGTGGAAACATCAACTTTTTCTTTTAATGTTTTTGTTTCAACAAATTTAACCATAATTACATCTCCCTAATTGATAGTGTATTCATTGTACAACTTATCTTTTACATAGTCAAGAAAAAAGTTTACATATTTACATATTTTTTACTATTTTTTTTATAACTTATGCTGATTATTATATCATTATATCTTATTTTTAATTATTTCGTTTAATTTCAATTTATCTATTTTCCCGCTTTCATTCTTAGGCAAACTTAATACTTTTATAAACTTTTTCGGTATTTCGTATTCACTAAGATATTCTCTTAATTTATTTATTATCTCCGATTTTTTAGGTAAATCATCTTTAACAACAACAGCTATCATTATATCTATATTATTCTGATTAATTATGGTTATTGCTACTTCTTCTAAAGATAATTTATCTTTTAATATATTCTCTATTTTATATTCAGAAATTTTTATACCATTTAAGTTACAAATATCATCTTTTCTTCCTAAAAAATGTAAATTTCCATATTTATCAATATAACCTCTATCTTTTAAAGAAAAAGGTCTTTGTATTCCCTCAACACCATAAGGTGTATCAATCATTATCTCTTCATCTTTAATAAAGACTTTTACTCCCTTAAAAGGTTTACCTATACAAGTTTTATCCTCGGTCATATTATCATCTTGAATATATGATATGTAATTTAATTCACTAGCACCATAATATAAAGTTATTTTTACATTAGGAAAAACTTTTTTCAATTCTTCTGCCTGAAATTTTCCCATACTTTGTGAACCACTAATTATAGCCTTTAGTCTTGCATTTTTATCGCTTATGATTTTAGGCAACAATAATAATTTTGATGGTATTAAATAAATTGTATTTACTTTATTTTGTTCCATCATATTCACCCACGTTTTAGGAGCAAATTTTTCAGTAGCTACAATTGAACCACCTACAAATAAAACACTCATATATATATTTAAATTTCCTGTGAAAGCCAAACTTCCTTGGCAAAATATCACTGTATTCTTATCTATATTAAAGATTTCATTTTGCTTTGGGAAAAAATCCACCCAACTACTAAAACTTCTCCACAATAATTTACTTTTTCCCGTAGAACCAGAAGTCATTACTCCCATGCAAGCATTTGAAGGAATATCCTTTACAACAAAATCTTGATTTTTGCTTACATTCGTAGCAATAATTGGCACTACATTTGTACCACTATAAGCAATAAACGTACATAATTGATCTACAATTAAATCTTCATAAATAAACTTATATTTATCTGTATAATCTATATGTCCTCGTATTTTCTCAACTTTCTTTATTAAATCTTCATATGAAAAACTATCCTTATCTGTTACCAACGCTTTATCTTGCAAATTTTGTCGTTTCAAAATAGATAAATAATCCATAGAATTCACCTCTATCTTTTAAAGATATTCAATCGTCATTGCACTGCCCAATCCTCCAGCACCAGCAATACTACAACAACCTAATTTTCCTTTTCTATATTCCAAAGATTTTATTAAATGTAATAAAATCATAGCACCTGACACTCCATAAGGATGACCATATGCCAAAGCTCCGCCAAAAATATTATATCTATCTATCACTTCTGGAAAATTACGTTCAAATAATACATCAATAACAGCAAAAGCTTCATTTACTTCAAAACAATCTATATTTTTTATATCCATATTTTTTTGCATTAATAATTTCTTTATAGCTTTAATACTACCCATTGGACTAAGCATAGGATTAACACCACAAGCACAATAGTCTAAAATTCTAGCTTGTGCTTTTTGTCCAATTTTCTTTAAATATTCTTCTGAACATACTATTACAAAAGCCGCTCCATCATTAATCAAACAAGAATTTCCTGCTGTCGTTACCTCTCCATTTAGCAATAACTTAGGCATTCTTTTTAACAATCTTTCACTCATTTTAGCTCTAATACCTTCATCTTTATCACTATCATTAATTGAAACAACTATATCATCTAATAAATGTTCTTGTCTTGCTCGTACTGCTCTTTCATGACTTTTTAATGCCCATAAATCCAATTCTTCTTTAGTTATATTTTCTTTTATTGCCGTATATTCAGCTCCTTCAAGCATTATAGTCTCTCGATGATTATTTGGTATAAATTTTGCTACTGTATAAAAGCTATTTTCAGTATAATCAGGATGGTTTTTATTATATCCACGTATTGGCTGAGTTGAACTACTCTCAAAACCACCAGCTATTATCATATCCGCTTGCCCAGAAGCAATTTTAGCATAAGCTACTGCAATACTTTCTAAACCACTACAACATTGCATATCTACAGTAAAAGCAGGTACATTTTCATCTATACCTGCTTCAAGTGTCATTAATCTAGTAATATTACCGCCAGCTCCCACTCCATTACCAGCTATTATATAATCTATATCCTTATCTTCTATTTTATATTTCTCTTTTAAATTTTTTAGTACCTTCGCTCCCAAAATTTCAGCTGGAATATATCTATACATACCATTACATAAACCAATATAACTACGAAGACCACCTAATATATATACTTGTTTCATAATCTTAATATCCTCTATTAAAAATTTTCCCTATAGGTCTGGCTAATATTACAGCCACAATGCACTTTACAATATCTAATGGAATAAAAGGTAATACTCCTGTTAAGAATACTGCTTCCCAATTCATATCTGTTAATAATTTCAATTGAATTGCACCCAAAAGATAAATCACTGGTATACCTAAGCCTACCCCTATTGAAGCATATCGCTTAAAATTATATTTATTTCCCTTAAGCCAAGCTATCAATACGGCAGCAACTAGATAACCCCAAATATAACCACCTGTTGGTCCAAAAATTTTAGCAGGTCCTGCTGACCCGCCTGTAAATACAGGAATACCCACAAGTCCTATCAATATATACACAAACATAGTGATAAAAGCCTGTTTCGGTGATAATAAAAAAGCTACCAAATTAACTACTAAAGTCTGTAAAACTATTGGTGACAAAGAAAATGGTAATGGTATTACTATATATGCTGAAACACAATTCATCGCTATTAATAATGCTAATCTAGTCAATTCTAACGTTTTATTGGAATAATTACTCATTTTTTCTACCTACTTTTTATTACAATATTAAATACATTTTTTCCATTTACATATGCCTTTAATTTATCTTCAACTGCATACACTCTTAGTACATCTTCAGAAAATACAGGAGCTAAAAAATCTACCTGCCAATGTAGCATTTCTATTTTTAAAAAATTTTGCAAAGATAGAGCCATTAATAATCCAGGCACTATAGGATTTTTAGTTTGATGAATAATATTTTTATCTCCACTTAATTCAACATACTTCTTTATTTCATCATCATTAAAACAATGCTCATAAATACAATTTTTGTCCATTAATTCTTTTGAAAATTCATCTTCTTTTTCATTTGAACTTTTTACTATAGCTCTTTTAGGTAATAATAATAATGTCTTTAATTCTTGCTGTATTTTACCTGCATTATCACTACCTAATACCTGCATAATAGCCTTATTTTTCTTATGCAATAATAAGTTATTACTAAATAAATCAACGTCTTTTCGAATATGTATCTCTGCTCTGGCTAATAACCACCCGCCAAAAAAAGAATTATCGCAATCTGCTAACTTTTGAATAAGCTTTATCATTATCTTTCAACCTTTTACACTTAAGTTTTATTTTTTTAATCCCTTAATATTATATTTAAGCTAAAGCTATTAGTCAACCTATACAAAATTTTAGTTGACATTAATGATAAAAAAAAGCCGTATTCTTTTTAGAATACGGACTTTATTTCTTAATTATTCAGCATATACGCTGATTTGACGGTTGTAACGACCTTTACGTTCGAAAGCAACACGACCAGCAATTTTAGCGAATAAAGTATCATCTTTACCGATGCCTACGTTAGCACCTGGATGGAAATGAGTACCTCTCTGACGAACTAAAATGCTACCTGCAGTAACGATTGTACCAGCGTGTTCTTTAACGCCAAGACGTTTAGATTCACTATCACGACCGTTACGAGTACTACTAACACCTTTTTTATGAGCGAAAAGCTGTAAATCAAAATTGAACATTCAAATTCACCTCCTGATATTTAGAACAGAAACGTTTTTCGGATTAGATTTCTCTATTTCCGCAAAACCAAGTACAGCTACAGCAAAGACAGCTTCTGTTAAATCATCAGCTTTATCTTTCAGAGCCACACTTAAATATCCGGGCTTTACATCATAATTTATTTCACGATGTAAATGTTTTGCCAAACCTAAAATAACTGACTGAGCCAATGCAGAAATCCCAGCACATACAATATCTTGACCATATGCGCCTGCTCCTGCATGTCCTTCTACTAAAAGACCGATGACTTTATCATCATCTTGACGCATTACAGATATTTTTATCATTATGCTTCGATTTTTTCAATAGTTAATTTAGTGAAAGGCTGACGATGACCCTGACGACGACGATAGTTGGATTTAGCTTTGTATTTGAAAACTAAGATTTTTTTAGCTTTATCTTGTTTTTCAACTTTTGCAGTGATTTTAGCACCTTCAACAACTGGAGTACCAACTTTAACATCTGCATCATTAACAACAGTTAAAACTTGATCAAAAGTTACAACATCGCCTTCATTAGCTGCGATTTTTTCAACAGTGATAACGTCACCTTCGGAAACACGATACTGTTTTCCGCCTGTCTGGAAAATAGCGTACATTCAATTACACCTACCTTAATTAATACTCGCCAATTACGGTTAGTCAAAGACTATTTATAAACCTTTTTGTGCGGTTGGGAAACCTTAATTTCTTAAGGCTTACATCTTGAAATTCTATCATATTTAAACTAATAATGTCAATAAATTTATTAAATAAATAAAATTATTATTTGACAATAGTACGTATACATATTAATATAAAATCATACGTATACGTATTATTATTAAGGAGGTTTATTTATGTATTATATTGCCAAAGCAAAAAATATTTTATTTACACTTGTTTGCTGTTGTATCTTGCTTTCTAGCTCAGCTTATGCACAAGACACATCGCCAACTTCCCCACCACCTAATTTACCTAGTGAATTATTCGATAATACTCCCCTAACGCCTACAAAAGTTTTTGACAATCTTTATTGTATAGGTACAAAAAGTGTCGTAGCTTGGGCATTGCAAACTTCTGATGGCATCATACTCATTGATTCCATGTGGGATAATAACGATGCTCAATTGATCATTGATGGCATGGAAAAATTAGGATTAAATCCTCATGATTTAAAATACATCTTAATCTCTCATGGTCATGGTGACCATTACGGTGGAGCACAGTATTTAAAAGATAAATATAATGCTAAAATCTTTATGAGCAACACTGATTTTTATTATATGAATAACACTTTTGATGGTGCAAATGCTGCTCGTTCACCAAAATGTACTGTAGATGAATTCTTAACAGATGGACAGAAAATCACTCTAGATGATACTACTGTCACTATAGTATCCACTCCTGGTCATTCTCCTGGTTGTGTCTCTTTTATATTCCCAGTAAAAACTCAAGGTAAAACTTATATGGCTGCTCAATGGGGTGGCACAGGCATTCCTAAATCCATAGAAAACAAAGTCCAATATAAATCTTCCCTAGAACATTTTACTCAATATTGTCATGATAATAATGTAGTTGTTGAAACTACTGCTCATTTATTTGCCGATAATGGTTATGCTAAATTAAATAATGTAGTAAATTCTACTTCCATAGAAAATAATCCATTTTATCTAGGTCAAAAAGGCATTGATAATTATCTCAATAACTTATCTTTAGAAATAGATAGAGCCATCGCTAATTCTATAAAATAAATATCTAAATATAAAAAAGGAGTCTAAATATCTTAGACTCCTTTATCTATCTTCACCTTTATATTTTATGTTACAATAAAATATATTTAAAACTTGAGGTGTTATTTTAATGTTTCTCGAAAAATCTTTAGGATATACAATTTGTACCATAGCTAGAAAAATTCATCAAAATTTGACACATAAATTTTCCCCATATAATATTACTCCAGAGCAATGGGTAGTATTAAATCAAATTCACATCAATAAAAATATATCCCAGAAAAAATTAGCCGATATTATACAAAAAGACCCTAATAATGTAAAAGTTCTTGTCGACAAATTAGAACAAAAAGAATTAATTAAGAGATCTCCCAATCCTGATGATAAAAGAGCATTTTCTCTATCTACAACCGATAAAGGCATTAATCTCATCAATACTTTAAATCAAGTAGATATTTCTGTAATTTCTGATGTAGAAAAAAGCTTGACTGAACAGGAAAATATTCAATTATTGAAATTATTATCTAAGATTGAAAAAAATTTTTCATCTTCACTAAAATAAAATATTTAACAAATAAAAAGGACTAAGACAAATGCACACATTATCCTCATTTGTCTTAGTCTTTTTTATTTTTCTATGCCATATTTTTTTAAAGCTTCATAAGCTGCATGTTGTTCAGCTTCTTTTTTAGTAGTACCTTTTCCTTTGCCATCGATTTTTTTATCAATAACTACAGCAAATTCAAAAATTTTCGCATGATCAGGACCTGTCTCTGATAATAATTTATATTCGACATAGAGACCTTTTCCTTGTACTACTTCTTGTAAAATAGTCTTATAATCTTTTAAATTATAACCATATTTTACAGCAATAAATTCCTCTTTTAACTTATCAAGCACATATTCATAAGCTGTCTGCCAACCTTGATCTAAATAAATAGCACCAATGATTGATTCAAAGGCATCTGCTAAAATCGATGGACGATGTTCTCCACCTGTTAAGCGTTCACCTTTACCTAACAATAAATACTGCCCAACATTTAAATTCATAGCAAGTTTTGCTAAACTTGTTTCACAAACTACAGAGGCACGAGCCTTCGTCATTTCACCTTCTGGCATTTGACTAAAAGTTTTAAATAAGTATGTGCTAGAAGCTAATTCTAGCACAGCATCACCTAAAAACTCCAAACGTTCGTTATGAAGACTATGGTCTTTAGCCTCATTAGCATATGAAGTATGTGTCAAAGCCTGATTTAATAAGTTCAAATCATTAAACTTCACACCTAATATAGAGACTAATTCCCCTAATTTCTGTTTGCGTTTTTCTGATAAATTCATTTATAAAACCTGATTTACTTAAGTTTTTTCAATAAAATAGCTGCATTATGACCGCCAAAACCTAAAGAATCAGAAATAGCTGCATTGATAACTCTTTCTCTAGCAACATTTGGTACATAATCTAAATCTAATTCTTCATCTGGAGTTTCATAGTTGATTGTAGCAGGCATAATATCATTTTTAACAGCTAAAGCTGTAGCGATACATTCAATACCACCAGCAGCACCAAGAAGATGTCCTATCATAGATTTAATAGAGCTGATAGATAATTTATACGCATGATCACCAAAAGCACGTTTAATAGCTGCTGTTTCAGTTCTTTCATTTAATGGTGTAGATGTACCATGAGCATTGATATAATCTACATCTGTTAATTCAAGACCTGCATCTTTTACTACATTTGTAAAGCAACGAGCAGATTGTTTTGCTTCTGGATCTGGGCTAGTCATATGATAAGCATCAGAAGTTGCAGCATATCCAGCAAGTTCAGCATAAATCTGAGCTCCACGAGCTACTGCATGTTCATAACTTTCTAAAATAACGATACCTGCACCTTCACCCATAACAAAACCGCTACGATTTTTATCAAATGGACGAGAAGCTTTCTGTGGATTATCGTTCATATCTGTGCAAAGTGCTTTCATGGAAGCAAAGCCTGCTACTGGAAGTGGAGAAATACAAGCTTCTGTACCACCAGCAACCATCACATCAGCTTCACCACGCTGAATAACACGCATAGCATCACCAATAGCATTTGTACCAGTTGCACAAGCAGTTACAGGGCAAATACTAGGGCCTTGAAGACCAAAAGTAATAGAAGTCATTCCAGCTGCCATATTACTAATCATCATAGGTACGCAGAAAGGACTTACACGATTTGGCCCTTTAGTAAAAATAGTATTATATTGATCGTGTAGTGTTTCAATACCACCGATACCACTACCAATAAATACACCAATACGTTCTTTATCTTCTTTGGATAAATCCATATTTGCATCATCAAATGCAAGTCTAGTTGCTGCAATAGCAAACTGAGTATATCTATCCATGCGTTTTGCTTCTTTTTTATCAATAAAATCAGAAGCATTAAAATCTTTTACTTCTGCTGCAATCTGTGCTTTAAAATCGCTAGCATCAAAATGTGTAATTTTATCTATCCCACTTTTACCAGCAAGAAGACCTTGCCAAAAAGCGTCTTTACCAATACCGATAGGAGATATTGCTCCTAAACCAGTAATTACCACTCTATTTGTCAAAACAAACACCTCTCATTTAATCTATTGCCGCAACTTCTGATTTTATTCTAGAAATTATTTCCTTAACTGGCAATATTTCTTTGATTCTGTGTATATATTCGCCTGTAAATACCAGACCATTTTCTACGTCTCCCTGTTCTGCACGAATCAATGAATCAATTATACAGAAATTATGCTTACAGTTCTTTAGACATGCCCTACATCCTTTTGGAGGAACTGGACCCACCATTATTTTATCTGCAAATGGATTTCTTACAGCACGTCCTGGAAGACCTACTGGACTGTGTATAACTACAATGTCGTCCGGTTTAGATTTCAAATAAAAATTCTTCAATGCCGGAGCAGCATTGGATTCTTCACTGGCAGCAAAGCGTGAACCCATTTGTACACCACTTGCGCCCATCTTTATAAGATCAACAATGTCTTGGCCAGAAAGTACTCCGCCTGCCGCAATAACAGGAATATCTACCGCTTTTGTAATATCCGGAATTAATTCACGTATAGATGTGCTAGTTCCTAAATGTCCACCAGCTTCTTTTCCTTCAACCACAATAGCAGTAGCACCAAGACGTTGGGATATTTTCGCTAATTTAACAGATGAAACAATCGGTACGATTGGTGTACCAGATTCTTGTCCAAGACCAAACATATCGCGGGAAAATCCTGCACCAGCTACTACAAGGTCAATACCTTCGTCAATAGCAGTTTTTACAACTTCACTAAAACCTCTAGCTGCAACCATGATGTTAATACCAATAATTCCAGACGTTAAAGATCGCGCCAAGCGAATTTCATACCTTAATTCATCAGTAGGCATACCAGATGCAGCAATTAAACCAATACCGCCTTCATTGGCGACAGCAGCTGCAAGTCTTGCCGTTGATAATCTAACAGCCATACCACCCTGAATAATCGGTACTTTTGCAATTTTATTGCCAATTTTCAATTCAGGAAGTTTCAAAATAACTCCTCCAATCCGCTTTTCTTCTATTATCTTTAGAAAGTCCCGTGGAGTAACCACGGGACTTTTCTAAGAAAACGCTAAAATTATTTATTTTGGTCTATATAGGATACAACATCCTGAACTGTTTTAATTTTTTCAGCAGCTTCGTCTGGAATTTCAATACCGAATTCTTCTTCAAAAGCCATGATTAATTCAACAATATCAAGAGAATCTGCACCTAAATCGTCGATGAAAGTAGAATCAATATTAACTTCATCAGCTTCAACGCCTAACTGATCAACAACGATATCTCTTACTTTATCAAAAGTAGCCATTCCTCGTCACCTCCTCCTCAGAATAACCTTTTTTATTTATTTATTCATTATTACATTACCATACCGCCATCTACATTGACAACCTGTCCTGTAATATATGAAGCCTTATCAGATGCCAAAAATACTACTGCATTTGCAATATCTTCTGGCTGACCCATTTTACCAAGTGGTATAGAACCTACTACTTGGGCTTGTGCTTTTTCTGGCATAGCTGCTGTCATATCAGTAGCAATAAAACCAGGAGCTACAGCATTAACGGTAATACCACGACTAGCCATTTCACGAGCTAAAGATTTTGTAAAACCAATTACACCAGCTTTAGCAGCAGAATAATTTGTCTGACCTATATTTCCCATTATACCAGAAACAGAACTCATATTGATGATTTTTCCAGAACGTTTTTTCATCATATATTTTGCTACTACTTTTGTACAGTTAAAAATACCTGTCAAATTAGTATTGATAACAGCATTCCAATCCTGAGATTTCATGCGAATGAATAAACCATCACGAGTTATACCTGCATTGTTAACTAAAATATCAATCTGACCAAATTCAGCTATTACTTTTTCTACCATTTCACTAGCAGCCTGTTCATCACTAACATCAGCTTGAACAATCATGGCCTTACCGCCCATATCAGTAATTATATTCTTTACTTCTTCGGCAGCAGCCACATTTCCTGCATAATTGATAGCTACAGTAGCACCTTCCTTTGCAAGTTCAATAGCAACTGCACGACCAATTCCACGAGATGCTCCTGTTACTAATGCAACCTTACCATCTAAAAGCATATTATCGAACCTCCTTGAAATAGTCAAGAGTTTTTTCAAGAGATTCTATATTTTCTACGTTTAAAGATTTCAATTTACGGTCAATACGTTTATTAAATCCACATAAAACTTTACCTGGACCTACTTCAACATAAGTATCAGCACCAAAATCTTTCATTGTTGCGATACAATCTTCCCATTTTACAGGGCTTGCAGCTTGTTTTACAAGACTTACTTTAATATCTTCTGCTTTTGTTAAAGCCTCAGCTGTAACATTTGTTACTACTGGAATAGTAGCATCAGATACAACTACTTTATCAAGTTCTACAGCGAGTTTAGCTGCTGCAGGTTCCATTAATTTACTATGGAATGGGGCACTAACTGGTAAAATAACACATTTTTTAGCACCAGCTTTTGTCATTTCTTCACTAGCTTTTTCTACACCTTTAGCAGTACCTGCAATTACAATCTGACCAGGGCAGTTGAAGTTTACAGCCTGTACTAAGGAAGTTGTGTTACTTACTTCTTCGCAAATTTCCACAATTTTATCACGATCAAGACCAATTACAGCTGCCATTCCGCCTTCGCCAACAGGAACAGCTTCTTGCATGTACATACCACGTTTATGAACGAGATATACTGCATCTGCAAATTTCAAAGAACCTGCTGCTACTAGTGCAGAATATTCTCCTAAACTATGACCGCCTACGATTTCTGGAGTAATTCCATTTTCTTTTAATAATTCATTGCAGATAACACTCATAGTCAAAATAGCAGGTTGAGTATTTGCTGTAAGTTTTAAATCTTCTGCTGGGCCATTAAAGCACATGTCCATGATAGAATATCCAAGTGCTTCGTCAGCTTCTTTAAATAACTTTTTCGCAATATCATATTTGTCATAAAAATCTTTACCCATTCCCACTACTTGAGAACCTTGTCCTGGAAATAAAAATGCGAGTTTACTCATTTAGTAATCACCCTTTCACCATTATTTTTATAAATTTATTATTTATTTGCAAGAATTCTGTGCGTTTTCCATCACTTTAGCAAGATTATTTACAATATCATCTATAATTTCTTGAACAGGTTTTATTTCATTCAGCATACCTGCAATCTGTCCAATCATTACAGAACCCATTTCCACATCGCCTTTTCTTGCTGCGAGATTTAATCCGCCTGCACCTAATTTTTCAATTTCTTCAACTGGTGCATTTGCTTTTTCTAATTCATCAAATTTACGTGTTAATTTATTCGCTATAACGCGTACAGGATGTCCTGTAGAACGGCCTGTTACTACAGTAGAGCGATCTTTTGCACGTAAAATTAATTTTTTATAATTTTCATGAGCAATACATTCACTAGATACTACAAATCTTGAACCCATTTGTACACCACTAGCACCAAGTGCAAATGCTGCCATCATTCCACGGGCATCACCAATACCACCAGCTGCAATAACTGGAATATCCACTGCATCTACTACTTGTGGTACAAGTGCCATAGTAGTGATTTCACCTACGTGTCCACCACTTTCTGTTCCTTCAGCAATAATTGCATCAACGCCAGTACGAACTAAACGTTTTGCAAGTGCGACTGATGCAACAACTGGTATTACTTTAGTACCAATTTCTTTAAATGCAGGTATATATTCACCTGGATTACCTGCACCTGTTGTTACAACTGGTACACGTTCATCAAGCACCACTTGAATGACTTCTTTAACAAATGGAGACATAAGCATTATATTTACACCAAATGGTTTATCTGTCCATTGTTTTACTTTTTGTATTTCGGCTCTCAAAAGATCAGGAGGCATATGTCCTGCTCCAATAATACCAAAACCACCAGCATTAGAAACGGCAGCAGCTAATTCTGCTGTACCAAGCCAAGCCATACCGCCTTGAAATATTGGATATTTTATATTTAATAATTTACAGATAGGATTATTTTCGAACATTATTTAGTCCTCCTTAGCCCATTTCATAATGCAAGATGCCCATGTAAGACCTGCACCGAAACCAGAAAGAGCTATGATTTCACCTTTTTTCAATTTCCCAGATTGATAAGCTTCTGCCATTGCAATTGGAATTGATGCTGCTGATGCATTTCCATACTTTTCTATATTTACAAATACCTTATCCATTGGTAAATGCAAACGTTTCGCCGCAGATTCAATGATACGAATATTAGCTTGATGTGGAATTAAATAATCAATATCTTCTTTTTGCAATCCTGCACGTTCTAAAGATTTCAATACTGTAGAGCCCATTGCCTTTACAGCAAAACGGAAGGTTTCTTTTCCGTTCATATGCAAGCAATGCATATGATTATCTATAGATTCTTGATCAGCTGGATGTTTACTTCCACCACCAGGAATTTCAATAGTTGTAGCACCGCTTCCATCGGCACCTAAATCAAAAGATAACATACCATAACCTTGTTCAACTTCACCGAATACAGCAGCACCTGCTCCATCAGCAAAAATGATACAAGTATTTCTATCCTGCCAATTTACAAATTTAGATAATGTTTCAGCACCTACAACTAATACTTTTTTATACACACCAGTTTCAATAAACTGTGTCGCTATTGCAGACCCATATACAAATCCAGAACATGCTGCTGATAAATCAAAAGCTGCTGCATTTTTAGCTCCTAATTTATCTTGTAAAATACATGCTGTTGAAGGTGTATTACAGTCAGCAGAAATAGTTGCCACTATAATCATATCTAACTCTTCAGCAGATATCTTAGCATCTTCTAAAGCTTTAAGAGCAGCTTTATATGCTAATTCTGATGTTGGCTCATCTTTTGCAGAAATACGTCTTTCTTTGATACCTGTACGTTCTGTAATCCATTCGTCATTAGTATCTACTAATTTTTCAATATCTGCATTAGTGAGGATTTTTTCTGGAACATGATATCCTATTCCAATAATGCCTGCACTATTTAACTTCAGTGTCATGGCTCCAAATCTCCTCCTTATCTATATTATCCCTAATTTGAGTTAATACATCGTTTTTTACAAATTCACAGGCTTGTCTAATAGCACTACAGATAGATTTTGCATTAGAACTACCATGAGATATTATACAACAACCATTAACTCCTAGTAAAGGAGCTCCACCATATTCAGAAACATCTATATCTTTTCCTAATTTCTTTAAAGCTGGCATCAATAACAATGCACCTAATTTAGCTAATATACCACCTTTTTTTATAGCATCTTTAGCCAAACCTACTAATGTTTTTGCCAAACCTTCAGCAAATTTTAAAACAATATTTCCGACAAACCCATCGCAAACTACTACATCAAAATGACCTGTTGGTATATCTCTACCTTCAGCATTTCCTTGGAAATTAATAGTATTCATACCTTTTAACATTGGATATGTGGCTTGGGCTTGCTCATTTCCTTTTGTTGCTTCTTCACCAATATTTAATAAACCTACTGCTGGATTTTCTTTTCCTAGCATACATTTAGCATAGATAGAACCCATTAATGCACTTTGACATAAATGTTTTGGTTTACAATCTACATTAGCACCTGAGTCTAATAATAAAGTAACGCTACCTTTTCCTGTAGGTATAGGTGTAGCAATTGAAGGTCTATCTATCCCTTTTATTCTACCTAAAATAAATAATGCAGATGCTGCTGCTGCACCTGTATTGCCTGCAGATAAAACAGCATCACATTCACCATCTTTTACCAGACGAGTAGCAACAACAATAGAGGAATCTTTTTTTCTACGCACTGCCACTCCTGGATGTTCTCCCATACCTATGACATCACTTGCGTGATGTATAGAGATATTACTATTTCTCCATTCCGGATAATTTTTATCTAACTCTTTTTGTATCTGAGCTTGATCACCGACTAGTACAATTTCACAATCATAGCGTTTAGCCGCAAGTATTGCACCGGCTACAATCTCTTTAGGTGCAAAATCTCCGCCCATAGCATCTACTGCAATTTTCATACCTCGGATCCTCCATTACCTTCCAATGAAACAAGAATAAATTTTGCTCTAAAAACTTCTTCTGTAACATTTTTAATTTTTACCCAAACAAAGAATTTATTTCCTCGTTTGTGCTTTAATTCAGCTTTGGCAATTAATTTATCACCAACACGAACTGGTGCTTTATATTTTATATTAGCAACACCTGTTACCGCCATTGGGGCATCAATTAAAGCCAATGCTAATGAATTAGCTTGTGCAAACATATATGCACCTTTAGCTATTTTAGATTTTTCAAAAACCATATCTTCCGTAATATTCATTAACGAAATACCTGATTTCCCCAATTCTAACTCTAATAGCTCTCCAGAAACTTCACTACTACTAATAGATTTAACTTTTTTCTGCGTAGCTTCAGCTAATTGTTTTACTCGCTCTCTAAGCTCTGGTATGCCTAGTTCTAAACGGTCTAACCTAATAGTCTGTATACTAACATTCAAAAGTTTTGCCAATTCCTCATCCGTAAAGAAGGGCTTGGATTTCACATAATCTATTAATAGACTTTGTCTTATTCTCTTTTTTTCACGTGTCATCCTTCACACCAACTTTTAGTACCAGATAATATAATCAGTTACAATTGGTTATTATACAAACTTTTTTTCTAATTGGCAAGTACAAAATCCCTTAACTAATTCACTATCTATAACAAAATCCAACTAAACATTGAATAATTATTATTTTATAAAATCCCTGATTTATCCCTAAAATAAAATATGCTCCCTTTATAGATAGAGAAATATAATATCACTATATCTATAAAGGGAGCATACTAATTCGCTCCAGAAAATTATTCTGCAGAAGCGATAACTTCTTTACCATCATAATAACCACATTCAGTGCAAACATGATGAGGCATTTTTGGTTCATGACACTGAGGGCATGCAACATAACCAGGAGCTTCTAATTTCCAGTTAGCACGACGTCTGTCACGACGAGCTTTTGACATTTTACGCTTAGGTACTGCCATTTACTACACACCTCCTTAAATAACTAAAGGTTCTTCAAGCTAAATTGCTTTTACCTATTTTTTCAATAAATCCTGCAAAGCTGCAAGTCTTGGGTCAATACTTTCCCTATTGCAACCGCATTCGGTCTTATTCAAATTAGCACCGCATACACTACATAATCCTTTACAATCTTTCGAACATAAATGTTTTGTTGGCTGAGCAGAAATTATAATATCACGCACTAAATCGCCGATATTAATAATATCGCCGTCAAAACAATTTATTTCTTTAATTTTTGCAAATTCTTTATCTCTTGTATATTCTTCCGTAAAAGAATATTCGCTTTCTTTCTGGAAAAGTTCTAAACATCTATCACATATCTCTGAAATAGTGCACAAAATCTTTCCTTCTATGCGAAAACAAGTACCAGTATTAGTTGCGGTTCCTTTGACCATGATGGGACCTTCTAACTTACAATCATCTAAAAGTGGCCCAATGTCTTCGGGTTTTGCATTAAAACTAAAAGCCATTTCATGACCAATTTGTTCAGCTATTTCCGATACATTTATTTTCATCATTGCAATCAACCTCAATTCATTATAGCTGTAGCTATATATTTTGTCAAACAATCCAAGTAAATTTTTTAGGAAAAATTCTTCTTCTATGCTAAAATATTTTTTATTACTGAAAAAATTATAAAATAAAAAATCAAGAAAGTGAATTAAAAATGTCAATAACTGGAATTATTAGCGAATATAATCCATTTCATAATGGTCATAAATATCTCATAAAAAAACATAAAGAAAAATTCCCCGATAGCTATTTTATAGCTGTCATGAGTGGCAATTTTACCCAACGTGGTGAAACGGCCCTAGTTAACAAATGGCAAAGGGCAAAACTTGCCGTAGCAAATGGCATAGATTTAGTCATCGAACTTCCTTTTGTTTTTACCGTTCGCAGTGCTCAATACTTCGCCAAAGGTGGCATTGATTTATTACAAAAATTACACTGTGTAGACTCTATTTGTTTTGGTAGCGAATACACTAATGAAAAAGAGTTAACATTTATTGCCCAAACTGCCCAAAGCGAAAAATTTCAACAATTGTTGAAAACTAACCTTTCTGACGGTCAATCATATGCTGCCACAACTAGTAAAATTTTGAGTAATCTTACAGGTATTTCTGAAAATATATTAAAAGCACCCAATGCTATTTTAGGCATTGAATATTTAAAAGCCAATTTAAATTATCCCCAACCCTTGCAAGTAAATATCATCCAACGTGTAAAAGCAGAACATAACGATTTAAATTATCAGGAAAATTTTGCCAGTGGTACAGCTATTCGCCATTCTTTATATACAAATAATAACAATTTTTCTAAGCTTAAACAAGTTGTACCTACAGAAACATTTTCTCTTTTACAACAAACTCACCAAAAACAAGATTTACCTCACTTGGATTATTTGTTCACTACTTTAATCTCTAAACTAAGATTAGCCAAACTCGAAGAATTAACTAAAATATACGGTATTCGCGAAGGATTGGAGTACAAATTATTAAAAGCTGCTAACGAAGCTACCGATTTAGCTGATTTCTATCAACAATTAAAGTCAAAAAGATATCCTTTAACTAATCTACAGCGTTTATGTTTATATCTACTATTAAACATTACCAAAGAAATGATACAAACATTTGATGATACAGGTGTTTTATATGCCCGTATATTAGCTTTTAATGATAAAGGTACTCAAATAATCAAACAAATGAAAAAGAATGCTTCTATTCCTATCATAACTAAAACAACATCATATTTAGACAGTAAAAAACGTTGTCAACAAAAATTGACAACGTTTGAAGAAATGTTAGCTATAGATACTTACGCTACAGAATTATATAATTTATGTTTTAAACCATTTAAACCATATGGCCAAGATTTTACAACTTCACCATACTATCTACAAAGATAACTAAATTTTAAAAATGTAAACTTTGTTGTTTTAAATGAATATTCATCAATAAACCAAGACAAGTTATATTCGTCAATAACGAGCTTACACCATAACTCATAAGAGGAAGCGGTATACCTGTTACAGGCATAATCCCCATCGTCATACCTACATTTACTAATAAATGGAATGCCAACATAGATGTTATACCTGATGCTAATAACATGCCAAAAGTATCCTTACATTCACGTGCAATTTTTACGCCACGCCATAATACAATCAAATATAAACACAATAAAAATACTGCACCAATAAAACCAAATTCTTCACCGACAACGGCAAAAATAAAGTCTGTATGATTTTCTGGCAAGAAATTTAATTGACTTTGTGTACCACCAAAAAGACCTTTACCAAAAAGCATTCCCGAGCCAATCGCTATTTTAGACTGAATAATATGATATCCCGAACCTAATGGATCAACATTTGGATCAATAAATACCATGATACGCATTTTTTGGTAATCATGTAAAAACTGCCATATTATCGGTAGCATTGCTAAGAAAGCACCAAATACAATACCTAATATTTTTAAACTAATACCAGCTACAAAAATCATACCTAAGAAAATAGCTAAAAATACTAATCCTGTACCTAAATCCGGCTGTTTAGCAACTAACAAAAATGGTACTAAAACAAATAAAGCTACCGGTGCTACCTCTCGCCATTTATTTAAATGTCCAATCCTGCTTTCTAATAATGTTGCCAAAGCAATAATCATAATTACTTTAGAAAATTCCGATGGTTGAATACTGATAGGACCTATCTGTATCCAACGCTGTGCTCCTAAAGCAGCATGACCAAAAAACATAACAGCAAGCAACATAATCAAATTAAAAATGTAAATCTTATTGCCCCAATTTTTCAAAGCACGATAATCAAAAAAATTCGTTATCATAAATGCCCAAATCAATCCACCAATGGCAAACATGCCTTGTCTTTGTAAATACCAATATCTATCATCACTAGGTGTATTTACATGAGTCGCACTAGCGATTGTAATAAGACCTACTATTAAAATTCCAATGACTGCTAAAGTCAAAGGCAAATCCAACCGACGCAATGTCCGATTCTCTCTAATATTGAACATAATTACCTACCATTTCTTCTTTTCATTTTCGTTAACAAATCCATTTAGTTTTACAAAATAAGTGAGGATACAATATCATTTGTATCCTCACTTATTATAGCAATTCTCATCATAATGTCAAAGCCATTATCACTTCATCAGTATCTATATCAACAATTTTAATAGTTTTATCTTCTAATATAGCCACTGTTGCTCTCTTATCTTCTCGTTTACTAAGTGATGGTGAGCCTGGATTCAAAAATACTGTATTTCCTCTTTTTTCTAAAACATTGATATGCACATGACCAGAAATAAAAATATCTGCTTTTAAAGCTCTAGCCATTTTATCTTTTGCTTCATCTGTTTCTACATAATGACCATGAGTAGTAACTATTTTTAAACCTTCTGCTACAACATAAGTATATGGTGCTTGAATTGGCATATCTAATACTAAAGTATCAACTTCACTATCGCAATTACCACGACAAATAACGACAGGCATACTACAAGCATTTAATTTTTCTGCGAGTTTTGCAGGATTATAATCTGAAAGCATTGGATTACGTGGACCATGATATAATACATCGCCTGCATGAATAATCATATCTGCATCTTTAAAATATTTATCAAAAGCAAGAGAAAATCGTTCATGACAACCATGTGTATCGCTAATAATTCCAATTTTCATATCTAAGCACCTCTTTATCATTATAATAAAATTATTCTAGCATTTTTCTAAAAAAAAATACATACTTGGCATATTCATTCTTAAAAATATCTCCAAAAGAAAAAAGATTTCTTGAAAAAATCCAAGAAATCTTTTTTTTATTAAATATTACTCATTGTTTTCTTTTCACCACAAAGAATTTCAAAATCCTTTACGAATACATCAACTGCACATCTTGCTGCATCAACTTTAATGAGATTTTCAATAACATCTGGAGCTATTGTACTTGCACCTACACCATATTTAGCAAGTTCTAATACTTGCTGAGAATTTTTAAAACTTGCAGCTAAAACTTCAGTTTCAAGACCTGCATTTTTCAACATATCATGAATATCTTTTGCAACTTGAATACCATTCGCCCCTAGATTATCAATACGATTTACATATGGAGCTACATATTTGGCACCAGCTTTACCTGCTAAAAAGCCTTGCATCTGATTATAAACGGCAGTGCCTGTGATATTTATACCTTCTTTAGCCAAATTTTTAATAGCTTTTAAGCCTTCTGGAATTACGGGAATTTTGATAAATGTATTATCACCTAATATTTCACGCATTTTATAAGCCTCTTCAATCATGCCTTGAGCATCTTTTGATATTACTTGTGCATGAAGTTCAGACTCACTGCCGATAAAAGCTCTAATTTCACTTAAAACATCAAAAGGATTTCTTCCTGCTTTTTTCAAAATTGAAGGATTTGTTGTAACACCATCTACTGGATAATATTCATACATTTTCTTAATAGCATCAATGTCTGCATGGTCAACTAAAATTTTCATTCTCATCGCTCCTATTCAATAATTAAATTTTTTATTCCATTTTGCTTAGCAATATCATAAAAAAACTGTAATTGTGCATTGCTATACAATTTAGGATTTTCTGTAAAATAATATTTTTTATCTAAATAACTGTATTTTGCTTTTGCCAAAGGATTATAGTTTAACAATTCATATTTTACATCATGATAACAATTACTGATAAACTTACTAATCTGTGCAATATTTTCTTTTGTAGCTGTTAAAGTTGGAATAAGTGGTGTTCTTACAATCACACAATCTTTCTTATTCGTTTGCAATAAATACTTTAAATTATCTTTTATTATCTCATTATCTACATTCGTACAATTTTTATGCCAATCATTATCAAAAATTTTTAAATCAGTATAAAACTCATCAACATATGGCAATATTTTTGCCAAAATCTCTCGTTTAGTAAATAATGAGGTCTCTATTGCTGTATGCAAATTTTTCCGTTTACAAGCCTTTAATATAGCTAAAGCAAATTCATACTGAAATAATGGTTCTCCACCGGAAAGAGTAACTCCTCCATCATATTTAAAAAAAGCTTCATCTTTCATTATTTCTTGCATAATTTCCACTAAATTATAGTATCTACTATCAAATTGCAAAGCTCGTGTTGGACATTCTTCTATTATCTGCAACCAATTACTATCTTGCTGACGATTTATATTCATCTTATCATCTACAAATTTTATCGCATTATTTTTAGCAATATGCTCACAAGTCTTGCACTTTATACATTTATTTTCTAAATATAATATTTGCTGTTTATAATCCAATCCTTCCGGATTTTGACACCATTTACAACGAAGGGGACAGCCCTTCAAAAATACAGTTGTACGAATTCCTGCCCCATCATGCACAGCAAAACGCTTAATATCAAAAACTAAGCCTTTATCTTCAGACATTGTCATATGTTGTTCTGGCGATGATTTCATTTTGTAACTCCCCTGCAAGCTCTGTAAAATACGCTGTATAACCTGCTACTCTAACAGTGAGTGAACTATACTGTTCTGGATTTTTTTGAGCTTTTAGTAAATCTTCTCTACGCACTACGTTAAATTGAATATGCGGTATTTCTAAATCGACAAAAGTTCTTAAAAAATTAGCAAATTTATCTATACCTGTCTGTGTTTGGAAAAATTCTGGCAAAAATTTCATATTTAACAGTCCGCCATTTGTCGTCAAATTATTATCTAAACGGGAAACAGATTTCAGTACTGCTGTTGGGCCATTTAAATCTCTACCATATACAGCAGACATACCGCCATCTGCTAATGGAGTTTGCGATAAACGACCATCTGCACTAGCTCCTAAATTTTCGCCCATAGGCACATGAGCACTAACTGTATACATGCCCATATGATAAGCTCCACCTCGATAATTTGTAAATTCTCTGAGTTTTGCTCTGAATTTTCTAGCCCATTTAACGCCTAATTCATCCACCCAAGCAATATCATTGCCATATTTAGGTACATGATTTAATAATTTTTGACGAAGAATTTCTTGATTAGCAAAATTATTTTTCAAAGCTTCTTCTAAAACTTTTGCTGATACTTTTTGCTCATCAAATACTAATTGTTTTATCACAGCTAAACTATCTGCTAAATTAGCCACCTGAATAAATTGTATTCCTGATAAATTATATTTTGCTCCACCTGCTGTTACATCAATGCCTTTTTCCATGCAATCGTCAATTACACTAGATAAAAATGCTGTTGGCAATATTGCAATATGACCTTTTTCCACAGCCTCGCAACAAGGAATCATCTTTTCTACAAAATAATTCATTGTTTTCTCTAAAGCTATTTCTAAATCTGCAAAAGTTTTATAAGTGCTAAGTGAACCAAAATCAGGTGCCATCTGTTTATCCGTCAACAGACATCTACCATGATTTAAAGTGAGCTCTAAAACTTTGTTCATATTAAACATAGCCGCATCACTCCAGCCAAGATTATTGCCCTGAGTCGTGAGTTCTACACAGCCAACAATAGCATAGTTCATAGCATCTTGATGGGTTACGCCTAAATTTTCCATTTCTTTAATGATAGCTTTATCATTGAAAAATTGTGGCATTCCACTGCCTTTGGCTACTACACGAATAGCATGTTTTAATAATTTATCATTAGTTTTTTCATGAAGTCTTACCGATAAATTAGGTTGTGGCAAATCTAAATCTTCTTGTGCTGATAAAAACAACTCTGATAAATCATTGCTAAAATCATTACCCTGTTCATCTACACCACCAATAGCTATATTAAAGCCAATAGGGAAACCTGCAAAGTATTTTGCACTATGCTGATTGCGTAAATAAACAATTTCATTAAATTTTAACCATAAACATTCAATAATTTCTAAAGCTTCATCTTTAGTTAAAATATTATTTTCTATATCCTTTATATAATATGGATATAAAATTTTATCCAATCTACCTGGAGAAAAACTAGACGCATTGCTTTCCATATGCAAAATCACGAATAAAAACCATGTAGCCTGCACAGTTTCATGAAAAGTTTGCGGTGGTCTTTGACTGATATTTCTACAAATTTCTGCTACTTTTATTAAGCTAGCTCTATTTTTTTCATCAGTTTTAGCAGTAACAATCAATAAATCATGATAACGAAGCATAAAATCCTGTACTGCTTTCATTACAATGATTATTGCCTGATAAAAATTTTTCTTATCCTCATCTGCATTTTCATAATGATTTTGAGCATCTGCTAGTAGACCACTAACGCCTTTTTGTAGCCACTTTTCTACATTTGGACAAATATGACCTTGTGCGTGGTCTGTCTGATTTATTTTTACTACTTTGTTTATCGCACTTATTTCTTTACCAAAATTTTGTTTTATTACATCTTCTAGACTTTTACCCTTCCAATAAGGTACTATCTGTTCACGAAAAATTTTTATATCTTCATCTCTTACTAAAAATTTATCTTGTTTTCGCGTTGGAATAGTTTCAAATTCTCTATCCACCCAAGAAATACCACTTTCAGGAAAAACTACACCATAACGCACACCTTTAGTACGATTTCCCACTATCAATTCTTCATTTTCTATACCGATTTCTAATTCTCGCAAAGCATTTGCTAGTGCATAAGCTCGTTTTAAAATTATAGGTTCATTTTCATGTTGTTTATATGTTTTTGTAATAATTAATGCTTGTTCTATACTGACATATCTAGGTTGGGACAACATTTTTTCTTTTAAAATTTGTACGCGATCTTTTATCATAAATACACTCTCCTCAACTATACTCAACTGTCAGAAAATTCCATTCATTAATTTTATTATATAAAATTTCTTATTATTGTCAACAATTTTATATTATTTTTTATTATTTATTATTATTTTATTTATTTATAATTTCTATATTATATTTTAATAATTCTTTTTCTTCTGTTTCAGTTAGATTTTCATCAGTAATTATTCCTTGAAAATCTTCGATATTAGCATATTTATAGCTTCCCGATTGTTTTAATTTTTCACTTTCTGCCATCATATAACTTTTTCTGCTAATATTTAACACTTCTTTTTTCGTAATACCATCATTTGCCATATAAGTAGTTATTGCATTATCGTGAACATCCACACTGACAACACCCATAAAAGCTAAATCAAAACGGAAATTTTTCAACATCTCTATCGTTAAGCTACCTACAAAACCATCTCTGCCAAAATCAAATTCTCCACCGATAAAAATCACTCTTATATTTGATTTTGCCAATATATTCACTATCTCCAACATATTAGTTACAATAATAGCTTTCAAATCACTTTTAGCAATGAGATAAGCTAGCTCAATATTTATTGTAGATATATCTAAAAACACAACATAATCGTCTTTTATCAAAGATAATGCCTTTTGTGCTATCTTTTGTTTAGCTATTAAATTAATGGATTTTCTTTGTGTAGCAAATTCACGATGCACATTTTCCTTTACTAATACAGCCCCGCCATACGTTTTTTTCAATTTACCTTGCTGAGCTAATAAAGCTAAATCCTTGCGAATTAAGTCTTCACTTACTTTGAATTTTGCACTCAATTCTTTTACTTTCACGCGACCATTTTCTTTTAATTCTTGTATAATCAAAGCATGTCTTTCTTCTACAAACACTTTTATCACCTTCAAAATTAAATTATTTCCCTTATTATTTTACTGCATAGCCAAAAAATCCAAAATAAAAAGATGAGACATCTATTTAAAATATCTCATCTTTTTTATCTCTTATATTTAATTTTAAAATTTATCTACAAGCTAATACATCTCTATAAAAAGCGTCCATTTCTTCTCTTGTATTGAAATTAGCTATATACATTCGATTGCCCATTGCTCCAGAAAGAGCCTCTGCCACTCTTCCTGCCATCTTCATATTAGCACCATATTTACGCATTATATCTTCATCGCTTATTACAAAATTTTTGCCATCACGACGACCAGCAAATGCACAAAAAGCAGTCTGACCGATTCCTCTTAAGGAACTATCATATGCTATCATATCTGCCCAAATTTTATATACATCGGTACTTTGAGAAAAGTTCATCATATCTGGACTAATACCGCCACTTGGTCTCATATTTACTTCGAGACCAATGAGTTCACCTTTTCTTCCTAATCCTTCATGATCTGCTAATAAACGGAAAAATTCGAAATGTACAAAACGGCTCTTTACACCAAAGCTCTTTACCGTAGCCCTACCCATAGCACGTGTATCATCAGCTAATCTATTTAAAATATAAAAAATACTATTATCTGCATTATTTACTACGTCCATAAGAGACATCGGCGTTACATTGCCAATTTCAAAAATTGGTTCTCCGTGAGAATTGATAATCGCATCATAAGAATTTATTTCTGCATATATGTATTCTTCCATAATATATTCTATGTGCGAAAATTTCGTTGCAAAGAAATATGCCACTTCATCTTGATTATTAAGTTTATAAGTAAAACTAGCACCCACACCATTATTAGGTTTTACAATTACTGGATAACCAACTTGTTGTATAAATGCCATGCAATTTTCCCAGCTATCAACTATATGATAACGTGCTGTAGGAATACCTGCTTTAGCATAAAATTCTTTCATTCTAGATTTATATTTTACCTTTGGCATATCTTCATTATGAAAACCAGTTTGAATATTAAAATCTGTACGCAATCTAGCATCGCGTTCTAACCAATATTCATTATTGGATTCTAACCAATCAATTTCGCCATATTTATATTTAAAAAATTCTACAGCTCTATAAACTTCATCATAATTTTCAAGACTACCGACTTTATAATATTCATTTAAGCTTTCTTTTAACTCTGGACATAAATTATCATAAGGAGCATCGCCTATACCTAATACATTCAAGCCATTATTTTTTAATTCTCTACAAAAATGCCAATAATTTTCTGGGAAATTAGGAGATATAAATATAAAATTTTTCATGATAATATCATAATATCCTTTCTTTATAATGTCTTTTTTTCATCTCTCTTCATCTCAACCTAGTAAATACGGCACAAAATAAGCTACTTGCTTATGCCACCAATACCAATCATGACTACAATCATAACCCCAATAATCTACCCAAGTATTAATATTTTTTTCTCTTAAAATATCATCAAGTTGACCTGTTGAAGAAGGTATTTCCCAAGCTCCTTTACCTACACAAATTACAGATTTCTTCAAATTATATAAATGAATATATGGATGATCGTATGGCATATTTTTCAAATAATCCACAGGTGAATTATTATAAACTATATCGTCCATGTAACCATCAAAACCATAACTTGCAGTATATATACCACTCAAAGCTAATAATCGATCAAATAAATCTGGTCGACGATAAAATAAATTTGCTGCATGTGTAGCACCCAAACTACAACCAAAAACCATTATTCCTGGATACCCACTCCAACCATTACGCAAGTTTACCATATCTCGCATAAAAGGAACCATCTCATCTGTAATATATCTCATCCATTGTTCATGACGTTCTGCTCTCCATCTTGGATCAGCACCTTTGTTTGACCAAGTTTCTTTATCCATTGTATCAATAGAAAAAACCATTACCTGTCCACTTTCTATCCATGGAGCCCAAGTATCTGTCATTTTAAAATTCTCAAAATCAAAAAAACGCCCATCTTGACAAGGAATATATAAAACTGGTCTACCTGCATGACCATATACTTTAAATTCCATGTCTCTGTTCAGATTATAACTATATCTTTTAAAATATTGTACTTCCATAAATAACTGCTACATTATATAAAACATACTTATTTTTATATCGTAGCGAAAATTCACCTCTTATTATTTTTTATTTTTCATATAATAGGGTATTCACAAAAAAAGGTATTTGTTTTTCCCAACTTGCTTCACTATGTGTACCATTTGGCACAATACGAGAATTCAATCTGATATTTTTTTTCATCAACATTGAAGATATCATCGCAAATTTTTGTATCATATGTTTATATCTTGGAAGTTCTTCTGTACCATAATCCATATAAACTACAGTATCTGGATTAATATCAGCATTTTTTATCATTTTGGCTAATTTTTGTGGACCTGTCCATATAGATGGTGATAAAGCTGCCGCTCTAGAGAATATATGATTGTATTCAAGTATTGCATATAAACTCATTAATCCTCCCATGGAGCTTCCTGCGATAAATGTATTTTCTCTATCTGAAAGTGTACGGAAAGTTTTATCAATTGTTGGTTTTAATTCATTGACAAACCAATCCATAGTAATCTTTCCTAAACTTTTTATACTACCAAAAGTTTTATCTTTAAATGGATATGGTGTATATTCTTTCAATCTGCCATTATCTGGATTTTGATTACAAGCTGGAGCCACTACTATCATTTGTGTATCTGTATACTCCATATATTCTTTCATGCCCCATGCTTTTCCATAAGTAGCATCGTCATTAAAGAAAACATTCTGTCCATCAAACATATATAATACAGGATAGTATTTATCTGGCTGTTCATCATAGGATTTTGGAAGATAAATGTATAATTTTCTATTTTCTTCGTCTGTCAATTCTGGTATAGTAATGTTCCATACATCAATCACAATTATCACCATTACTGAAAACTCATAAATAAATTACTTTATCTATAAGGTTACTCATTTTCAATAAATCCTTTCTTTTCTGATTAAGTATTTACTTAATACTCAACGTGGTAACTTACGTTTTAATATAAAATATAATAAATCACTATTAAATATCCTAAAAATCATCATGTCTAATATCAGGAGATTTTAAGGTTTTTAGAGAGATTTTTTATTAAATATAACATAATATAACATATTTTAAAACAAATTTCAACACTTCTGATAAAAACACCATGTAAACATGTAAACTAACAATAAATAAAAATAATAAAAAAAGAGGATATTTATATACATAACGCATAAAAATATCCTCTTTCTTTATTTATAATCTCAATTTATTTTTTATTTTATTTTTTTCAATAAACTTGCCATTTCCATAGCTGCCATAGCTGCATCGCTACCTTTATTGCCTGCTTTTGTACCAGCACGTTCTACAGCTTGTTCGATATTTTCAGTAGTTACTACACCAAAAATAGTAGGTACACCTGTGCTCATTCCTACTTGAGCTACACCTTTAGATACTTCATTACATACATAATCATAATGAGTAGTTGACCCACGAATAACAGCACCTAAGCAGATAACAGCATCATATTTTCCTGTTTGTGCTAGTTTTTTAGCTACTACAGGAATTTCAAATGCACCTGGTACCCAAGCAACATCAATATCATCTTCATTTGTTTCATGACGACGAAGTGTATCGATTGCCCCAGATAATAATTTACTTGTGATAAACTCATTGAAACGAGCCACTACAATACCAATTTTTAAATCTTTACCATTTAAATATCCTTCTAATATATTAGCCATTAAAAAAACCTCTTTTCTTTATACTTAATGTTTGTATTAAAGATTATTATTTAGTATCTATTTATTATTTTAATAAATGTCCCATTTTTTCTTTTTTCACTTTTAAATAACCTGCATCATATTTATTAGCAGGAATTTGAAGTGGTACTCTTTCTACGATTTCTAAGCCGAAACCTTCAAGACCTGCTCTTTTAGCTGGATTATTAGTCAATAAACGTATGCTAGATAAACCTAAATCTTCTAAGATTTGAGCACCAATACCGTATTCACGTTCATCAGGAGCAAAACCTAATAAAACATTTGCTTCAATTGTGTCTTTACCTTGGTCTTGAAGTGCATACGCTCTGATTTTATTTGCAAGACCTATGCCACGACCTTCTTGACGAAGATATAATAATACACCTTCACCAGCTTCTTCAATTTTTTGCATTGCTAAATGAAGTTGATCGCCACAATCGCAACGCATAGAACCTAATACATCACCTGTTAAACATTCAGAATGAACGCGTACTAATACATTCTTTTTATTTCTTACATCGCCTTTGACAATAGCTAAATGACATTTTCCATCTAATTTACTTTCATAAGCCATTACTCTAAAATGACCAAATTTATTTGGAAAATCTGCTTCAGCTACTTTTTCTACCATTTTTTCTGTAGTTTTACGATATTCTACTAATTGAGCTACAGTTATAAATACTAAATCATGTTTTTTCGCAAATTCAATCAAGTCTGGAGTACGAGCCATATGACCGTCTTCCTTCATGATTTCACAGCAAAGACCTGCTGGTTTCAAACCTGCTAATTTTGCTAAATCTACAGTAGCTTCTGTATGACCAATACGGCAAAGTACACCACCTTCTTTAGCACGAAGAGGGAACATATGACCTGGACGACGTAAATCTTCTGGTTTTACATTATCATCGATTAAAACTTCAACTGTTCTAGCTCTTTCAAAAGCAGAAATACCTGTAGTTGTATCCACAGCATCAACAGATACAGTGAAAGCTGTTTCATGATTATCTGTATTATGGCTAACCATCTGATTTAAACCAGCTTTATCAATGAGTTCACCAGACATTGGCACACAGATTAAACCTTTAGCATGAGTAGCCATAAAATTGATGATTTCTGGAGTTGCTTTTTCGGCAGCTACAATTAAATCGCCTTCATTTTCACGGTCTTCATCATCTGTTACCAATACCATTTTACCTTGTTTAAATGCTTCAATAGCTTCTTCAACTGTATTGTATTTAAATTCCATATCTCTATACCTCATTTCTTAAAAACCATTTTCACGTAAAAAATCTAAACTCAATGATGATGATTTTGGTTTATCTTGTTTAAAACTCAATAATCTTTCTACATATTTACCCACGACATCATTTTCTACATTAATTATTGAACCCACTGACTTATCAAGTAGAGTTGTAACTTCAGATGTATGTGGTATTAGCGATACTGTAAAATTATCTTCACCTAAATGTGCTACAGTAAGACTTACTCCATCTAAAGCAACAGAACCTTCAGAAATGATATATTTTAAAATTCTACCATTAGCTGTCAGAGTGACACGTGTAGCATTATCATCTTTTTTCATTTCAATAATTTTAGCAGTGCCGTCAATATGACCACTTACAATATGACCGCCTAATCTACTTGATAAAGTCAAAGCTCTTTCTAAATTAACTTTATCGCCAATTTTTAATAAACCCATATTTGTCTTACGCATAGACTCGGGCATAACATCTGCTATAAAATAATCGCCAGCTAAAAAAGTAACTGTCAAACATACACCATTTACAGCAATACTATCACCTAATTGTGTATTTGCTAAAACTTTCTTGGCTTTAATAGATAATTTTATAGAATGAGTGCCTTTTGCTATAGCCTTTACAACACCGATTTCTTCTACGATACCTGTAAACACTGTATCACACCCTATCTTTTACACTCTACCTATGATTAAAATATCTTCATCTAATTTTTCTACTTGTATATCTTTCAAAGATAGTGCTTCTTGTAAATTTAAAATACCTGTTCCTGCTACAGGAGTTTTTGCTTCTTTACCGCCAACAATTTTTGGAGCAATAAAGAAATATACTTTATCTACTAATTTTTTTGCAACAAAACTTCCGTTTAAAGTAGCACCGCCTTCAACTAAGATGCTACAAATATTTTTCTGTCCCAAAATATCTAGTAATTTTTCTATATCTACTTTATCATTTTCATCTTTATCCACTACAATGACATCAACATCTTGAGCTTGCAGTTTTAAAATTTTATCTTTATCCGCTTTATCTGTAGTAGCAACAATGGTTTTTGCTGATTTATCTTGTACTACATTAGCATTTATATCAATTTTTAAACTGCTATCTACAACTATTCTAATTGGATTTTTTCCACCATCTACTCTAGCAGTGAGCATAGGATCATCTTCTATCACAGTATTAATTCCCACCATGATGCCATCATAAATATCACGTAATTTATAACCATATGCTCTTGATGTTTCATTTGTTATCCATTTTGATTGACCTGTTGCTGTCGCAATTTTTCCATCTAAAGTCATAGCTGCTTTTAATACCACAAATGGTTTTTTATGCTCAATCCATTTAAAGAACACTTCATTTTGTTTACGCAATTCATCTTGTAAAAATCCATATTCTACATGAATACCTGCATCTTCTAAAATCTTAAAACCTTTGCCTGCAACTTTAGGATTTACATCCAATAGACCGCCATATACATTTTTTACCTTTGCTTCTACCAAAGCTTTAGCACATGGTGGCGTTTTTCCATAATGAGCACATGGTTCTAATGTCACATATACATCAGCACCTTGAGCTAATTCTCCTGCTTGATTTAATGCGTGAACTTCCGCATGTGATGTGCCTGCTTTTCTATGCCAGCCACAACCCACAACTCGATTATCTTTGACAATCACAGCACCGACTAAAGGATTAGGAGAAGTTCTACCGATTGCATTTCCTGCTAATTGCATGGCAAGTCTCATATATTTTTCATCGTAACTCAAAAAATCACCATTCTTTCTGTTCATTCTTTGGTCATATTTTTAAAGAATTAAACAAAAAAGGCTGTTAAATGCAATGCAATTAACAGCCTAATCAGCTTCATATTTATTATAAATTAATTATTTATATCATTTCACTTTAATAAACTAATTTATAACTATACATCTTTTCTCATCCAGACTTTACTGTCGGCTTTGGAATTTCACCAAATCATGCAAATAAATGCTCGCGGGCTTTACCGCCGGTAGGGAATTTCGCCCTGCCCCAAAGACTGCTTTATTTAGTTACAAAAACATCATAGCACTTTACTATGAATAAATCAATATTTATTATTTCAAATCTATCACATCTAAATCATCAGGTACATACAAATTACCATAATAATATTGTTTACCTTCATTTGTATATAATTCTTTGCGTTCATTTATATGTTTATCTTCTGTATGATACAATACTAAATTTTTAACTTGCAATTTTTCTGCTAATTCACAAGCTTCTTTTACTGTACTATGATGCTTTTCATATGGTTTGAAAATATCTCTATCACCGTACAAACAAAACGCTTCTGATAATAAATAATCAGCATTTTGAGCATAAATTTCACAGATTTCATTATAAGGCTCATCACCTAAACAACATAAATTCATACCATCTGCAAATTCCGCACTAAAGCCAAATTGTTTTTCTTTTGTAGATAAAATATCAAAGAAAATAACCTGCATATCTAATATTTCTCTTTGATCACCATCTTCAACTACATCAAAAATAATATTTTTGCCAATTTGTGCTAAGTCTTTCTTTTTCAATGTTAAATTTGCAATAGTTTCTACTACCATTTTTACTTTATCATGACAATAGATATGCAATTTACCTCCATATTTTCCTTGATTTATCAATGTAGCTATTTTGCGTACTACCCAAATCACACCAAGTACATGGTCTGTATGAGCATGTGTAACGAATAAATGATGTATTTTCGTCATGTCAACTTTAGCTTTTTCTAATTGAGCTAAAATACCATTTCCACCACCAGCATCAACTAAAAAATACTCATCATTTGTATTTATAGCAAAACATGTATTAAAACATTTCGTAACCATTGCATTTCCTGTTCCTAATAATATTAATTTTCTCATCTTTAGCACCTCTATTGATTGTGATAGCTGTTATTATTTATTATACCACAAAAGCATATTTCTAGTGTTTATTTTACTATTTTATATATTTACACATGATAAAATCCATATTTTAACGTATTTCACTTTTATTATTTTTTATTTATCATTGAAGATATTCATATAATAATAATTTATTGTTTACTAATATGTCTATTTTGTAGTAAACTTAATTAAGTTAGTAATTCGAAATATGCAGGTGATATAATTTGTTGACAACAAACAAAATGTTTTTCATTATTAAGAAAGATTTATCATCGCTAGAAAATTTATTACATGAGACGGTTACATCTCCTGTTGACCTTATAACTGATATCGGAAATCATCTTATAAGCTCTGGTGGGAAACGCATCCGACCCGCATTATATCTTCTAGCGACTAAAAGCAATCCTAATTTAGATAAAGATTATGTATTGCCTCTGGCTATGGCACTTGAAATGATTCATACTGCCTCACTTGTTCATGATGATGTATTAGACAAAGCTTCTACTCGCCGTGGCATAGCAACAGCTAATGCTAAATGGGGAAATAATATTGCTGTACTCACTGGAGATTATCTTTTTGCTAAGGCATTTGCTGCTATTGCCAAAAATGACTATGGTACACGTATTTCTGAACGTTTAGCTACTATTGTATGTGATTTAAGTGAAGGCGAAATTTTACAAAATCATTTTGGTTATAGTATACCTGATTCTATGGATATATATTATGATCGTATCGCCAAAAAAACAGCTAATTTCATCGCTACTAGCTGTGAAATTGGTGCTATTATAGCCAAACTTTCTGAAGCAGAAATATCTGCTCTTCGTGAATACGGCTATTGTATTGGTATGGCTTTCCAAATAGTTGATGATATTTTAGACTTAACATCTGATTCCAAAAAAATTGGCAAACCTGCTGGTAATGATATTTTACAAGGTGTAATCACACTTCCTGTAATTCATGCTTACAATCACAGTCCTAATAAAGACGAGTTAAAAAATATCATCGAAAATCGTCAAATGAGTTTAGATGAATTAAATCGTGCTATTTCCATTGTCAAAGAATCTGATAGTATTGATTTTGCTAGACAAACTGTTGCAGAATTTTTAACACGAGCTAAAAATATTTTACCTGATAGTTTACCAAAATCAGTAAGAAATTCTTTCATTGAAATAGCTGACTTTATTGGTAATCGTGATTATTAAAATAATTTAATTCTAACTGAGGTGACTTAAATGTTTGGTATTGGTTTTCCTGAGCTTATTCTCATCTTAATTATCGGCCTTATTGTCTTTGGTCCTGGTAAATTACCAGAAATCGGTCGTGCTGTAGGTAAAGGCTTACAAGAATTTAAAAAAGCCACTTCGGACTTAACAAACACTGTTAACAATCCTACCAATAATGCTTCTATTACACCTACACCACCTAATCCAGCTAATCCAGAGCAACCAGCCGTAGCTCCTGTATTTATGAAGGAAACTACACCTAGTGAAAAAGTTGCTGCAACTGCTCAAAAAACAGAAACTACGACTGAAGTAAAAGCTCCTATTAATAACGAGAATAATGAAAAATCTACTAAATAAATATTTAAATATTTTATAAACAGATATTTAGTTCATTAGCTTATTTATTAAATAAAATAAAAATAAAGGTGATTTAAATGTATAGTATTGGTATTCCTGAACTCATATTAATTTTGGTTATTGCTTTGGTAGTATTTGGTCCTGGCAAATTACCAGAAATTGGTAAAGCTGTAGGCAAAAGTCTTCGTGAATTTCGTTCTGCTTCTACAGAAGATACAACAAAAACTATCGATGTTAAAAATGAAGACGAAAAAAAAGATAAAAAGTGAGGTAGCGATTTATGTCTCAAGATATGAACGAACATACTTCTGCTAATACTGTCACTGCTCCTACTTCAGAAAATCTTCCTTCAACTGAAGTCAGCGAACAAACAAATACAAATAATGGCAGTATGTCCATTATTGCTCATCTTACGGAACTAAGAAAACGCCTTATTCGTTCACTAATCGCTATAGGTATTGGTAGCTGTGTTGCTTATTATTTTATTGAAGACATAATGCACATCTTAACAGGCCCTGCTGGAAAGCTTTATTATATGCAACCAGCAGAGGCATTTTTTACTTATATAAAAGTTGCTTTATTTGTCGGATTTTTACTTGCCCTACCTGTAGTCTTATATCAAATATGGCGATTTATCTTACCTGCCCTCATCGGCATGGAAAGATATCTAATTTCTGTTATAGTTCCAGTTTCTTTAATTTTATTCTTATCTGGTTTAGCATTTTCCTTCTTCTTTGTTATGCCTGCCGGAATAAAATTTTTAATGGGTTTTAGTACAGAAGAATTACAACCTATGTTTTCGCTAAAGCAATATTTTGATTTTGTCATCGCATTTCTATTGCCATTTGGTTTCATATTTGAAATGCCTCTAGCCATTATCTTGTTAGCTAAAGTAGGTATTGTTTCTTCAAAATTCTTAGCAAAACAACAACGCATTGTTATCTTCTTGACCTTTGTCATTGGTGCTATCATTTCACCAACTCCAGATATATTTTCACAATCTATGATTGCTATACCTATGATTTTACTTTATGAAATAAGTTATGTCATAGTTCGTTTTGCTATGAAAAAATAAATATATTAATTTTAAATATGCAATGTAAAATAAAGGAGCGATTTTTTTGGCTTTTTATGATTTAAGAGAATTTATCAATGCTCTAGAGTCTCGTGGTATGCTCAAACGCATCAAAACTCCTGTTGATTGTAATTTAGAAATCACTGAAATTACCGACCGCGTTTCTAAAATGGAAGGTAAAAAAAATGTGGCTCTACTATTTGAAAATGTAAAAGGCTATGATATGCCTGTTCTCATGAACGCATTTGGTAGTATGGAACGCTTAGCTCTAGCTTTTGGCGTAGATGATATTGAAGAAATTCCTAATGAACTTCGTGAAATCTTGAAATTACCTTATATTTCTCTTCAAAATAAAATGGATTTAATCCATATTATTCCAACTGCAAAACGAGCTATCAATTTCCCTAAATACGTAAAAAAAGCACCTTGTCAGGAAGTAGTTATCACAGATAATCCTACTTTAGATAAGTTCCCTATTTTAAAATGTTGGCCACAAGACGGTGGGCCATTCATTACTTTACCACTTGTATTTACTCGCAATCCAAAAACAGGTAAACGCAATGTCGGTATGTATCGTTTACAAAAATATGATGGACAAACAACAGGTATGCATTGGCATTTACACAAAGACGGTGCTAGCAATTATCGTGCTTATAAAGAAATGGGCAAAGATAAAATTGAAGTTGCCGTTGCCATCGGTACAGATCCTGTTATCACATACGCAGCTACTGCTCCACTTCCTCGCGACATCGATGAAATGGTATTTGCAGGTTTTTTACGTAAAAAATCTGTCGAAATGGTAAAATGTAAAACTGTAGATGTTGAAGTACCTGCTTGCAGTGAGATCGTACTTGAAGGATATGTAAATATTGGTGAAACTCGTCGTGAAGGTCCATTTGGTGACCACACTGGTTATTATTCCTTAGCTGATGATTATCCAGTATTCCATATCACATGTATAACGCATCGCAAAAATCCTATCTATGCCGCTACTATAGTTGGTAAACCTCCTATGGAAGATTGCTTCTTAGCCAAAGCTACAGAACGTATTTTCTTACCATTATTACAGCAAACATTACCAGAAATCCGCGATATTAACTTCCCACTTGAAGGTGTATTCCATGATTGTGTAATGGTTTCCATCAAAAAAACATATCCTCAACAAGCCAAAAAAGTAATGCATGCTATTTGGGGTATGGGACAAATGATGTTCACCAAAATGATCATTGTCGTTGATGAACACGTTGATGTTCAAAAAGAAAAAGAAGTTTGGTGGCGTGTATTCAATAATATTGACGCAAAACAGGATATTGTAATGGTTGATGGTCCACTTGATGCCTTAGACCACTCTTCACCAATGGCAAAATGGGGTACAAAAATAGGTATTGATGCTACAAAAACATGGCCAGAAGAAGGACATACTCGTGAATGGCCAGATGAAATTACCATGTCTGACGATGTTAAAAAAATTGTAGATGCAAAATGGCAGGAACTCGGTCTTGAGTAAATTATCTGCTCATATTAATAATATAGCTCTTCATCATTCTGTATTTGCCCTACCCTTTGCTTATATGGGACTTTTCCTTGCAGCAAAGGGTATCCCTACATTTCATGATTTTTTATGGGTAACACTTGCAATGATTGGAGCTAGAAGCTCTGCTTTAGCTATGGACAATCTAGTCGATTTAAAATTTGATAAACAACAAAATCGCATGTCTAAACGCCCATTAGTTACTGGAGCAATTAAACCTATTGAAGTTATTATTTTAATCATCGTCAGTCTATTTATATTTTTATTTTCCGCAAGTCAACTTGCACCAATCTGTTTAAAATTAACACCTATTTGCTTATTTTTCTTATTATTTTATCCTTATACAAAGAGATTTACTTTTCTTTGTCACTATTTTTTAGGTGTAGCTTTAGCCATGGCACCTGCAGGTGGTTATATCGCTGTCACAGGTGAATTGCCTTTTGGCATCATCTTATTAAGTGGTGGTGTTTGTTTATGGATTGGCAGTTTCGATGTTATCTATGGTAGCCAAGATCGCCAATTTGATTTAGACCACAAACTTCATTCTATGGCAACACAGTTTGGTGTAGCTAATGCTCATAAAATAGCTGCTTTTTTCCATTTCGTTTCTATTTTATGCTTTATTGGTGCTGGTATTTACTTTAATTTATCCTTTATCTATTATATTGGAGTATTCATAGCTATCTTAACTTTAATCTATCAACATAGCCTTATTACTCCATATGATTTCAGTCGCTTGACTCAAGTTTATTTCATGCGTAATGGCATTGTTTCTATTGTCATATTCATATTTACGCTGATTGATATTCTAAGTTAATAAAAGAGGTGTTATCCTTGAGTGCACAAATTTTATCTGGTAAAGTATTTGCCAGCCAATTTAAAGAAGAAGCTAAACAAGAAGCTTTATCCCTCAAAGAAAAATATAATGTGACCCCTGGTCTTGCTGTCATCATCGTTGGCTCTAATCCAGCTTCTAAAGTATATGTTGCCAATAAACATCGTACTTGCGAAGAAATCGGCATCTATTCTGAAGTAATTGAAATGCCTGAAACCACTACAAAAAAAGAGCTCATCGCTAAAATTGATGAACTAAACAATCGACAAGATATCCATGGTATATTAGTTCAATTACCTCTTCCTGAAGCTATTGCCAAAGAGGAAGCCGATATATTAAATGCTATTATGCCAATAAAAGATGTCGATGGCTTCCATCCTGTAAATGTAGGTAAACTCATGACAGGTCAAAAAGATTGTATGATTCCCTGTACACCTCATGGTTGCCTAAAAATGCTCCAAGCAGCTAATATCAATATAGATGGTGCTCATGCTGTTATCGTTGGTCGCAGTAATATTGTAGGTAAACCTATGGCTCAATTATTACTCTCTCAAAATGCTACTGTGACTATCTGTCATTCACATACGCACAATCTCAAAGAAATTTGTCAAAGTGCTGATATATTAGTAGCAGCTGTTGGTAGACCTCATTTTATCACTGCTGATATGATAAAACCTGGTGCTACAGTAATTGATGTAGGTATCAACCGCATTGCACCAAAAAAATTAGTTGGCGATGTGGACTTTGATAATGCTGTAGAAGTAGCTGGTGCTATAACTCCTGTGCCAGGCGGTGTAGGTCTACTCACTATTGCTATGCTCATGCAAAATGCTATTACTGCTGCAAAATTACAACTTGCTAAATAAAATTGCCTTTGCTATAATAAAAGCATAATTTCATAAATAGTATGGAACTGACGGATTTTAGTGGAATTAACCACATGAACCGTACTATTATCAAAACGTCGACCGTCTGGGCATAAATAACATATGCTCAGGCGTTTTTTTATGTCTAAGTATATGTTTGGCAAAAATTTTATTGCCTTTTTTCAAAATATATAATACTATCAAATTAGCTTAATTATTGGAGGTATTAAACCACATGAAAACAGACGTGCAAATTGCTCAAGAAGCTACTATGGAACCTATTGCTAAAATCGCTCAACATCTTGAAATTCCTGAAGATGAACTCGAATTATACGGAAAATATAAAGCTAAAATTTCTTTAAACTATTGGAATACAACTCTTCAGAAAAAAGAAAATGGTAAACTCATTTTAGTAACAGCAATTAACCCAACTCCTGCTGGTGAAGGTAAAACAACTACTAGTATCGGTCTTGGCGATGCTCTTCACAAACTTGGCAAAAAAACTGCAATCGCTCTTCGTGAACCTTCCTTAGGTCCATGCTTTGGTATGAAAGGCGGTGCAGCTGGCGGTGGTTATGCTCAAGTAGTGCCAATGGAAGATATCAATCTTCATTTCACTGGCGATTTCCATGCTATAACATCTGCTCACAATTTACTTGCTGCTGTTATCGATAACCATATCCAACAGGGCAATGCTCTTGATTTAGATGTTCGTCGCATCACTTGGAAACGCGTTGTTGATTTAAATGACCGTGCTCTTCGTAACATCATCTGTGGTTTAGGTGGTAAAGCTCATGGTGTACCACGTGAAACAGGATTTGATATCACTGTTGCATCTGAAATGATGGCTATTTTATGCTTGACTTCCGACCTTGAAGACATGAAAAAACGTCTTGGCAATATCATCATCGGTTACACTAGAAGTGGTCGTCCTGTTCGTGCTGAAGAATTAAATGTAACAGGTGCTTTGACATTATTATTCAAAGATGCAATTAAACCAAACCTTGTACAAACTCTTGAAGGCACTCCTGCTCTTATTCATGGTGGTCCTTTTGCTAATATCGCTCATGGTTGCAATAGTGTAATGGCTACTAAATACGCTTTAAAAATGGCTGATTACACTGTCACTGAAGCAGGTTTCGGTGCTGACCTTGGTGCTGAAAAATTCCTTGATATCAAATGTCGTTTCACAGGATTTAAACCTGATGCAGTAGTAATCGTTGCTACTATTCGTGCTTTAAAAATGCATGGTGGTCTTGCAAAAACTGAACTTGGTACAGAAAATATTGAAGCACTCAAAAAAGGCATGACTAACCTTGCTAAACACATCGAAAACATTCAAAAATTCGGTTTACCAATCGTTGTAGCTATAAATGCTTTCCCTACTGACACTGAAAATGAACTTCAAGAATTAAAAGCTCTTTGCGAATCCATGGGAGCTTCTGTAAGTATTTCCGAAGCTTGGGCAAAAGGTGGCGAAGGTGCTATTGACCTTGCTCAAAAAGTTATTGAAGCAACTGAAAAACCATCCAACTTCCAATACATGTATGATGTAAATGATTCTATTAAAGATAAAATCAATGCTATCGCTACAAAAATCTATGGTGCAGATGGCGTAAATTATACACCTGCTGCCGAAAAAACTATTGCAGAATTTGAAGCTGCTGGTCTTGATAAAATGCCAATTTGCATGGCCAAAACTCAATATTCTTTAAGTGATGACCAATTCAAATTAGGTGCACCAACAGGATTTAAAATCACTGTTCGCGAACTTCGCATCAGTGCTGGTGCAGGCTTTATCGTAGCTTTAACTGGTAATATCTTAACAATGCCAGGTCTTCCTAAAAAACCTGCTGCTGAAAATATGGATATTGATATCAATGGAAAAATCACAGGTTTATTCTGATTTTATCTGCTAAACTAAATCTAATTATCGACAAAAATAAAAACCCCAAAAGCTATCTTAAACTTTTGGGGTTTTACTTTATCCTCTTTTATTAAATTTGGTCATATTTTTTAACAATTTAATATTAACAAGCATAGCAATTATAGCAAAAATAGCACCGCCTAAACCAACAAAAGGCATTGAAACTAAATTTATGATGACTCCACCACAAGCTGAACCAATAGCTATACCAACATTAAATGATACTGGATTTAATGCAGAGGCCAAAGCCACAGCTTCTGGTTTTTCTCTTTTAGCAGTCCTCAAAAAATGTAATTGTGCTGGTGAATTTTGCAAATACATAATTACACCCATTATTAAAATATTTATCAATCCTAAATATAAATTATAACTAGTAAAAGCAATTGCAAATAAACAAATAGCTTGTAAAAAATACACTATTGGCATTTTTTTCATGCCACCTAAACCAGCAATTCTTCCTGAAATTAAATTACTGATAATTGTACTGATACCAAATAAACTCAATACTACACTAGTCATCGCCACTGGTATCTGTACATATTGCTGTAAAATAGGCGTCATATATGTATAAAACACGTAACTACCAGCTGCACTACAAATTACTATAAACATACAATAATTTATACGCATACTCTTTAATAAAGCAAACTGGCTTATCAAATTTGATTTTTTACCCTTACCTACATTAGGTAAATAATGCCATAATAAAAACAAAATAAAAATACTAATTATGGATAATAGTAAAAATGTCATTCTCCAATTGACCATCTGACAAATAATTGTACCAATAGGCACACCAAAAACAGACGCAATACTAAAACCCGAGAAAATCCAACTGATGACTTTTGGTTGATACTGTACTGATGCTATCTCCGAAGCAAATGTCATTGATATAGATAAAATTGTTCCTGATATAATAGCCGTTATAATTCTAGCTAATACTAAAATATAATAATTGGGTGCAAAAGCACACAAAAAATTACCCAAAATAAAAGTAATTGTCAAAACCAATAAAGTGTAATATCGATTATATGAACTTAATCCTGCTGTAAAAAAAGGTGTTCCTATAGCATACGCAAAAGCAAAAACTGAAATTAAATTTCCTGCCATAGCTAAAGTACAATTTATATCATCTGCGATATTAGGTAAAATACCTACAATAATAAACTCACTCGTTCCTAAAATAAAACTTAACAATACTAAAGATATTACAGATCCCTTATCATATGTAGTTGTTGACATAAAATCCTTACACTCCTTTTAATATATACTTAGATATAAAATTATACTCCAAAAAATAAAAAAATCTATATTTAAACAAAAATTTTTATTAAAAATACATATAAATAGAATTAATTTTATTCTTGACATGATTTTAATATTTGTTATAATAAAGCTATCAATTGAATAAGCATTGTGGAACTGACGGATTTTAGTGGAATTAACCACATGAACCGCATTGCTATAGAAAAGTCGACCGTCTGGGCAAAGAAAATTTTGCCTAGATGGTCTTTTTGTTTTTAGGCATAGATTTTCTTGTATTTTATAACTTTTTGAAAGGGAGATTATACAATGAAAAACAGATGGCTTATCGCTTTATCCGCAGTTGGTATTCACATTTGTATCGGCAGTGTTTATGCTTGGAGTGTACTCACCAAACCGATCATGGCTCAAATGGGTTTTAGCCTGCAAGAAACTACATGGACATTTTCTATCGCAATTTTATTTTTAGGTTTATCCGCTGGTTTTTTAGGAACTTTTGTTGAAAAAAAAGGTCCTCGCATCAGTGGTCTTACTGCTACTACTTTTTTCGGTATAGGTATGTTTGGCACTGCTTTAGCTCTATATTTACAAAATCTTGCATTATTATATATCTGCTATGGAGTAATAGGTGGTATTGGTCTTGGTATCGGATATATCACACCAGTTTCTACGCTTGTAAAATATTTCCCTAAAAAACGTGGATTTGCAACTGGTCTTGCTATCATGGGATTTGGTTTTGCTAGTTTAATTGCTGGCCCTATCATGCAAATTCTTGTAAGTAATTTTGGTCTTGTAACTAACTTTATAATTTTAGGTTGTGTATATATTTTAATCATGGGAGCTTCTTCTTTATATCTTGCTCCGCCACCAAAAGAATTCGTCGAAAAATACTTACCAACAACTATTAAAACAGCTACATCTACAGTTAAAATAAAACAATATAGCGTAGCTGAAGCCACTCGTGATTGGAAGTTTTACGCACTTTGGTGGATATTCTTCACTAATATAACTTGCGGCATTGGTCTTTTAGCTGTTGCTTCTCCTATGGCTCAAGAAGTAGTTCATATGAGTCCAATAGCAGCTGCTTCTATGGTTGGTATCATTGGACTTATCAATGGTTTTGGTCGCATCGCTTGGTCTAGCGTTTCCGATTATATCGGTCGCCGAAATACTTATATTTTATTCTTCTTAATCGAAATCTTTGCTTTCTATGCACTCGCTAATACAACTGAAGCCTTTCTCTTCCAATTATTAGTTTTAATCATCGTTTCTTGCTATGGTGGTGGCTTCTCTTGTATGCCTGCATACTTAAGCGATTTATTTGGCACAAAACAATTAAGTGCTATTCATGGTAGAATTCTCACAGCTTGGGGCATGGCTGGTATCGCAGGACCGCTTTTATTATCCTTTATTCGTGAAACAACTCAAAGTTATGCACTTTGCCTCTATGTATTCGCATTTTTATTTATTATCAGCTTCATCATAGCTGTAATATTAAAAATAAAAACAACTAAAAAAGAAAAACTCATTTCAAGCAACACTATTGCTTAAGAAAAAAACTCACTCTAAATAAAGCCTAGTAGTTAAAATTCAACTAACTACTAGGCTTTATTTATGTGCTAAAATAATATTAACTATTAATATACTTAAATCTCATTAATGAAAAATATATATTTCTATAGAAAGGTTAATTTATTATGTCTGAGCTCTTCCATGAATTTTTATCCAATAATTTTACAATAACACAAGAAATAAAAACATCATCAAAGAGTAGAATTGTTTTAGCTATTAATAAATTAACAAATCAACCTTGTATCATAAAATATCTTTATCACAATACAAGTCCTTATGATGAATTAAAAAAACTCTCGCATAATTGTTTTCCTGAAATATATTATCTATATCAAGATGAAAACATCACTATCATTGTTGAAGAATACATCAATGGACGCACACTTTTTAATATTTTAGAACAACAAGAACAACTTTCTGATGATATCATCAAAAAAATAATCATTCAATTGTGTGATGGATTAAAAATTTTACATGAACATAATATTTTACATCGTGATATAAAACCTTCTAATATAATGCTCACGAAAGATAATATCGTTAAACTAATCGACTTTGATACAGCTCGTCTAATCAATCCTGATAAAACATACGATACAGAATACCTTGGTACACGTGGATATGCTCCTCCAGAACAATACGGTTTTGCTCAAACAGATATTCGCAGTGATATCTATGCCTTAGGTATAACTTTACAAAAACTTCAACCTAAAAATAAAAAACTCCAAAAAATCATCAAAAAAGCGATTAAATTTGATCCAGATAGACGCTACCAATCTGTAAATGAAATTTTGCAAGAATTTATCCCTATGGCGACATGGAAAAAATTTTTAATCACTTTAAGTGCTATCCTGCTTACATTAATTTTAATCATCATCTCTTATAGCTATTATTTAAATAAAACTTCTGAAACACCTACAGATTTTGATATCCAAAAAATTGAAGATGATATAAAAAAATTACCTGAAAAAATTGATACAGAAAAAATAAAAGAAGAAATTAAAGATTTACCTCAAAAAAACCCATTCAATGATATTAATATCAAATCAGAAGATAAATCATCTACTCCCAAAAATAATGAAATGACACCTTCCACTACTACTCCGATAACTACACCTAATGAGGAAAAAAATCAATCTAATAAACAAAAACCTCAACGAAAATATACTAGAGAATATTTAACTAATCATGTACCATTTACTTACGATATTGATGGCAATTTTAGCCCTACAACTTTATCTTGGCAAGATTATGGAGATTATATTGGAGGCAAAGGCACTTTACATTTTAAAATAGTAAATAATACAGACATTGATTTACCCCTTAACTACGAATTTGTAACACATGGAATGAAAATACCTACTTCAGCCATTACTACAAGCGATAATTTATCTCTTGCTAATCTAGACATCTATCCTGGAGATGGTATCTATGGTGCAACAACTATGCTTATTCTTCCTAAAAAAGATATTTCACCAAGTGAAGTATCTGAAATATGGATTGATTTAAGTCAATGTAAGTTTTATGATAAAACGCTCTATGAAGATTTTTCCAAGAAAGTTGACTTAAGCAATGGGCTTCCAACAAATAGTTCTTTAGATAAAGATAAAAACGCTCCTTACATGATAGATATAAGCTTTTATTCACCTACACTAGATATTATCTATCTTTATAATGATGAATTTCCTGTTTATTAATCATAAATTATCATAAAAATATTGTAATTCTTTTAAACTATTTGTTCTTTGTTTTATTGGCAAAGCTTGCCATACTTTTTCTTTATAGCTTGCCTTTGATTTATCACCTAAACGCGAGTCAATAATAGATACTATGCCTTTATCTGTTTTATTGCGTATTAATCTACCTACACCTTGTTTTAATTTAATAATCATCTCTGGGACTAATACTTTCTCTAAAGGATTTGTACTGCGTTTACATTTTTCATTAATGATTGGCTCTGGCAATGGAAATGGCAATTTATAAATAATCAAATTCGAAAGTGCTACACCTTCTATGCTTATACCTTCCCAAAAAACACCCGTTCCTAATAATACAGAATTTACATCTTGCTTAAATTTATGAATTAATTGTTGTTGTGAGGATATTTCATTCTGCTTAATTAACGTATAATTTAAATTCAAAGCTTTTAGCCTTGTATATACAGCATTCATATCCGCTTTAGATGTAAATAAAATCAGAGCTTTTCCTTGAGAAATATCCAATATTTTTTTTACTAAATCTATGCTTTCGTCAATAAATTTTCCTCTATCTTTACTAGGACTTGTAATATCATCCGTATAAAAAAATTTTGCATGTTTATCATAAGCAAATGGAGAATATTTCACTTCTGATAATATGCTATCATTTATTGGAAACATCGTATTTTGCATAAAATAACTATATGCTTTCGTCAAATCATCATTGACTAAATTCGTCAAAGTCGCTGAAGTAAAAATCGTATGGAAATTTTTTCTCAGTTTTACTCTATCGCCAAAAAATAATTCATTGATTTTTTCATTTACATTTGTAGGACAAAGATATATTATTGGATTTTTAGCCTCTTCAGCCCAGACAATATAGTTTTTTTCATCTTGCCATGCTTTGAAAAAGTCTAAAATAATCTCCATATCACTATTGATTTTTCCGCCAGTTTTACGAATACTTACAGCATGTGCTATCATTATCGCTTCTGCTATCTTATATACACTTTGCAATAAATCAATCGGTATATTTAACTTAAATCTATCAGCATCTTGATGTTGTTTTCGTGCCTGTTGTATCTGATATCTTATCTGCTTATCTACTATCCTAAAAATTTTATCTATATCACTAAATACACCATCTATATTTTTAGCTAAATTAGGTGGTATTTTTTTTATGCTTAAATAGCATCTTTTCAATGTATTTATCAATTGCTTTTTAGTCAACATATCTGTATATGAAGAACGTACTTTGTCTTCCAAATTATGAGCTTCATCAACGACAATCAAGCTTAATTCTTCGGTAAACAAGCCATCTTTCATCTCTCGCTTTAAACGTAAATCAGTAGTGAGCATATCTTGATTACAAATAATTATGCCCTTTGTCTGTTTTAACTTCAAACGTAAATTATGGTAATGACAAACATCTCGATATTCACAATATTTACATTCACGATAATTATAATTTTTAATTCTAAATTTCTGCCATAAATCTTCTGGAAGCTCTACATTCCAATCACTTGGCTCTTTGCCACCTTGATTTAGACATTCATATATTTTCTCATATTGTTTTAAATTTGTTCGATCATCAAAAAATCTTTTAAAATGATATCTACAAATAAAATTAGTCATACCTTTAGCTAGTAAAACTTCTGGAAATATCTGTAATTTCTTCATGATATAATGTATATCCCCTTGCAATTGTTCTTGCAAAGCTATTGTCGATGTAGCTATTACTACAGGCTTTTGCAAATAATAATTGTAATAAATAAGTGGTACTAAATAGGCAAAAGATTTACCTATCCCTACGCCTGCTTCTACTACTAAATTTTTCTTTTGACTGATGGCATCTACTATTTCACAAGCCATCTCTGATTGACCTTCACGAAATTCTAAATTATTATTTTCCATTTCAGGATTTTCAAAGAAAAAACTATATACTTTTTCTCCAATTTCTCGCAAATATTTAGCTTCTAATTTTGATTGCACTGCTTTTCCCTCTACTATCTATAATTTAATCAATATTGCATTCTTTAAAATGTTATTTTATTATAATATAAATCAATTAAAAATAACAAAGGAAGTATTTTTATGGGAGTAATCACAGATAAATTAGGTGCTGATTTAAAACAACAAAAAGATATTCATACATTTTTAAAAAATAACCAAAAAAATTTTTTAAATATAACTCTGTCAGCATATCTAGATGAACTTTTGTCACAAAAAGCTTTAGTAAAAGCCGATGTTATAAAAAAATCTGGTCTACCTGTAACATATGCTTATAAGATTTTTTCAGGTCAAAAACATACTGCCAGAAATCGCATATTAGCTCTTGCTATAGCTATGCAATTAAATATTGATGAAACAAATCACCTTTTAAATCATGCCAAGCATAGCTCTTTATATGCACGCAATCCATGGGACGCTATAATCATGTATGCACTTGAAAAACATTTAAGTGTAATTGAAACAAATATATTATTAACTGATGCTAAAGCTTCACCTCTATTAGAATAAAACTTTTAGGCTAATAATTTTTTATTATTATTAGCCTATTTTTTATTCTATATAATGTATTTTGTATTTTTATTTTTTGTATTAATTAAAATATAAAAAATTATTGCAAAATTTAGTCATATAGTGTATGATTATAAATCATAGCTGTAATAACAAAAATTAATCGTTATATAGATTTTAGTAATGGAGGTTTTATATATGTCTTTTTTAGAAGCTGGAACAAAATATTTAAAAACAATAGAATCTTATGATAGACTTTCTGCAGTAGAAAAAATTGAAGCAAATCATTTACTATTAGCTTATGAAAGACGATTGTTATCGCCTCTGTTTAACCGATCTACATCTTCTATTGCGTCTTACTGAAAGTGGCCAAGCAATTTGTCTTCAAGATCCTGAACTTGCCCATGTTATTTTCATAAAAACCATTGAATTATCTCCTTATAATAAATTAGTTTTACGCCATTATAGTGAATTTTTGAACATACATGGCTGGGATTTAGAATCCATTCAACTCAGTAAATTTTTAAAACAAAATCAACTAAAAGATGCACAAAATTTTGCTTTAAAATTAGAAATCTTCTTAGATGGTATGCCTATTAATCAATTTAGAGACCCTAGTGCATTGACTTCTTTTATCAAAGGCAATTTTACATCTGTATTTAGTCATATTGCTAAACGCTATTTAAATTTTATTTATCAAAAAATCAATTCTAATAAACGTCAATTTACCGAAGATATGAATTGGCTTAATAGCAAGATGAAATTATTCATTCCTTATATTGATAAATCTGATTTAGATATTTTACATGAATTCACGGAAAAAGGATTAGCAAAATACATTACTTCTAACGAAGTCTCCTTTATGCTTTACAAAAAAAATATGGAACTTGAACCATATAATCGCAAAGTAACAGAAAAATTCTATAAACTGCTCAGTTTAAATCGCTATAAACAATTCAGTTATTAATATTTTCCCCTAAAAATAACAAAAATGATAATAAAAAGGAAGCCTATATATTATAGACTTCCTTTTTTATTTTACTTATTTATTATTTTACACCTAAAGTTACTTTTTCACCATTGATATTCCATTCTTTAGTGAATCCGTCTAATTTATCATAAACAAGTTCATCAGCTAAAGTGATTTTCTTGATTGCTTCAGCGTTATCTTGCATGAATTTAGCAATCTTTTCATTACCTTGAGCAAATACTGTAATTCTATCAGTTACTTCAAAGCCATTTTCTTTACGCATTGTCTGAACTTTACTGATGATTTCACGAACGAAACCTTCTTCAATGAGTTCTTCTGACAATACTGTAGAAATAGCAATTGTTACTTCACCATCACGCTGAGCTGCAAAACCTTCGGTCTGAGTCATTTTTACATCTAAATCTTCAGGTACAAGTGTTACTTCACCAGAAGAAAGAGCAAGTTTCAAGCATTTATTTTTATCGAGTTCTGCTTTTGCTTGATGACCATTTAATTTAGCAAGTGCAGCAGCAATTTCTTTCATCTGTTTACCATATTTTGGACCAAGAACTTTAAACTGTGGTTTGATTTCATAGTTTAAGTATTCGTCCATATCATCTTTAAATTCAACTTTTTTAACATTTAATTCTTCAGCAACGATTTTTGTATAATATTCATTGAGTTCAAATGGTGCTTTGATATACATGAGTGCAATTGGCTGACGGTTTTTGATATTAGCTTCATTACGAGCAGCACGGCCAAGAGCTACAGCTTTTAATACTAAATCCATTGTTTTTTCTAATTCAGTATCAATGTATGCTTCATTAGCTACTGGATAATCGCAAAGATGTACACTTTCTGGAGCATCTTTTTCTGTATTTAAAACGAGGTTCTGATAAATAGCTTCTGTCATGAATGGAATCATTGGTGCTGCTAATTTAATAACAGTTGTAAGTGCTGTATAAAGTGTCATATACGCATTGATCTTGTTTTGGTCTGTATCTTTTGCCCAGAAACGTTCACGGCTTCTTCTTACATACCAGTTAGAAAGTTCATCCACAAACTGTTCTAAAGCTTTAGCAGCTTCAGTGATTTTATAAGTGTTCAAATCTTCATCTACTGTTTTTATTACTGTATTGAGACGAGATAAGCACCATTTATCAAGAACAGATAATTTATCATATTCAAGTGTATATTTAGATACATCAAATTTATCGATATTAGCATAGAGTACAAAGAACGCATATGTGTTCCAAAGAGTACCCATGAATTTACGTTGACCTTCTTGAACAGCTGCATCATGGAAACGATTTGGAAGCCAAGGTGCACTATTTTCATAGAAGTACCAGCGAATTGCATCAGCACCATGTTGAGCTAAGGCTTTCATTGGTTCTACTGCATTGCCTTTAGATTTACTCATTTTGCGACCTTGAGCATCAAGTACATGTCCTAATACGATAACGTTTTTATATGGTGCTTTATCAAAGAGAAGTGTAGAAATTGCCAATAAAGAATAGAACCAACCACGAGTCTGGTCAACTGCTTCAGAAATGAAGTCTGCTGGGAATTGTTCTTCAAAGAGTTCTTTGTTTTCAAATGGATAGTGCCACTGTGCAAATGGCATGGAACCAGAGTCAAACCAGCAGTCAATAACTTCTGGAACACGGTGCATTTCTTTACCGCAATGAGGACATTTTATAGTTACCGCATCGATGAATGGACGATGTAATTCAATGTCATCAGGACAGTTATCGGACATGGATTTTAATTCTTCAATGGAACCGATAGCATGTTGATGTCCACATTCACATTCCCAAACGTTAAGTGGTGTACCCCAATAACGGTTACGAGATAAGCCCCAATCTTGAACATGTTCAATCCAATCGCCAAAACGACCTTTACCGATCGTTGCAGGAATCCAATTAATCTTATTATTATTAGCAATGAGTTTATCGCGAACTGCTGTCATGCGAATAAACCATGTTTCACGTGCGTAGTATAAAAGTGGAGTATCGCAACGCCAGCAATGTGGATAGCTATGTTCAAATACAGGTGCAGCAAAAAGTAAGCCTTTTTCTTCAAGGTCTTTTAAAATTTTTGGATCTGCTTTTTTTACAAATACGCCAGGCCAATCAGTATCATCTGTCAAGCAACCTTTTGCATCAACGAATTGTACAAAGCCAATATCATATTTATGACAAACACGAGAGTCATCTTCACCAAATGCAGGTGCTAAATGAACAATACCTGTACCATCAGTAGTTGTTACATAATCATCACAAGTTACGAAGAATGCTTTTTTACCATTTAATTTACCTACAGCATATGGATAAAGTGGTTCATATTCTTTATATTCAAGGGATTTACCTGGCATTTCTTCGAGGATTGTATAATCTTCACCAAGAACTTTATCACAAAGTTCTTTTGCCATGTAATAAGTGTAATCGCCTTGTTTTACTTTTACATAAGTAATTTCTGGATTTACACACAAACCAAGATTAGAAGGTAATGTCCAAGGTGTTGTTGTCCATGCGAGGAAATAAGCATCTTCACCTTTTACTTTAAATCTTACAAATGCAGATTTTTCTTTTACATCTTTATATCCTTGAGCTACTTCGTGAGAAGAAAGCGGTGTACCACAGCGAGGGCAATATGGAACGATTTTATGTCCTTTATATAAAAGACCTTTATTCCAAATTTCTTTTAATGCCCACCATACAGATTCAATATAATCATTATGGTATGTAACATATGGATCTTTCATGTCTGCCCAATAGCCTACAGCTTTGGAGAATTCTTCCCACATGCCTTCATATTTCCAAACGCTTTCTTTACATTTTTCTACGAAAGGTTCAATACCATATTCTTCAATTTGTTCTTTACCATTGATGCCTAATAATTTTTCAACTTCAAGTTCTACTGGAAGACCATGTGTATCCCAACCAGCTTTACGGATAGTTTTATGACCTTTCATAGCTTGATAGCGAGGAATCATATCTTTGATTACACGAGTTAAAACGTGTCCAATATGAGGTTTACCATTTGCTGTTGGTGGTCCATCATAAAATGTGAATACATCTGCATCTTCATGTTGATGTACTTGTTTTTTAAATATATCATGTTCTTCCCAGAATTTTTCAATTTCTTTTTCGCGTTCTACGAAATTTAGATTGGTATCAACTTTGTTATACACAAAAAAGCCTCCTCTGTATACAAATAATAAATAAAAATTCCAGTATATGAAAAAAGCCCTTGCCAAATAGGACAAGAGCAACTGTAATACATAACTAAAAAAAGCTTCCACCCAAAACAGGATGAAAGCTGTGCTGTCATTATACCACCTATTTCACATACCAACATATGCAACCCCTTTAACGGAGGGACCCGACACGGTCTATTCTTAAAAATTAATTTCAACCTGTAACTCCAGAGTGATTTTCCATTAAAAACTACTTGTACCAATTTCCAGCAATACATGGCTCTCTGTGACTTTTATTTTTAATTTACTATCTCTTTCATTGTTTTTCTTCTTTGTACTATTGTGTACGCTTGATATAATATCACAATAATAGAAAATGAGCAAGAAAAAATTTACCTTAAATAGTTTACAATTATACAAAATTAAATTGACAAATAGCATTTTATCGTTTATAATTCATTCATACTTTTTCACTATGAAAATACATATTAACGGAGGTAATTACCATGAATATCTATCATAATTTTATGGAACTCGTAGGACATACACCTCTTGTTCAAATTAATAATTACAGTAAACTCCATGATATAAAAGCTAATTTATTAGTAAAACTAGAATATTTCAATCCTGCCGGTAGTGCCAAAGATAGAATTGCCAAAGCCATGATTGAAGATGCTGAAAAACGCGGTATTTTAAAACCTGATTCTACTATCATCGAGCCAACAAGTGGCAATACTGGTATTGGTCTTTGTGCTGTAGCTGCAAGCAAAGGTTATAAAATCATCATCACTATGCCAGAAACTATGAGCATTGAACGCCGAAAACTCATGAAAGCTTATGGTGCAAAGCTTGTATTAACAGATGGTAATAAAGGCATGACAGGAGCTATCCAAAAAGCTGAAGAATTGGCAAAAGATATACCTAATAGCTTCATACCTGGACAATTTACTAATTTGGTAAACCGCCAAGCTCATTACATGACGACAGGCCCAGAAATCTGGCAAGATACTGATGGTAAAATCGATATCTTCGTTGCTGGTATTGGTACTGGTGGTACTTTAAGCGGTACAGGAAAATACCTTAAAGAACAAAATCCTAACATAAAAATCATCGGTATTGAACCTCAAACTTCTGCTGTAATAACAACTGGCAAGGCAGGTGCTCATAAAATTCAAGGTATTGGGGCTGGCTTTATTCCAAATACTTTGGATACCTCTATCTATGATGAAATCATAACTGTAGACAATGAAGTATGTTTTACAGCTAGTAAAGAATTAACTAAAACAGAAGGTCTTTTGACTGGCATTTCTTCTGGGGCTGCACTTTGGGCAGCTACTCAAGTTGCTAAACGTCCAGAAAATGTTGGCAAAAATATCGTTGTACTTCTTCCTGATACTGGTGAACGTTATCTCTCTACACCATTATTTGAAGAATAATATTTCAAACTCAATAACATCATCATATTGTAAATATTTTTATGTGATGATGTTATTTTTTTATAAGTTATTCATAGTTTTATAATAGGATAAATATATTTTAAAAGGAGAGTTTTATGATGACAAAAAAATTAGATACAAATAATTGGGCTTTTGAAACTAAACAATTACATATAGGTCAAGAACTAGCCGATCCTATAACAAATTCTCGTGCTGTACCCATTTATCAAACGACCTCTTATGTATTTGACAATTGCCAAGTCGCTGCTGATAGATTTGCCTTAAAAGAAGGTGGCAATATTTATGGTAGATTAACTAATTCCACCCAAGAAGTATTAGAAAAGCGTATTGCTAGTCTTGAAGGTGGTGCAGGAGCTTTGGCTGTAGCATCTGGTGCTGCCGCTATTGCCTATACAATACAAGCTCTCGCCAAAGTCGGCGACCATATTGTCTGCTCAAAAACAGTATATGGAGGAACATATAACCTTTTTGCTCATACTTTAGTGGATTTTGGTATAAATACGACTTTTGTCGACATTCATAATTTAGATGAAGTCGAAAATGCTATCACAGAAAATACAAAATGTATTTATTTTGAAACTTTAGGCAATCCAAATAGTGATATTGCCGATTTAGAAGCTTTAGCTAATCTAGCACATAAATATACTATTCCTGCTGTTGTAGATAATACATTTGCTACACCATATCTTGTACGACCTATCGAATATGGTGTTGATATCGTTATCCATTCTGCTACTAAATTCATCGGCGGTCATGGCACTTCTCTAGGCGGAATTATCGTAGATAGTGGTAATTTCGATTGGGAAAAAAGTCATAAATTTCCTTCTTTAGTCGAAGCTAATCCTAGTTATCATGGAATTTCTTTCACTAAAGCTACAGGAAAACTCGCTTTTATCACTAAAGTTCGTGCTATTTTACTTCGAGATTTAGGTGCTTGTATCTCTCCATTTAATGCATTTTTACTTTTACAAGGATTAGAAACTTTATCTTTACGTGTAGAACGCTATGTACAAAATACACTTAAAGTCATTGAATTTTTGCAAAATCATGATAAAGTCGAAAATGTCAATCACCCTTCTATTTCCTCACGCTTTGACCATGATTTATATCAGAAATATTTTCCTAATGATGGTGGCTCTATCTTTACATTTGAAATCAAAGGCACAGCAAAAGACGCCCAAGATTTTATCGATAGACTCCAATTATTCTCCTTACTTGCCAATGTCGCAGATGCAAAATCCCTCGTAATTCATCCAGCTAGTACCACTCACTCACAAATGACTGCGGAGGAATTATCTGCTTCTGGCATAAAGCCAAATACAATTCGCCTTTCTATAGGTCTTGAAAATATAAATGATATCCTCCGTGATTTAGCTCAAGCTTTAGCATAATAACAAAGCCACATTATATTATTTAAATTTAATATAATGTGGCTTTTATTTAACAAGCTGTAATTCCGCCATCAACGCTCCATACAGCCCCTGTTACAAAACTAGCTTCTGGACTTGCCAAAAAATAAATTACATTCGCTACCTCTTCTGGTCTGCCTATTCTTCCTATAGGATATAAACTACTCGCTTCTTTTATGCCTTCTTCCACATCGCCTACAAACTGATTTCGCGTGAGAGGTGTATCTATATCTCCAGGGCAAACGCAATTTGCTCTGACCTTATACGGTGCTAATTCCAAGGCTAAAGCTTTTGTAAATACAGTCAACCCACCTTTAGAAGCACAGTATGCACTGCAAAAGAAATTTCCATTAATCCCCGCATCAGAAGATACATTTACAATAGAAGCATTCTCTCCTTGTTTCTTCAAATGAGGAACAGCATATTTACATAAAAAATAAGCTCCTTTTAAATTTATATTTATAATTCTATCAAATTCATCTTCTTCTACATCTTCAATAGCATTTTCCAGATAAATCCCTGCATTATTCACTAAAATATCTAGTTTTTTATATTTTTCAATCACTGTATCTATGACGGTTTTACAATTTTTAGCACTGCTGATATCTGTTTGAATAAAGTCGCAAAATACATCTTTTGTAATAAATGATTTTAAATATTTTCTAGCTTCTATATATTTATCTTTATTTCTACCTACTAAAATCACATTTATTTTATTTACTAAAAATTTTTTAGCACATTCAAGACCTATACCAGATGTCCCACCTGTGATTAAAGCTATTTTCTCCATAAACTTCACCATTTCTTCATCATTCTAAAAAATAAAGCCGAGTCTAAATATCACGTGATATTAAAAACTCGACTTTATCATTTCTTAACGTTTATTCAATTAAGAATTACTGATTTACAGCTTCTTTTAAAGCTTTACCAGCTTTGAATACTGGGTTTTTGGAAGCAGGAATTTCGATAGTTTCGCCAGTCTGTGGGTTACGACCTTTACGAGCTGCACGAGTTCTAACTTCGAAAGTACCAAAACCAATAATTTGTACTTTGTCATCTTCAACAAGAGCTTTTTGTACACTTGCAAAAACAGCGTTAACAGCTTTTTCTGCATCTTTTTTTGTTAATTCTGCTACTTCAGCAACACTTGCTACTAATTCGGATTTATTCACGAAGATAGCCTCCTTTAAAATTATTATCAAATATAATTGTTCGCCGCTAAAGAGGTATTTCCTCTAAATAAGAGTCTAATTTATATATAAATTACGGCAAAACTCTTATTTTGTAAGGATTATTTCACAACATTAAATCCTTATATCATGAGATTATAAAACCACCTTATTATCTCATCATATAAGGACTTAATCAAGTCCTTATTTATATTTATTTAATTATTTTTCATCTTGAAGCTTAGCTTCTTGCCACAATTCATCTAAATCAATCAAAGATAAACTTTCCCAATTTTGTTGTTTAGCTTTTACTTTTTCTTCAATATAGGAAAATCTTCTTCTAAATTTGCGATTTGTGCCAGTTAAAGCTACTTCTGGATCTATTTTTAAGAAACGAGAAATATTTACACTTGTAAATAAAACATCTCCTAATTCTTCTTCTATCTTTTCTTTTTGTCCATCAACAATGGCTTCTTCTAATTCACGAAGTTCCTCTTCTAATTTATCCCATACAGGATCAATGTCTGGCCAATCAAAACCTACTTTTGCTGCCTTATGTTGTAATTTATAAGCAGCCATAAGTGATGGTAAATCTTTTGGCACACCATCTAATATGGAAGTTCTTTCTGTTTTTTCCGCTTGTTTGATAGCTTCCCAATTAGCTAAAACTTCGCCTGCATCTTTTACATCGACATCACCGAAAACATGTGGATGACGGCGAATTAATTTTTCAGTTATACCATCGATAACATCTTGCATGGAGAATAACTTAGCTTCTTCTGCCATACGAGCATGGAATACTACTTGCATCAATAAATCGCCAAGTTCTTCACAGAGCAATTTTTCATCTTCTAAATCTATAGCTTCAATAACTTCATAAACTTCTTCAATCAAGTTACGACGAAGAGATTTATGTGTCTGCACGATATCCCATGGACAACCGCCAGGACTACGAAGTGTTTTTACTACATCTTCTAGTGGCTCTAAATCAAAAGTCTGCTCATTTTTTGGCATTTTTCCTATATATAAACTTGTCAAATGATCAATATGAGGTTGACGGTCTAATTCATATAGAGGAATTTCGCGAATTTCTTCATCTGGCAAACTCAAATTGCGAATGAATGTTACTGGATAATCTTCTGGATAATTTTCCATCAAAGTCAATTTTGTATCTGAAGCTACATGCTGATTATATACTTGCGTGATTACAAGTGCTGATGGCATTTCACTTGGCAAGTTTTCTAAATCGCAAGCATCTAAAATAGTAAGCCCATCAATAGGGTCTATATTTAAACGCTGATATAAAACTTCCATAAAACTCATACCTGGCATGATGTTTAATTTTACATCAGCTTCTTTGGCTTTTTGTCTGATAATCACTACTGTTCTTTCTGCAACAAGTGGACTACCTGGAACAGCATATACTACATCATGACCATTTTTAGCTTCTTCAATCAATTTTTGAGCAATGCTATTATACACATCATCAAAAGAAGCCCCTTGTTCATAAAATTCATCACAAGAAGTATAAACTACATTTCGTTTATCTAATTCAGCTACTGTAGGGTGAATAGCAGTACGCAAAATCAATTTATCTGTATTTGTTATTTTATCCCAAGTATCTAAAGTAATAAGACCAAAATCGCCTGGTCCTAAGCCTACAATTGTTATTTGTCCCATATTATACCTTCCACTTCTTTCAGAAAAAAAGTAACCGCTGTGGAAAACCGTGCGGTTACTATGGATTGTGATTACTATAAATATAAAGCAAGAAAAGTGATTTGTCAATCAAAGATTGCAATAAACTAAGGTTTCATAAGGTTTTAATGCAATTTTTTTTGCTTTTGCTTCATTTTTTATTATTTTATAGGAATTATTTTTTTTGTAATTTTTCTCCCACTAATATTTTCACTACTTTTAAGCATAAATTTATTATATGTTTTTTATTGATAGGAGTTATTTTTATCTGCAATAAATTCTGTTTAGGAACCATTTTTAATAAATTGCCAAAATAATTTTTTAATGAAATTATATTTTCAGGATTTATCTCTGGTGCTTGAGCAAAACTTATTTCCACAAATGCTGGTTTTTCAATAATAGATTTTATATTTAATTTTCTTGCATAATTTTTCAAACGAGCTACTTGCATTAATTTCTTTACAGGTTCTGTCAAAGCACCAAAACGATCTACTAACTCTTCTTCTAATTGACTTGCATGTTCTTCTGTTCGTATTGCAGCTATACGCTGATATACTTCTATCTTGTTTGTAGCATCACTGATATACTCTCCGTCTAAGTAAGCATCTTCTTTTAATTCAATAAGTGGCTCTATTACTTCTTTTGGTGGTTTACCAGTTTGTAAAGTTTCTACAGCTTCTTCTAATAGACGACAATACATTTCAAAACCTACACTAGAAATATGACCATGTTGCTGAGAACCCAATAAATCGCCAGCACCGCGAATTTCTAAATCTCGCATAGCTATTTTAAAACCAGAACCTAACTGAGCAAATTCTTTTATCGCCTGTAATCTCTTTTCTGCCATCTCAGATAAGATTTTATCTTTCTGGTAAATAAAATATGCAAATGCCATCTGTTTAGAACGACCTACACGGCCTCGCATCTGATAGAGCTGAGACAGACCAAAATAATCTGCATCATAGATAATTATAGTATTGGCATTTGATACATCTAAACCATTTTCAATAATGCTTGTAGCCAATAAAATATCGTATTTTCCTTCATAAAAATTGAGCATAGCCCTTTCTAATTCTTCTTCACTCATTTGACCATGAGCTATCCCTATTTTTACATCAGGAAGCATGGATAATAAATGCAAATACATCTTATCTATAGTTTCTACTCTATTGTAAATAAAATATACTTGACCGCCACGACGGACTTCACGCTTAATAGCATCTTTAATGATCGTATCATTATTTTCAATTACATAAGTCTGTACAGGGAAACGCTCCTGCGGTGGAGTTTCGATAACGCTCATATCTCTAGCACCTACAAGAGACATATGAAGTGTGCGTGGTATAGGTGTTGCACTCAAGGATAATACATCGATATTTTTACTTATGCGTTTTATTTTTTCCTTTTGTTTTACGCCAAAACGCTGTTCTTCATCGACAATCAATAGACCTAAATCTTTAAATTTCACTTTTTTCTCATTTAAGATAGCATGAGTACCAATCAAGATATCAATTTGACCTGTTGCCAAATCTTCTAAAACTTTCTTTTGTTCTTTAGGGCTATTAAATCTACAAATAATACCGATTTTCGGCCCAAAATCATTAAAACGATTGCTAAAAGTCTGATAATGTTGTTGCACTAATACGGTAGTTGGCACTAATACAGCGACTTGTTTATTGCTCATTACAGCTTTAAATGCGGCTCTAATGGCTACTTCTGTTTTTCCAAAACCTACATCACCGCATAAAAGTCTATCCATAGGAACTGGTTTTTCCATATCAGCTTTTATCTCTGCTATTGCTTTTAATTGGTCAGGTGTTTCCTCATAAGGAAAAGCATCTTCAAATTCTTTTTGCCATGGCGTATCTGGAGCAAAAGCATAGCCTTTTCCATTTTTGCGTTCTGCATAAAGATTGATTAAATCCTTGGCTATATTTTCTACAGAAGCTTTTGCTTTTGCCTTCGCTTTTTTCCATGCTGTACCATTCATTTTGGATAAACGAGGAACTTCTCCTTCTGAACCAATATATTTTTGAATTAGATGTACTTGGTCTGTAGGTACAAACAATTTATCTGTGCCACTGTATTTTATATATAAATAATCTCGATGAACATTGCCTATAGTCAAGGTTTCTACACCCATATATTTACCAATACCATGATTTACATGAACGACATAATCACCGATATTTATATCCCTAAAATGAACTATTTTATTATTTTTATTTTTACTTGATTGACGCGGTCTTAATTTTTTCTTTTGACGACCTAATATATCTTTTTCTGTGATTACCACCAATCGAGATTGAGGGAATTCAAAACCATTTAAAAGTGAACCTACGATAAAAGTAACTCTATCTTTAGCTAATTTTGTTGGCTTAACTTCTCTAGATACAGGTATCTTTTGTTGTTCTAATACATCTTGCAAATAAGCGACTTTTTCCTTATCACCTAAGCAAATTAAAATTTCATTTTCCTGTTCCAACCAGTTTTTGATTTCTTCACCTAATAAATGCATTTGCTTTTGAAAAGGTGCTGTAGATTTTACAGCTACGCTGATGAGATTTTCAGGTTCTGTATCTAATACTCTTTGCATCATCAAAGACATATAGATGATATTATGCTTTTTAGCAGAAGATAAAATATAATTCCAGTCATAAACAACGTCTTTTATCTCTGGATTTTCTTTGATATTGCCTTCCACTGTTTCTTTTAAATGTAGGGGTTCATCTAAAATAACATTACAATCTTTATGCAAATATGACAAAAATATAGCCGGCGAACCTGTATTATCCATTTGCATCAATGGCAAGATTTCACAATTAGCTATACTCTTTAATGAACGTTGACTATCGATTGAAAACTCTCTAATAGATTCTATTTCACTATCAAAAAATTCTATACGAATTGGAGTATCTGAATTTATAGGATAAATATCTACAATTCCCCCACGTGCACTAAATTGACCTATTTGCTCTACTTTATCTACACGTTCATAGCCTAAAGAGACTAATTGTGCTAAAAACCCGTCATGATCATATTCTTTATTTAATTCTATTTGAATACTAGAATTTTCAAAATCCTGACGAGACATATCTTTTTGCATTGCTGCACTTGCTGTCACTAAAATAATACTAGGCTCTTTTCGTGTAAGCATACCTAGAACTTTCATTCTCTTCGCTTTTAACTCTAGGCTTTTCGCTGTAGCACTCACAGACATCACATCTAATGCTGGTAAATCCCAAATAGAAACATCTGGTAATAATGAAGAAAAATCACTATACCATTCTTCTAAACTATCTTGATTATTAGTAATTATTATTGTAACCTTAGGATTTTGCTTATAAGCATTAGCTATCACTACATGTTTTTGCGAACCTGCTAATCCATAAATATAATTTTGTCCACAATCTTGTCTAAAACATTCATTTATTTTAGTCAAAGTCGTCTCTTTAGCTAATGCAGGAAATAGTATATCCATCTATTTATCAACCTTCTCTATATCAACTATTCTAAATACGATAAAGGGGACTGTACTATATAGTACAGTCCTCAAAAAAATCTTATTTAAAATTTTAATTTAATAAAATACGTTCCCTAAAATTTAAATAAATCATTTTAATCTATATAATTTAACTACTATATTATTTCATAAGATATATTTATAGTCAAACTCAAAAATAATTATTTATTTAAAAAATTATTCTTTAAAGCATAATTTACTAAATCAGAATTTTGTTTACAATTCAATTTTGTCATAATTCTCGTCTTATATGTTGAAATAGTTTTAACAGATAAACATAATTTCTGTGCTATATCAGATAAAGAATATCCCCTTACAATATAATTCAAAACTTCTTCTTCTCTAGTAGATAAACTTTCTTTCTTTTTAGGAACATCTATCAAGCTATCTAATAAAATACTAGCATCACCTTCTGCTAAATATCTTTTTCCTTCAGCTAAAGTCCTCAAAGCTTTAAATAATTCTGTATCCAAAGTGTCTTTTCGCAAATATCCTTTTGCTCCCAATAGCATTACTTCTTTAATATATTGACGCTCATTATACATAGTTAAAACTAATACATTTATCTCTGAAATCTTTTGTAATCTATTTAATTCTCGTAAACAATCAAGACCACTCATAACAGGCATAGATAAATCTAATAAAATTACATCTACATCTAAACCTTTAGCTAATAAATCTAATACTTCCTTTCCATTAGAAGCTTCGGCTACTACTTTGAAATCATTTTGAGTAGAAAGTAATAACTTTAAACCAGTTCTCAATATACTATGGTCATCTGCTAATAAAATTTTTAAAATTCTACTCATAATCTACAACTCCCTTTGACGATATGTTTTCTATTGGTATCGTTATTTTTATTATTGTTCCTTTATTTAATTTGGAAATTATCTCAAATTTTCCTTGTAATAATTCTATGCGTTTTTGCATACTTCTAAGACCTAAATGTTGATTTAATTTTGCTCTTTGTGCCGTTTCTTCATTAAAACCAATACCATTATCAATTATTTCCATTCTTATTTTTGTCTCTTCATAAAAAATTTTCACTTTGGCTCTTCTTGCATTCGCATGTTTTACTATATTCGTTATTCCTTCTTGAATAATTCTATAGCATACTAAAGCCAGCATATCTGGCAATTTAGAAAAATCTCCCTGATACTCAAATTTTATCTTTATATCTGTAGATGTTTGTTGTACCATATCTAAAAATTTTTCAATAGCTACAATTAAACCTAAATCTTTTAATAATGGTGGATGTAAATTTACAGCTAAAGCACGTATACTATCTAAAGTTTGTGATATCAGTTCTCTAATTCCTGCTAAAAAATCTTTCTGTTCCTTTGTTGTCAATTTATCATGCAATATACGCAAATAAGTTAATATAGACACCATAGTTTGGCTTGTTCCATCATGTAGCTCTTGTGATATTCTTTGTCTTTCATCTTCTTGAGCTCTAAATAATTGTGCCATCAATAAACTATTATGCTCTTCTTTTTTTCTTAGTTCAGATAATAAATACGTATTTTCCCTTTCCTTTTTCGATAATCGCCTTGCCATATTATTAAATATTTGCATCAAATATCCAAGTTCATCATTTCCTATTCTATCTACAGATATATCATAATTTCCCTTGGATATTTCCTTCACTGCTTTAGATAATATTTCTATTGGCTGTAAAAAATGCCATGCATAATATGTTGCCAAAATAGATGAAACCACACAAATTATAAAAATAGTTAATATAATTTGTATAAATTTTTCTTTCATTATTTCCAACATAATACTTTCTTTTAAACCTACACGTATAGAACCAATTATATTATTATTTGGTGTATACATATATTCTCTAATATTTCCTTCATTGCTATCGTACACTACTATATCAAATAATTCATTTTCATATTCTTGACTTTTTTCTCTATATACAGGTAAGCCTACAGGAAATCCCTTTACAAAAGTACTAGAAATTATTTTTCCTTCAGGAGAAGTCACAATAATATATTTTATTTGTTCATTTTGATGTAAAGTATCTACTAATTGTTCATATATTGCAAATTTATTATCTAATAATACATCATTATTAATAGCAATATTTAATGCTAAGATAGTATCTTTTCCATACTGATCTAATTCTTGTCTTAACATTACCTTAGTTGTATACATAAAAATACAACCCATTAATATACCACATAAGCAAATCGCTCCTACTATTAATAAATTAAATTTAAAATATATACTATTACGTTTTATATTCATCATTTTTAATTGTCCATATTATAATTTTTTTTCAATTTTTTATATAATTCTTCATCAGGTTTTACAAATTGTTCTATCATAACTGTATTAAGAGCTTCCTTTACCTTTTTTGATTCATGAATATTAAATAAAGCCTTTTCAATTTCGTCTTTCTCTTCCATACCTTTACGAATAACAATTGGCCCACTTGGTGCCCGTTCTAATACATCTATAATTTTTATTTGACTTATCAAATCTGGATTAGTATCCACAATATAATCATAAACCTGACTATCAATACTTGCTGCATCAGCTAAATGATTTGCTACAGCTAAAATTGATTTATCATGATTATAAGTATAAAAATACCGATAAAAATACTCTTCGGCATTTGTACCTTTAGTAGCTAATATATTATCCACTACTAATTTCCCAGAAAGACTAGAAGGATCTGTAAACGCAAATGTTTTATGATATAAATCTTCAAAACTATTAATATCGCTATTATTAGATGTGATTAAATATGTATCATAAAAAATTGTCCCATTTGTTTTTATCATCGCTAATAATTCAATAGGAACTCTTCCTTTATAAGATATATATGCCCCTGTAGATAAAAACGCAATATCTGTCTCTCCATTAGATAATAATGTTTTTAATTCATCATACGTTTTCTTTTGAATTAAAATAACCGGTCTATTTAATTCTTTAGATAATTCCTTAACTAATATTTGATATGCTCTTCTCGTTTCTTGCGGAGATATCACTGAGGCAAATGCTACTCTTAGTGGTATTTGTTTCTCTACTAAATTGCCGTTATTAACTTCTTGTACTTGTGAAAAATCTATTTTATTGGCATTATTACCACAACCATTACAGAAAATTAATATAATTAAAATAAAATATATAATTTTAAAACTTTTCATTTTATACCTTCTTGAAATATTATATTTATATATTATCTATATTATCATAATTTTTTTTTATCAACAAATAACTTTTAAGCTAATACATAAATCCTCACCCATCTTTATAGATAATACAATGATTTTCCCCATTACTTTTTCAAAATAATAAGTGACTAATAAAAAATACTTAATAAATATAATTGATTAATAAAAACCACTACTTTCCAAGAAAAAACTCCCACCCAAAAATACAAAGTAAATTTAAATAGGAGAAGTTCACTAGCTTATAAATTATATAACTAAAAATACTATTTTCACAAAATAAAGAGCTCCTAATAATAGAATTTATTATTAGGAGCTATATTTAAATTTATCTAGAAGGCTTTTTTATTCTTTAGCTTTTGCATTCCATACTAACAATGTTAATAATGTAGAAACGACAGCTGCACCAAACCAGAAGTCACCTGCATATGTGAAATTATATATTTTTTCACCATCGATAACTTCAATTATCATCAATTTACCAGTTATAAATTCTTGAATAGCTGCACCTGCATAACTCAATAAACCAATCATACCCATTGCTGCACCTGTAACACGTTTAGGTACAATATCTACAGCCATTAAGCCGCCAAGGTAACATACTAAAGCACCCATTGTAAATCCATAGAAAGTCATACACATCATATCCATTGTAAATGACTGTGGTGCCCATAAGAATAAACCAATTGCTGCACTATATAATATTCCATATATTAATGCTGGAGCATTTCTTTTATGATTAAAGAATTTATCTGAAATTAAACCACATAATAACGCACCAAAAATACCAGCTACCTGCATATAAGCCATAACGCCAGCTGCACCCATCATGTCGTATCCTTTTTGAGATGTTAAATATACAACACCCCAGCTTTCAATAGCATAACGTGCGATATAACAACATAATGAAGCTAAACCTAAAATCCATACAGCTGGATTTTTAACAACTTCCCACTGCATACTGCTTAATTTTTTCTTTTTCATGGCGTCTACTTCAGCTTGAGTTTTTTCGCCATAATAAACAGCTGCATTTGGTAAACCTTGAGTTTCTGGTCTATCGCTCATACCAAAATAAATGAATATTGTACCAATGAGACAAATCACACCAGCTGCGATAAAGCCCATTGACCAGCTATATGCACTAACTACAGCAGCGATAGCAAAATAAGCAAATGAAGAACCTAAATTATGACTAGTAAACCAAATACCATATAATGTACCGCGTTCTTTATTACTGAACCACTGATTCAAAGATACGATAGAAGGACCTGCACCATAAGATTGGAACCATCCATTTAAGCCCCATAAGATAGCTAATGGAACAAATGAATTTACTAAGCCCATGCCGACCATTGTTATTGATGAAATAAATAGACCAAATGAGAAGAATCTCTTATTATTCAATCTATCTGCTAAGAAACTATTTGTAAATTTTCCTAAACCATAAGTAACAAAGAATATAGAACCTATAATACCGACTTGTTCTGGTGTAACAATTCCCGAAGCTAATAAAGGCTTTTTAATTACAGAATAACTCTGTCTAATAATGTAGTAAAAGGCATAACCAATTGTGATTGAAACAAACACTCGCCAACGCAACATATTAAATTTTTGTTTTACTTTATCCTTATCTTGGATTAATGCTGCATCTGGAGCTGTTTTAAAAAGATTCCAAAAAAAACTTTTCATAATGTAGCTCTCCTTACATATAAATTTATTTACCAGCACGATAATTTCTTAATTAATTATCTCATATTCTGTTTATTTGTTATATCGGCAAAATTCTGATTTTTTTGTAAGAATTTTTCTGATAGTCTTATAGGAATATTACCTATAAAAATAGAAAGGAAAACAAAAAAAGAGTAGAGAATAACTCTCTACTCTTTTTATTTTTATTATTTACCAAAATTTAAAGCTGCTTTTATGAAATCACGGAATAATGGTTGTGGATTATTTGGACGAGATTTCAATTCAGGATGGAATTGGGAAGCTACAAACCAAGGATGATCTTTTACTTCTACAATTTCTACAAGTCCATTATCTGGGCAAACACCAGCGATTACAAGACCTGCATCAGTGAGTTCTTGTTTGAATTCATTGTTGAATTCAAAACGATGGCGATGACGTTCATGAATTAATTCACTGCCATAAGCTTCATAAGTTTTTGTACCTGGTGTTACTTTACATGGATAAGAACCAAGTCTCATTGTACCACCTTTATCTTCAACATTGATCTGAGAAGACATCAAAGCAATTACTGGATGATTTGTTTCTGGATTGAATTCAGAGCTATGAGCATCTTCCATGCCACATACATGACGAGCAAATTCAATAACAGAACACTGCATACCAAGGCATAAACCTAAGAATGGAATTTTATTTTCACGGGCATATTTAATTGCAGAAATTTTACCTTCAACACCACGGTCACCGAAACCACCTGGTACTAAGATACCTTTGCAACCTGCGAATACATCGCTAAGATCAGTATCTTCTTTTTCAATTTCTTCAGCATTAACCCATTTGATTTTTACATCTGTAGAGTTGTAGATACCTGCATGATGCAATGCTTCTGTAACAGAAATATATGCATCTGGCAATTCTACATATTTACCTACAACAGCAATTTTTACTTTGTTTGCAGGATTTTTAATACGATGAACCATGCGTTCCCAATCTTCCATATGAGCTGGGCGATAATCCATTTCTAATTTTTCAAGAACAATTTTATCAAGACCTTCTTTTTGCATCATTAAAGGTACTTCATAAATTGTAGAAGCTGTCATATTTTGAATAACTGCATCTGCATCTACATCACAGAAAAGAGCTAATTTTTCTTTCATATCTTTAGAAAGTTCTTGTTCTGTACGGCAAACAAGGATATCTGGCTGAATACCAATGCTGCGAAGTTCTTTTACGCTATGCTGAGTTGGTTTTGTTTTTAATTCACCAGCAGCAGAGATAAATGGAATTAAAGTTACATGAATGTATAATACATCGTGTTTACTTACTTCTTTTTTAACCTGACGAATAGCTTCGAGGAATGGAAGACTTTCAATATCCCCTACTGTACCACCGATTTCAGTGATAACTACATCTGCATCATCATGAGCAGCAACGTCATATACACGTTGTTTAATTTCATTTGTAATATGTGGAATTACCTGAACTGTTTTACCAAGGTAATCACCACGACGTTCTTTATTCAATACAGACCAGTAAATTTTACCAGTAGTTACATTAGAATTTTTTGTAAGGTTAATATCAATAAAACGTTCATAATGTCCAAGGTCAAGGTCAGTTTCAGCACCATCTTCTGTTACGAAAACTTCACCATGCTGATAAGGACTCATAGTACCTGGGTCAATGTTAATATATGGGTCAAATTTTTGAATTGTTACTTTAATACCACGGCTCTTTAATAAACGACCTAAAGAAGCTGCTGTGATACCTTTACCTAAAGAAGAAACTACACCGCCAGTAACAAATATATACTTTGCCATTTAAAAATACTCCTCCTCTATTATATATCTAAATTATGCTTTATCTGTATCGTCTTGAATGCCTTCTAACAAGGAAGTGCGACGTCTATTGGACATTGCTTTCATCTTACTAGCACTAGAAGAACTACTAGAAACACTGCTACGTTTTGTTTCTGGTGGATTCCATTCTACAAGACCCCACATACCATTACCTGTATGTTGAAAACGAGCATCCATATTAATAAGTGTATATACTTCAGATATAGAAGCAGATAAGGATTGAACTGGTTTACATTTTTTTTCTATTACTTCTAAAATAAGGTCTTTAAAAAAAATAGGTTTATTAGCTAAATTTAAGATATAGTATGCTACATCTGTTTCTGAACTATGCAGAAAATCCATTAAGTATTTCCTCCTAATTATCATTTACAATCATTAAAAATTATTACATTTTTTCTGGTGCACTAACACCTAAAATTGCAAGTGCATGAGCTAATACATATTTTACTGCTAAACAAAGAGCAAGTCTTGCTCCTGCTAATTTTGCATCTACACCTAAGATACGGCATTTATTGTAAAAACTATGGAAAGTAGATGCTAAATCATGTACATATGTTGCAATACGATGTGGAGCTTTGTTTTTAGCTGCTGTTGCAATTTCATCTGGATAAGATAATAACTTTTTAATTAAAGCAATTTCTGCCTCATCTGTCAATAGAGAAAGCTGAGGATTTTCAGTTATTTCTATGCCAGCTTCTTTCATTTGACGGAAAATACTACAAATACGAGCATGAGCATATTGAACATAGTATACAGGATTTTCATTAGATTGGGATTTTGCCAAGTTTAAATCAAAATCAAGTTGGCTATCTAAAGAACGCATGATAAAGAAGAAACGAGCTGCATCAGCACCAACTTCTTCAATCAATTCAGATAATGTTACACTTTGACCTGTACGTTTAGACATTTTTACAAGTTCGCCATCACGATAGAGGCTTACCATCTGTAATAATAAAACTTCTAAATCATCTGGATTATAGCCAAGTGCTGCCATTGCTGCTTTTACACGACAAACATAACCATGATGATCAGCACCCCAAATATTAATGAGTTTATCGAATTTGCGTTCAAATTTATTATTATGATAAGCAATATCTGCTGCTAAATAAGTAGGCACTCCATTATCACGGATAACTACACGGTCTTTATCATCACCGTAAGCAGTAGATTTTAACCATAAAGCACCATCTTTTTCATACATATTGCCATTAGCTAAAAGTTTATCACAAACAGCTTTTACAGCATCTGGATGAAGTGTTCTTTCACTGAACCATACATCAAAATGAACATTAAATGCATCCAAATCTTCTCTTAATGCAGCTAATTTTTCTTTTAATGCTAATTCTTTAAAGATGGATAATCTTTCTTCATCAGACATATTTAAATATTTATCATTATCTTTGGCAATAATGCGTTTTGCTGTCTCAATGATGTCTTGACCATGGTAACCATTTTCTGGAAACTCTACTTCTTTACCTAATAATTCAAGGTAACGAGCATTTACAGATAATGCTAAGTTATCAATTTGTTTTCCAGCATCATTAATATAATATTCACTAGAAACATTATATCCTGCTGCACGCATAAGATTTACTAAAGCACTACCAAAAGCAGCTCCACGACCATGACCTACATGAAGTGGACCAGTTGGATTGGCACTTACATATTCCACTTGAATTCTTGGTGTTTCTTGTTTTGGTAAATTACCATATTCACTGCCGGCTTTTAATAAATTAGCTAAAGAATCATAAATAACATCAGATTTTAAGTAAAAATTAATAAATCCAGGTCCTGCAATTTCTGTTTTTTCCAAAAAAGTAGCATCTAAACGGCTTACAATTTCCTCAGCAATTTTTCTTGGTGCTACATGAAAAACTCTAGCTGATTGCATAGCAATATTAGATGCAAAATCACCCAATTCTTTTTTTGGTGGTACTTCTAAGATAACAGTAGGTAACTGTCCTTCAGGAAGTGCCTGCTCAGCTATAGCTTTTGCAACTGCATCTTTGATGGCTTGTATAAGCAAATCTTTAGTATCCAATCAAAATCCTCCTAAGTTTTATATTTATCTCTATATTAATTGTATATTAACAACATATAATTAGTAAACTTAATTTGCTGGCTCTAATTTAATCACAAGTTCATTATCACTTTGCCAACTATCATTTATATATAAGGCATAATTTATTTTTATAACACGTTTTACACCTGTAATCATTTTTAAACGATGTGTTTTCACCTTCATCTTTAAATTGCCAAAAGGTGTTACATATTCACTAACGCTTTCCTGACCTTGAGCAAAGAACTGCTGTTGTTGCACTCCGCCAGTTCTTGTAAGCGTTAAGCTATCTTCTTGTATTTTCAACATCGTGGAAGTCTCTTGTTTTTCATTTAAATCTTGTTCTTTATAGATGACATACAAAATACCATTTTTGTCATATGCATTAGCAAGTGCTTGCATTCTTATCATATCTTGTTTATCACTATTTTGTTTACTGTTAATTTTAACAATAAGTTTATTCATTAAATAAACAATCTCCCTATAAACACACTAAGTTTTATTATAACTTAATCTTTATACCTTGCCAACTATAATTTAAATAATTATCTTTTAAATTTAGCTGTAAATTTTTTTATCATTTTCACAGGGCGATAAGATTGTTTTGCTTTTCTCAAACCTTCAATCCCCATATCTTCTTCACGATTAATATAAGTCATATCTTGCCATTCATTAGCCACAAAAGCCTGATTTATTGCAGTATAAGCACCATTGACATCAGGATCAGCTTTTTCTACATGAATTACAGCTGTATCTTTATTTAACTGTTCACCAAAAGTAAAAGCCATTACTTTATTAACTAAAAATAGTGCTCCACCTTTTAATTTTAATTGCTCAAAATTATTAAGCACTTCAATGATAGCATCTCGCTCTGCTTTAATAAATGGATCATCAGGAGTAAGTGCTAAACGTTTTTTATACCAACCATTAATCGTAATCTTACACAATGTTATTATATCATTATTAATTGGTAAATATTTAGCCTCTGGATAATTTTTTCTAAAACTATTTAAATGATTTTTCTTAGAATGAAATTTTCGTCCAGATAAATTAATCAAATCAGTTGAATTATATACATAATCATCATCATCTATATTAGTATTGAATTCAAACTCACCATTTGGATAAGATTTTAATTGTTCTACTACATTTTCCTCTAAACCTGAAAAAGTGAGTTCCATACCTCTTTCTTCAAAATATGATTTTAAATTATCTACTGCTTCAAACAATCTATCTTGCTTGCAAAGAGGTTCTAATGCAAATTCATCATTATTATATTTAGCCTTAAAATATAAAATATCATCTTCAATGCACCACATAATGTTATATGCTTTACGCCACATAAACAAATTTGTAAAATTCAAATGCGAATTTTCATGATAATTTAATTTAAAAAAGCTATCTAATCTATCTTTATCATTTATAGTCAATTCATTAAAAATAATTGTAATCACCTTCTTTTTTTAATCTAAAGATACATTATAACAAATTTTAATTATTTAAAGCAAGGATTGTTATTGTTAAATTAGCTATATTCATTTGCAATAAAGTTTTTGAAATTATTCTCATTTTAATATTTACATTTGTTCAAAAATGAATTATAATTAGCTTGTTTAATAAAGCAAAAATTTTCTTTTAATTTAAAATTTTAAATATATACTTTTTATCAATAGGAGGTTTTCACCATGATAGATTGCGATTTACTAGTAAAAAAAGCTTACGAAGGCCGTGCTAATGCCTATGCTCCATATTCTAATTTCAAAGTAGGAGCTGCCGTATTAACCGATAGCGATAAAATTTACACTGGTTGTAATATCGAAAATGCTTCTTATGGTGCTACTAATTGTGCTGAAAGAACAGCTATTTTTAAAGCAATCTCTGAAGGAAATCAAAAAATCAAAGCCATTGCCATCGTTGGCGTAGAAAATGACTACACTTATCCATGTGGTATCTGTCGCCAAGTAATAGTTGAATTTGCCACTAAAGATATAAAAATCATTTTAGGTAAAAGCCCTACAGAATATATCGTAAAAACAATGGACGAAATCTTGCCAGGTGCTTTTACTAAAGAAGATTTACAAAAATAAAATTTTTATCAATCATTAATTAATCTACAAATTAAAAAGGGGTATACATTCATGAATATCAACAAATTAATTGACCACACAGCTTTAAAACCAAATACTACTAAAGATGAAATTTTAAAATTACTTGATGAAGCTAAATCTTATGATTTCGCTTCTGTTTGTGTAAATCCTTGCTGGATTGAACTTGCTCATCAAGAATTAAAAAATACAGATGTTAAAGTATGTACTGTAATCGGTTTTCCTTTAGGTGCAAATACAACAGAAGTAAAAGTTTTTGAAGCTAAAGATGCCATCGAAAAAGGTGCTCAAGAAATCGATATGGTAATCAACGTAGCTATGCTCAAAGATAAAGAATATGACTATGTTGAAAATGAAATTCAAAAAATCGTAGAAGTAGCTAAAGATAAAGCTCTTGTAAAAGTAATTATCGAAGCTTGTTTATTAACAGATGAAGAAAAAATCAAAGCTTGCGAACTTTCTCAAAAAGCAGGTGCTGATTTTGTAAAAACTTCTACTGGTTTTTCTACTGGTGGTGCCACTGTTTATGATGTTGCTCTCATGCGTAAAACAGTAGGAACTGATATGGGTGTAAAAGCTTCTGGTGGTGTGCATACTCATGAAGAAGCTCTCGCTATGATCGAAGCTGGTGCTAACCGCATTGGTGCTAGTGCTGGCGTTAAATTATTAAAATAAAATCACGGAGGATATCACCATGCAATATATTATTGGTATCGCTGGCCTTGCATTAGTTTTTGGTATGGCTTTTATTGCTAGTAATGATCGCAAAAAAATAAAATACAGACCAATTTTTATAATGCTTATCCTTCAATTTATTTTGGGATTTTTACTCTTAAATACTTCCGCTGGTAATGTTTTAATCAGTACAATTGCTAACGGTTTTACAGCACTTTTAAATTGTGCTAGAGAAGGTATAAATTTCGTTTTTGGCCGATTAGCTAATCCTGATGATCCTATATTCTTTATGAGTGTTTTAATGCCAATCACTTTTATCTCGGCTTTAATTGGTATTTTACAGCATTGGCATATATTGCCTTTTATCATTAAATATATAGGCCTTGCTTTAAGCAAAGTAAATGGCATGGGTAAACTTGAGTCTTACAATGCAGTAGCTTCCGCTATCTTAGGTCAATCTGAAGTATTCATTTCTGTAAAAAAATTGCTCGGTCCACTTCCTGCTAATCGTTTATATACTCTATGTGCTTCTGCTATGTCCACTGTCTCTATGTCCATCGTCGGAGCATATATGGTCATGATTGAACCTAAATATGTAGTTACAGCTCTCGTTTTAAATCTTTTTGGTGGATTTATTATCGCTTCCATCATAAATCCCTATGAAGTTAAACCAGAAGATGATATTCTAATAGTAGCAGAAACTAAACGACAATCTTTCTTCGAAATGCTAGGCGAATACATCTTAGACGGTTTCAAAGTTGGTGTTATTGTGTGTGCTATGCTGATTGGTTTCGTCGGCATTATCACCTTAATCAACAATGTATTTTTAGGAATTATCGGTATTTCCTTCCAAGAAATACTCGGTTATATTTTCTCCCCATTTGCCTTTTTCATGGGAATTCCAATGAGCGAATGTGTAGATGCTGCTAGTTTAATGGCAACAAAAATAGTCGCAAATGAATTCGTAGCTATGATGCAACTTTCTAATGGTACAGTTATTCTTTCCGCAAAAAGCGTTGCTATTGTATCCATTTTCTTGGTATCTTTTGCTAACTTCTCTTCCATTGGTATTATCGCTGGTGCAGTCAAAGCACTCAACGAAGAAAAAGGAAATGTAGTCGCTTGCTTTGGACTTAGATTGTTATATGGTGCAACATTAGTTAGTATTTTAAATGCTACAGTTGTGAGTTTAATAATTTAAAATCAGGTGATACTATGAAAAACATTAAAAAATTCAAACGCATTCATGTTGTAGTTATGGACTCAGTAGGCATTGGTGAAGCTCCTGATGCTAAAAACTTCGATGATATCGGTACTAATACACTCCTGCATATTGCTACAGCCAAAAATGGCTTAAATATACCTAATCTAGAAAAATTAGGTATTGCTAATATTTATAAACTCAGAGGAGTCAATACTGTTTGTCCTTCCCTTGGATACTATACAAAAATGCAAGAAGCCTCTTGCGGTAAAGACACTATGACAGGTCATTGGGAAATGATGGGACTTTATATAGATAAACCATTTCAGGTCTTCCCTGATGGTTTTCCTGATGATTTAATCGCTCAAATCGAAAAATTCTCTGGTAGAAAAATCGTTGGCAACTGCCCTGCAAGTGGTACAGAAATCATTAAACAATACGGAGAACATCAATTAAAAACTGGCGATTTAATCGTTTATACTTCAGCCGATTCTGTACTTCAAATTGCAGCCCACGAAGAAGTCATTCCTCTTGATGAACTTTATCGCATATGTCAATTCTGTAGAGATATCACACGTGAAGGCAAATATCAATTAGGTAGAATTATCGCTCGTCCTTATATTGGCACTTGCAAAGAAAACTTCACTCGCACAGCTAATCGACATGACTATGCTTTAAAACCATTTGGTAAAACTGTGATGAATAGCCTTCAAGATGCTGATTTTGCTTCTATCGCTATCGGCAAAATCCGCGATATTTTTGATGGTGAAGGTGTTACCAAAGCTATCCGCACAGTTTCCAATATGGACGGTATGGATAAATTTATAAATATTTTAGATGAAGATTTTACAGGTCTTAGCTTCACAAATCTCGTAGATTTTGATGCTAAATTTGGTCATCGTCGTGATCCTATCGGATATGGTGATGCTATCGAAGAATTCGATGCTAGATTGACAGAAGTCTTTGCTAAAATGCATGATGATGATTTACTCGTAATTACTGCTGACCATGGCAATGATCCAACATATAAAGGCACTGACCATACTCGTGAATATGTGCCATTATTAATCTACAGCAAACAATTTAAAAATTATGGTAGCATTCCTATTAGAAAAACATTCGCTGATTTAGGTGCTACTATCGCTGATAATTTTGCTGTCGAAATGCCAAAATACGGTCAATCATTCTTAGATAACTTAAACTAAATTAACAAAAGGAACGGTGCTTATTTATGCGTATGGTAGATATTATTGAAAAAAAACGTGATGGCAAAGAATTAACAACTGCGGAAATTAATTTCTTTATCGAAGGATATACAAAAGGAGATATTCCAGATTATCAGGCAAGTGCTTTGGCTATGGCTATTTATTTCCAAGATATGAATGACCGTGAACGTGCTGATTTAACTCGTGCCATGGTAGAATCTGGTGATACCATAGACCTTTCTGGCATTGAAGGTATTAAAGTTGATAAACATTCCACCGGTGGCGTTGGTGATACTACCACTCTCGTATTAGCTCCGCTCGTTGCCTCTCTTGGTGTACCTGTAGCCAAAATGTCTGGTCGTGGCTTAGGTCATACTGGTGGCACAATCGATAAATTAGAATCTATCGCAGGCTTTCATGTAGAACTCACTCGTGAACAATTCATTGATTTAGTAAATAGAGATAAAGTTGCAGTTATTGGACAAAGCGGTAACTTAACTCCAGCAGATAAAAAATTATATGCACTCCGCGATGTAACTGGTACAGTAAATTCTATTCCACTTATCGCAAGCTCTATCATGAGTAAAAAGATCGCAGCTGGTGCTGACGCAATCGTTTTAGACGTAAAAACTGGCGATGGCGCTTTCATGAAAACTCAAAAAGATGCAGAAGAACTCGCTCATGCTATGGTACGCATCGGTAATCATGTTGGCAGAAAAACAATCGCTATCATCTCTGACATGTCTCAGCCTTTAGGCTTTGCTATTGGTAATGCTTTAGAAGTAAAAGAAGCTATCGAAACACTTCAAGGAAAAGGGCCAAAAGATTTAACAGAACTTGTTTTAACTTTAGGTAGTCAAATGGTAATCCTTGCAGGTAAAGCAAAAACTACTGAAGAAGCAAAAGAAATGCTTTTAGATGCAATTCACAGCGGAAAAGCTTTAGCTAAATTTAAAGATTTCTTAACTAATCAAGGTGGAGACGCTTCTATCGTTGATGATTTAACAAAATTACCACAGGCAAAATATAAAATTGAATTACCAGCAAAACAATCTGGCTATATCTCCAGAATGGTAGCTGATGAAATCGGTGTTGCTTCCATGATTTTAGGTGCTGGACGTGCTACAAAAGAAGATGTAATTGATTTAGCTGTTGGTCTTGTACTTCATAAAAAAGTTGGCGATAAAGTAGAAGAAGGCGAATCTATTCTCACTATCTACAGCAACCGCGAAAACGTTGAAGATGTAAAACAAAAATTATACGACAACATCTTTATCGCAGATATAGCTACAGCTCCAACATTAATTCATACAATTATCACTGAATAAAATAATCTCCTTAATGAAAAAGACTGCTAAAAATTTTTTAGCAGTCTTTTTTATTAAATATTCCCAACTAATTCAATACTTGGTTTTAATGTTTTAGCACCTGGCTTCCATCTTGCAGGACAAACTTCACCACCATGTTTCGCTACGAATTGAGCAGCTTCTACACGTCGAAGCAATTCATCAGCATTTCTGCCAACACTTCCCATGATTACTTCATAAGCTACGATTTTACCTTCTGGATTTACAATAAAGCTACCTCGCTCTGCAATACCATCTTCTTCAATCATCACATCAAAAGCTCGTGCTAATAATCCTGTTGGATCAGCAAGCATTGGATATTTAATTTTCTTGATAGTATCAGATGCATCATGCCATGCTTTATGCACAAAATGAGTATCACAAGATACACTGTAAATTTCACAATCTATATTTTTAAAATCAACATATTTATCAGCTAAATCTTCAAGTTCAGTCGGACAAACAAAAGTAAAATCAGCAGGATAAAAGAAAAATACTGACCATTTCCCTAAAACATCATCCTTTGTTATTTCACGAAATTCACCATCAACAAAAGCCTGAACCTTAAAATCAACGATTTCTTTATTAATTAATGACATCTTACTGTCCTCCATTTAAATAATATTTTCTAATTGATAATAATTATTATTTTATGCTAATATAATATCATTTTACTTTTCATTAGTCAATAATAATTATCATTATCTTTTATAAAATAAAAAAAAGAGATATCAATAATTAAATTAACTATTAATATCTCTAAGCAAAATATATTATTATTACTTATTATTTTAAACCAGTAATTACGCTAAATGTTTTTTCTTCATTAGGTTGTAACATAAGTAGACTACCAGCTTTTTTTGCTGCTAAAAATCCTTCTGGTCTACATGTTCCTGGAATTATGCAAGAAGATACTTGCTGTTCTGGTGTGTACATAATCCAACGTGTACCATATTTAAAATCTTTAGTTGAAAACTGAGTTTTAAAACCATAGCCTTCTGGAGAATTAATTTCTACTATAGCTTCATCTGTGTATTTATCAAGTCTATCAGCTAGAAATACCACTTCTGTATTATATAAATCAGGATTTTCCAATTTAGTCAAAGTTTTTCCTTCAACTTGTACTTTTTTTATTTCATCAGTATAAGCAAACCATTCTTTCGTAGGTTTTATATGACTAGGAATACTTTCACGCAATTTAAAAGCTTCATCTGGTATATTAGCTTTGAATTCACCTTTATCCACATAATGGTGATTTATATGACACATATATTGTAATGGCATTTCTACGCTTGTAAGATTTTTTACTTGCATGCTGATTTTTATATTTGTAGCATTTGCTTTCAAACTTACACTAGGTCTAGCTAAATATTTAAAACCAAAACCTTGGCAATATTCATATTCACCGCCAATAATAACTTCATTTTCATTAAATTCAAGCCATGTAGCATCTAAGTCAGCACAACAAAATTCACCATGCATTGGATGAGTATCTTCACTTGATGGACAACCATTAGCTAAAAGACCTGAATGAAAAGCAAAACAACCATAAGTATCTAAAATATTATTCACTTTTCTTGGTCTAGAAAACATATTTTTCATGGTCAAATCAATGCCATCAAATTCAACTCGCCAAATCATCTGTCCCATATAAGGAAGAACAATGATTTTACCACGAGAATTTATTACTTCTATCGCTTCTACACCTGAATTATATTTAAATAAATTTACTTTAAATTCATCATTTTCCATGATAGTTTTTACATTTTCAGCAAAAAAACTACGCTGTAAATATATCTTCGTATTCATAAATTAACCCTCTTTATTTTCAAGTTTCATTTTGTAATAGAAATACCAACCTATATAAGCAAAGCAGAAGAAATTAACAATAAAGGAAAATTGCATAGAGCCTACCATATCGGATACAAAACCTTGTACTGCTGGCATGAAAGCACCACCGATGATAGACATTACAATTATTGCCCCTGCAGTTTCTGTATATTTTTTCTCTACGGATTTCAATGTTTCAGCATAAATAGTTGCCCAGCAAGGTCCAAGTAAAATGCTGATAGCTACTGCTGCATAAATAGCTGTTAAATTTGGAATAAATGCTACATATAAGATTAAAATACAACCAATAATAGCATAAGCTAATAAAACTTTATTTACAGAGAACTTAGTCATCAAGAAATTCGCAATAAATTTACCAACGAAGAAACAAGCAAAGCTAATTACCATGAAATCTGCTGCCATACGTTCATTAATATGAGGCATTAAATCTAAAGCTAAACGAATGGTAAATGACCAAACTGCAACTTGCATACCTACATATAAGAATTGAGCTACAATACCTTTTTTGAATAAGCTATTGCCAGAAAGATATTTTAAAGTTTCGCCTAAAGTTACTTTTGGCGTATTTTGGTTATTTGCTACTGATTTTACCTTACATTTTGGATATTTAGTGATTAAGAATAGAATAAAAATAGCTACTAAAATACAAATCATAATTTTATAAGGCTCTAAAGTATGTTGTAACATCTGTAATCTGAATAAATGAATTTGATCTGGAGTCATTTGAGCCATCTGACTTGCTAAACTCTCACCTTCTTGGAAAACTAAATATTTACCAAGTAAGATACCAGATGCTGAACCAATTGGCTGGAATGTTTGGCTAATATTTAAGCGAAGTGTTGCATATTTACGAGGGCCAAGCATAGTACTATAAGTATTAGAAGCTGTTTCTAAGAAACCAAGACCAATAGCAATGGAGAAAATAGCTACTAAAAACATAGTATACGTCGCCATCATAGAAGCTGGGAAAAATAAACTACAACCACCGATATAAAAAATTAAACCAATCATAATTGCTAATTTATATGTAGTTTTGCGAATAACTACAGATGCTGGTATAGAAATTAAAAAATACCCACCATAAAAAGCACTTTGTACTAAAGCACTAGCAAAATCGCTCAAAGTAAAAACTGATTTAAATTGTGTAATCAAAATATCATTTAAACTAGCTGCCGCACCCCAAAGTGCAAATAAACAAGATAATAACACAAATTGGAATATTGGTGTCTTATTCAAATAACCATCATCATACTGAATTAATTTACTGCTTTCTGTCATTTTTAACTCTCCTTAAAAATTTATATCAAAAGTTTTTATAGAATTTAACTAAAAATAAATAATTTTCTCCTATAAAATTCACGTCTCCTCTTTCTTATCATTTAAATAAAACGTTTTACTAAAAATTATAAAATAAAAATATATCTTCTCATTATAAGATATATTTAAATAAAACGTTTTACTAAAAATCAAATCAAAAAATTACATTTATATAGTAACATGTATATTTATCTAAGTCAATATTTTCTAAAAATTTTTATTCTACATTCAATTAAAAATTTATAAAAATAAACCCCACATTCATCAATCTAAATGCAGGGTTTTATATCTAAATAAATTTAAAATATAATATATGCTAAAATTAAAGACAATATTGTAGAAGCTACCATAGCAACTAAACCTGGAATTAAATAACTATGATTAAAGCCAAAACGACCAATTTTAGTTGTTCCTGTACGATCAAAAGCTACACAACTGATTTGAGCTCCACCTGGAATAATAAATACTGCACAAGTAGCTGGTATAAGACCGATTAAGACTTCTGCTGGTAATCCTAAAGATACACCAATGGGCATCAGTGCTACAGCTGTCGCTGCTGGACTATACAATACCATTGAAGTAACAAATAACATTGCACCAAAAAGCATAGGATATTGTATCAATGTCTGAGCAAAAACATCTGTGATAAATTTTAAATGTGTAGCAAAAAATGTATCTGTCATCCAGGAAATACCTAAAATACCTACAGCTCCGATAAGTCCCGATTTAAATACAGAACCAGAGTCTAATTTTTCTCTAGGCACACGACAAACTACCATGATTATAGCACCTGTAGCAAGCATCATGATTTGCAATAAAGTTGGTACAGAAATAGGTTTTCCACCTGGACCAATATTTGGCAATAATTCTGGATGAGAAGTCATACCCACAATGATAGCAATAGCTATTAAGAAAATAACTACAGATACTTTTGCCGATGTAGTAGCTTTCTGTGTATCTCTTTCCAAAACATAATCTTCTTGGAATTGACCTGTAGCTACACGATGTTTAAATTCTGGATCATCAGCAAGTTCTGCACCGCGTTTATACACAAATAAACAACCAACTAACACCCCAATCAAACAAGCAGGAACTGTAACTGCAAGTAAACTAAGTGGAGTAACACCAATTGGTGCAGTGATCGCAATCATTGCCGCTGCAATCGCACTTGTAGGGCTAGCACAAACTGCCATATTGGACGCAATAACTGACATGGACATAGCACGCTCTGGACGTACCTTTGCATTAATCGCAATTTCTGCAATAACTGGATATACAGAAAATGCTACATAAGAAGTACCACAAATAACTGTAAAAATATATGATACTAATGGACCTAAAAAAGTAATAGCACTAGGTTTCTTACGCAGAATTTTTTCTGCCATAGATATCATATAATCAAGACCGCCTGCACCCTGTAATAAAGATACACATGTAATCACAGTCATGATGATGAATACTACACTTGTTGGCATTTCTCCTACAGGAAGACCAAATCCTAAAGTCAAAATAGCAAGACCAAAACCACCTGCTACACCAAGACCAATACCACTAAAGCGTCCACCAATAGCTAAACAAACAATTATAACTATCAGTTCCAACCAAAAACTAAGAATAAAAATCCACTCCTTATTATATTTTATTGAATAATAATATATTAAATATATTATCAATATATAAGTTTAATCTTTTAATAATTCTTCTGCTGTATATTGATCTGTAACTAAAATATTTGCAAATTCACCTTTTAATGCTGCTTTTATTGCTGTTATTTTTCGTTGACTGCCTGCTACTAATATGCGTTTTTCTTTAGATTTTAATTCTTCTAATTTTATTCCTACTGTACGTTCATCTAATTCTTTATCACAAATATTTCCCTGCACATCAAAAAATCTTGAGCAAATATCTCCAGCTGCTCTAGTTTGTATAATATCTTTATCTTTTTTATCAATATAGCCTAACCTAAACAATAAAGCATCATTTTTTACCGTTCCCACTGTAAATACAGCAATATTTGCTTGTCGTCCTAAATCTAAAATCTTTTTAATATGTTTATCTTTTTCAATCAATTCTTTTATTTGTACCGTATCAAACATTACTGGCAATGGCAAATATCGACCTACTGTCGAAAATGCCTCTGAAAATAACTCTACTACTTCATACGCATATGTATTGCTTTGTGAATGGCTTATTCCACCCTTTAACTGTACAATCTGCACACCTTTTAAAGCTTTATGCTTTAAATTTAATGCCATATTGTAAATAGTCGTTCCCCAGCTTACACCAATAATATCTCCATCTTTTGCTATTTCATGTAAATAATCCGCTGCTTTTCTACTTATAGACTTTTTTATTTCATTTGTTGTATTTAATGGTGCATATGCTATTTTTACTACATCTAAATTATATTTTTCGCATAATGCTTCTTCCAACGCACTATTATCTTCTACCGGATCAATGATATTTATCTGTACAAAGCCTTTATCTTTAGCATGTTGCAATAACCTTGATACTGTAGGCCTTGATAAATCTAACTTGTTAGCTATCTGTTGCTGACTATAATCCGATTGATAATATAATTTAGCTACATCAATGCTTAATCTATCTTTATTTTGCTCCATTATTGCACCTCCTCTTTATCATAGACAAAATTAGTATTTATATCTTAGCATATCAAAATCAAAAGAAAAAGCCCACAACCAGAAAGATTGTGAGCTTTGTATTCTCTTTGATAATCGTATGTGATTAACGTTTGGAGAACTGGGATGCTTTACGAGCTTTTTTGAGACCGTATTTACGACGTTCTTTTTCACGTGGGTCACGTGTTAAGAATCCAGCTTTTTTAAGAGCAGGACGAAGTTCAGCATCGAGTTCTAATAATGCACGGGAAATACCGTGACGAATAGCACCAGCCTGACCGGAAGGGCCACCACCCTGAACGTTAGCGATAACATCATATTTATCAGCTGTTTCAGTTAAGTTAAGAGGCTGTTTAACGATTAAATCTAAAGTCTTAATGCCGAAATATTCATCAATATGACGGCCATTGATTACAACGTTGCCTTCACCTGGAACCAGACGAACTCTAGCAACTGAAGTCTTTCTGCGGCCTGTGCCGTAGTAGGATACTGCCATTATATTGTTCCTCCTTCCAAGTATTATCTAATATTTAATTCCAAAACTTCTGGTTTCTGAGCAGCATGTGGATGTTCAGGACCTGCATAAACGCTAAGTTTTCTGTACATCTGTGCACCTAATTTGTTTTTAGGAAGCATTCCACGAACAGCCATTTCTACAACTTTTTCAGGCTGTGTTGCAAGCATTTTCTGAGGAGTTGTAAAAGATGTGCCTCCTGGATATCCAGAATGACGGAAATAAGTTTTATCAGTTAATTTTTTACCGCTGAATACCACTTTATCAGCATTAACTACGATGACAAAATCACCAGTGTCAACATGTGGTGTGAATGTTGGTTTATGTTTACCGCGAAGTACTTTTGCAACTTCAGCAGCTAATCTACCTACTGTCTGGCCTTCTGCATCAACTACGAACCATTTACGTTCAACGTTAGCAGCGTTTGCCATGAATGTTGTTTTCACTTGTATATCCCTCCCTGTACAATTTTCAACTATTTAATATTGAATATTTTTTCTCAATAGATGTCCTTTGCACGGTTCCGGGGCTAGTGGAAGCCGTCATCGAACGTCATACGAAAATATTTTAAAGTAAATGACCTTTAAAGTCAAGTGTTTTATCAAATAAATTTTACAATATTTTTATCAATGCTTAATAAAAGTCCTACAACTTTGCACTTAAGGCTATATAATGTTCTAATTTTTTTATATAACTTTGAGCCAATTTACTTAAATGATTATATTTATTATAAATATAGCCTACACAAATTTTTTCGTCACTATCTAGTGGAATAGCTATGATATTTGTACCGTTTAAATCTTCACTCAATACACCTGTAGATATAGTATATCCATTTAAACCTATAGCCAAATTAAATAAAGTCGCTCTATCACTGACATAAATATTTTTGCGATGAGATATAGTTGAATGTATCTCTTCGGCAAAATAAAAAGAATTATATATCCCTTGCTCAAAAGAAAGACAAGGATATGGTTCTAAATCATCAAAAGTAACAATTTTTTTACCTGCTAATGGATGTTTAGCTGATAAAAACACATGTGGATTTGCTGTAAATAATTCTTTAAAACACAAATCATTTTCTTGCAAAATTTTTCGTATCACTTGCTCATTAAATTTACTCAAGTACAATACGCCAATCTCACTACGCATATTTTTTACATCATCAATGATTTCATGAGTCTTTGTTTCTCTTAATGTAAATTCATATTCATCTTGAGCATATTCTTTGATTAAATTTACAAAAGCATTTACAGAAAAAGCATAATGCTGTGTAGAAACAGCCAATAATCTTCGTGCTGGTTTATCCTTATGATATCGTTCTTCTAATAATTCCGTTTGCTCTATAATCTGCCTTGCATAACCTAAAAATTCTTGTCCACTGGAAGACAAGGTTACACCTTTATTCGTACGAATGAATATTTCTATACCTAATTCTTTTTCTAATTCTTTTACTGCATTAGATAAACTAGGCTGAGAAACAAATAATTTTTGAGATGCCAAATTCATTGAGCCACAATTTACAATTTCTATAATATATCTTAATTGTTGTAAAGTCATACTACTCCCTTTACTCCTATTTATTTAAACTATTAACGCACTTTTGGTAAACTTAAATGATAATAAATACCTATTGAACGCAAAAGAAATACAACGAAAAAAGAAATTGGTGAAGCTAGATACCAATAATCATTACTGCTACTTGCCACAAGATAAAATACTATTCCACCTACAATTGAAGGAAGTGCATATATTTCCTCTTGCAATACAGATGGTATTCTTTGAGCTAGTACATCTCGAATAATACCACCACCTACTGCTGTTATCAAGCCTAAAGTAACAGCAAGTAGCGGATATTCTGGATAAGCATTAAATCCTATAGTCGTCCCTGTAACTGTAAAAGATGCTAAGCCTAATGTATCCGCCAACAAATACATTTTACTGAGTTTTCTTCTCGACATATATCTTAAAATTTGACTGCGATAAATAAAAAATACCATAAATGTTGTAACTGTAGTCAATACAATATACAAAGAAGTTTTAAATGAATTTGGTGGTATATTTCCCACCAAAATATCACGAATTATACCACCACCAATAGCAGTACTTAAAGCCAATACCAATATACCAAAAATATCCATTCTTCTTGATATACCTACCAATGCACCTGAAACAGCAAAAGCAATCGTTCCCGCTATTTCAAAAAACATCCATAAAAAAACCATAACTTGCCACCTTTCATTTTTAAATTTCCAACTAATATTAATTTCTGCATACATTATATAATAATAAACCAAATTAGCAAATTATCATAAATTATCACTATGATATTATTGAATATCTATATTTTTAATCATTAAATTATTATCTAAAAAACAATGTTCATATATAATATCTATATAAATATTTTTTATATAAAGGAGGTTTACTATGTCAATTTATCCATTAAAAATTCGTCAATTATTTCTTGTTTTACTTACTTTTTGTTTTATTTTTATACCAAATTCTGCATGGGCTATACAAAAAGATATCGTCATCTTATACACCAATGATGTTCATTGTGCTATCGAAGATAATCTAGGATATACTAAACTAGCTCAATACAAAGAAGATTTACAACAAGATACACCATATATTGCTTTAGTCGACGCAGGTGATGCCATTCAAGGTGCTCCTATCGGCAAATTATCCACTGGCGAAGCTATCACCAATATCATGAATAAAATAGGCTATGACTTTGCTATTCCTGGCAACCATGAATTTGATTATGGTATGGATAGATTTCTTATTTTAAACGACAAATTATCTTGCGGTTATTATAGTTCTAATTTAGTAAATACAATTACAGGAAAAAATTTATTGCCAGCTTATAAAATTTTCCAATTTGATGATAAAAAAATAGCTTTAATCGGTGTTACAACACCTGAAACTCTCAACTCTTCTACACCTGCTTATTTTCAAAATGATAAGGGCAATTTTATTTATTCCTTTAATGAAGACGCTACTGGCAAAAAATTATATACTAATATCCAAAATACTGTAGATACAGTGAAAAAACTAGGCGTAGATTATGTCTTTTTAGTAGCTCATCTAGGCATGAGTGGTATCACACCTCGTTGGAGTAGCCTTGCTGTAGCTCAAAATACACAAGGTATTGACGCTATCATTGATGGTCATTCTCATGAAGTTATTCCTACTTTTATAGCTAAAAATAAACAAGGAAAAAATGTTCTCATCACTCAAACAGGCACTAAACTTCAAAATATTGGTAAATTGACCATCACACCACAAGGTAAAATCTCCACTGAATTAATCAATGATTTAACAAAAACTAATCAAAAAACCACCGACTTAATCAATGAAGAAAAGAATAAATATGCACCTTTGCTCAATCAAATAATCGGAACAAATACAGTAAAACTCACCACTAACGATCCTAATACTAATACACGCTTAGTCAGAAATGGCGAAACAAATCTCGGTGATTTTGTAACTGATGCTTATAGAGTAATTTTAAATACTGACGTAGCAATCTGCAATGGTGGAGCAATCCGCAATGAATTACCTATGGGCGATTTTTCCTATAATGATATTTTGACAACGTTTCCATTTGGCAATATGTGTGTAGTCCTAGAAATCACAGGACAACAACTATTAGACGCTTTAGAAATGGGTGTTATCCGCTATCCTGAAGAATTTGGTGGATTTATGCAAATCTCTGGTGCTACTTATACCATTAATAGCAAAATCCCATCATCTGTAATAACTGATGAAAAAGGTAATTTCATAAAAGTAGATGGTGCTTATCGTGTTCAAGACGTAAAAATAAATGATAAAGATTTAGATTTAAATAAAAAATATACCATTGGTGGAACTTCTTATATCTTGAAATTCGCTGGCAATGGTATGACAATGTTCAAAGACAGCCCTATACTTCAAAATGAAGAACTATCCGAAACAGATGTAATTATCGAATACATTCAAAATTATCTTAATGCCACTATCGGCAATGAATATGCCAACCCATATGGTCAAAATCGCATAACAATCATCAAATAAGAAAAGCAGGTATTATTTACCTGCTTTTACATTTCATTATACACTTTTTCTATTAAACTTTTAGCCTTTTCAAAACTTTGTTCATCTTTAATAATTATTTCTAAATCACCAGTTCCATAATGCCCTATATTTCTCATATCCCTGGTAAATCCTTCTTTTAATTTAATCTTATCAACTATTAAATCAAGCCTTTTTCTTAATATATTAATTTAAAAATTAATGTTGAACTATTCCATAATCTTTATAACCGAACCAATTGCTATTTTCATCCCAGAAGAAATGATATTCTTGTGCTTTTGGATGTTTAGATATTATGCTATATGCTAAAATAAGTTCTCCATTTTCTACATATATATATCCTTCAGCATGTTTTCCTAAAGGATTATAATAATTTATTGGATTTACATATAGTTGCCATGCCTCTTTTTGTTCATCATAACCCATCAAAAGCGACAAATCTGAATCACCCATACTATTTATACTTCCCGATATAATATAAGCATATTTTCCTGTTTCTGTATCATATACTTGCTTTACTCTTACATATTTTACATTTGGTATTTGGGCAGCATAAATAGGTTCTCCATCTTTACCTGCAATTAAATATCTTTCATTATCTTTTGTCAAAAATGCAATTTGAATGGTTTTATTATTTTCTGGAAAACTAAATTCTATGCCATTACCTTCTACTTTTCCATATTTATCTGCGGAAACAGAAAATGAACTTGCATATGTTACTCCAACAAAGGCTAACATCAAGCCACAAACTAATAAACAAATACGCATAAATTTCATGATTATGCCTCCCTTATAATTTATAATTTCTACTTTTACTATACTATATATATCTAAAAAATCCTTATCCTCAAAGGACAATTTATATATTTTTTTATACTATTATGTACTAAATAAATATTATTAGTCCTTCTTTATTCTCAAAACAAAACCACTATTTAAATATTAAAATAGTGGTTTTAGCTTTCATTTATCCAACTCTAACATAATCTGCTGAATATCCTGTAGATATATTATTTAACATCATATAATTAGGATTGTTATTGTCAAAAGTTAAAGTACTTATACTACGTCCACCATTTACACTGATAGTGACAACTGTATAATTGCCATCATTAGATACACTTCTTACACTATATGAAGCTTTGCCAAAATCTCTATCCGTTATACTCATTATACTGCCATCTCTACCTTGCCATGTTCCTTCAATTAATTCATATCCACGAGAAATATTTTCTTGATAAGCATAAGCTGATTGCATAGGTATTATCGCTTCACAAAATATTACTGAAAATGCACATAAAGTTATTAAACAAAATTTTTTCAATATATTCATTTTTATTCCTCCCTTATCAACTATTATGCTACTAAAAATATTAAAATTCCATAATCTACAAAGACGAAAATCTTCACTACTAAAAATAAATACAAAAAAACCACCGCATAAAACGGTGGTTAATTTTTTATCTCATATTGATGAATTGTAAATCAATACCAAAATCGCCAGCTTTTAAAGTCTGTATAACTGCTTGCAAATCATCTTTTTTCGCACCAGAAACACGAACTTGTTCACCTTGCATTTGTGTATTAACTTTTAATTTTGTAGCTTTTATCGCAGCGATAATTTTCTTTGCATTTTCTTTAGAAATACCCTGTTTAATAGTCAAAGTCTGACGAACAGAACCTTTTGCTGCATCTTCGATTTTACCAAGTTCTAAAGAACGTAAAGATAAACCTCTCTTTGCCATGCGTGCACGTAAAATATCAATGATAGCATTTAATTTATAATCATCTTCTGCTGCGATTTTAATTGCTTTATCTTCTAATTCAATGCTTGCAATACTACCACGGAAATCATAACGCTGAGAAATTTCTTTTTCTGTTTGGTTAACAGCATTGCTCATTTCTTGCATATCAACTTGAGATACAATATCGAATGAACTATCTTTTGCCATTTATATCACTCCATTTTTAAAATTCGTGCTTATATTTTATCATATCACTAGATATAAAAAAAGGCTCTAAAAGTCCAAAAAATATAGTAAAGTTAAATATTCACTTAAATGAATTTGTTATTTATATTTTTTATCCATTACATATAAAACTCTAAACATTTTATTCCCATCAATGAATATTTCCATACAATTAGTTCATGGGAATTTATATTTTTTAGTAGCATAATTATTTTATAGAATGTATTTTTATAAACTCATATATTCAAAAAATTATCAATGATCAAACTCAATTCATAAAAGGAGTCTTTTTTATGTATAAATTCTGTACCCATTGCGGAGCTAAAATGCCTGCTGAAAATGCTTTTTGCACTCACTGTGGCACTAAATTTACTCAAATCACGCCACCACCTCAGCCCACTCAAATACCTCAACCATCTCAACAAAATACAATTTCTCAAAAACCTAATTACAATACACAAAATCAACAACCATCTACTAATAACACCCAACCTCAACAAATCAACAATGTAAACACTAATAATTTACAAATGGCTTCACAAGAATTTACTCTAGGTCAACAATATATGGATATAAACAATCCTCAACATAACTATATTAAAGCAATCAATCACTTTCAAAAATCGTCTTTACTCGGCAATCAAAATGCTAAATTTTATATGGCTATGGCTTACTTATATCAAGCTATGGATATATTAAAACAAAGTGCTCCCCTACAAAATAATCCTTCATTTTCTACTTCTACTAATAATTTTTCTTCTCAAGCATCATTTTTCCCTCAAAATCCAAATAATCATGGCAATCAACAATTTGCTTTTAGTCCAAATAATCAAGCCAATCAAAACAATGATAATAACAGCACATTAAAAAATGTTGGGAAATATGCCGCAGCTGCCGCTGTCGGTGCTATGGCTAGTTCTATGCTCCACTCTGCCTCTACAGCTAGTGCTGCACCTCATACAGATACAAATATCAACACACCAGATCCTGCTAATACAATCAGCCCAACAATAGATTCTAGTGACGATTATATTCAAACACCAGAAGAATTTGTTACTAATGTAGTTGACCCATTAAGCACAGCTAGTGAACAAATAACACCAGCTGATATAAGCGATGATGGTACAAATCATGTCGACAATTTAGATAATAACTCCGACTCCACTGCAGCACAGGAAATAGAACCTTCAACTGATGAAGATATTTCTTCAGATAATAATGGTGATGATTCTAGTATTTCAGATACTTTCAGCAATTTATTTGATGATTTATGGTAAATAAATTTAATTAAAATATTTTTAAAGGAGTTTTCATATGAATAAACATTTTAAATCTCCCAAATTAATATTACTAATAATAACATTATCTTTAATGAGTATATTAATTGCTGGTTGCGGTGATGATAAATACGTACAATCTGTAAAAAATGGAACAATGTATATGGCTCCTAATGTTCCTGTAGGTAAAGCTTTTGATCAGTTCTTTAAAAATGGCAAATGGAAATCTTTCGTTTCCGATAAAAATGATCGTATTGTTGAATTTACTGGTGATTGCAACTGGAACAATAAACCCGCAAAATTAACTGCTCAATTTAAATTATATAAAGATAATAGTTTTGAACTAGCGTATTTAGATATAAATGGCAATCCTACAACTGTTTTAGATGGATTAGATATCATGCAAAAAATACTACATCAATATAGAGCAAAATAAAATATAAATACTGTAGGTGTAAACAATGGAAAGTGTATTAAAATCATTATTTAAACATGAATTAAAAGTTATTTTAGCTCCTTATACCGATATTATTGTTATTCTATTTATAATAGGTCTTATCGGCTATGCTATTTATTATTTTTATAATAAAACTAATACAAAAGAAATAAAAAATAGTGATATTAACAATAATAATATAAATATTCCCTTAAAATGCCCTAATTGTGGTTTAGAAGTCTCTCCAGAAGATAAATTTTGTTTAAAATGTGGAACAGCTTTAACATCAAAAACCATACCATCATCAAAATAATGATAATAGCTTAAATTATTATATTAATAAAAAACTAAAATAACTTATTTTTACATTCATAACCAAATCATAATATGACATTTCTTATTAATTATTCAAAAAAAGAGGTAATTTATCTCTTTTTATTTTTTGTATAAAAATGTACTTATAGTGTCAATATCAGCCCTTATAAGAATGGTATTTTTATATTAAATGCGTTATGGTAAATTTGATAGAATTAATATTTTTAAGGGAGATGAAAATCATGGCAAAATTTTGTCCAAAATGCGGAACAAAATTAAATGATGATGCAATTTTTTGTGGTTCTTGCGGATATAAAATCCCAGAAAATGATGCTAATAATACTGTAGTTCAAACAGAAAATAATATTCATCAAGAAACTTCTGCAGAAAAAATACTAAATACAAATAATTTAAATAATGATGATATTTATATCACAGACAAAACCTTTGCAAATATGTTTTTCAAAAAAGATGGTCGTTTAAATAGATGGCGTTACTTTAAACGTATGCTATTAGTATCTATCATAAGATTTATAATCATAATCGGACTTGTTATTATTATGGCTGATGATTTTGGAAATACCTCAACAGGTGAAGATGTTTTTATCACCATAGTGTCACTTTGCTTTTTAATTCCAGAATATTTTCTAACTGTTAGACGACTTAAAGATTTAAACACTAAAGATTTATCTTGGGCATATTGGTTAGCCGGTGTAGATGCCTTATATATTATTTTTGGCGATTCAATGACCAACACAAATTCAATGACTAGTATATTTAAAACATATTTTATTTTAATTGTATATTTAGGTATCTTTTTATATCTATTATTAAAAAAAGGCACACAAGGAAAAAATCAATATGGAGCTGATCCATTAGGAATAACTGATAAAAATAAATAAAAATCAAGAAAGGATTTTCTTTTATGGGAGAAAAAATAGAATTAATATTTATATTTATCTTAACAATCGTTCTTACCATAGCAGTTTATGCTTGGTGGAACAGAAGATACACTATGGTAACCACCGGTGGCATCGAAGGGCGTGCCCAAGCACACTTTTCCAATTTATTAACTGTATTAATCGTATGCTTTGGCATAAGCTTATTTTTAGTACATGGCATTTTTAAAATATTAAGTTCGGAAATATTTTGGTTTATACTAATCGCCATCATTGGATTATATTTTTTCTTATCAAAAGACGATAAGAAAAAACTTCTTGAAAGTTTAGAAAAAAATGATCAATATCTAAAACAAATCATATATTATATGCCAGATGATAAAGGAGTAGAAGCTGAAGCCATAATATTTTATGATACAAATAATTATAATCAAAATGGAGTAAATGGCACATACTTTGAATTTTTTAAAGAAGATACTAAAAAAGAAAATATTTCAAGTGTATCTTATAAACATATAGTTTTTAAAAATGAAAACTCAGAAGATTATTGTTATATATTTGAACCAATAAAAGAATTAAATTTTCAGCCAGAAAAATATGATTTAAATAAATATACTTCAGATTATATAAGTAATATACTTACACTTTGTAAAGATAAAACTAATTCTTCAAATGATATTATTTATCTAAGTAAACACGTAAAATTCAATCCTAATTCTAATGCAATAGTAGCTTTGCAATATAATTTTATCAAAAACAATATTTTATCTACAACAAATAACGAATGGATATGTCCTAATTGTGGTCAAATAAATAATGATTTGTTTTGTGCTAAATGTGGGCAAAAAAATATTAAATAATATAAATTTTTATTCTAAACGACAAAAAAGGCTTTACGGAAAACCCGTAAAGCCTTGATTTTACTAGTGGTGCCGAAGGCCGGACTCGAACCGGCACGTAGGGGACTACGCTTGATTTTGAGTCAAGTGCGTCTGCCAATTCCGCCACTTCGGCATGCTGTGTTAAACAACATTAATATTATATCATTCTATAAATATACTGTCAATATAAATTATCGACTTAACTTAATTAAATATATCTATTATAATATTGATATATTTTAATATGAAAGGAATTTTTTATGTCTTTAAAATCCATTTTTTTCACTTTAATAATTTTTCTATCTTGTATTATTTACTTACCTTCCATAAGTTATGCTCAAAATAATGCAAATACCCAAAATACCACAACGAATACTACTACTTATTTACATTTACCAGAAAAAACTACCATGCAAATAATAAATATAGATAATTTAGACAGTAAAACTAATCATAAATACGATTTAATTAACTTCCGTCTTCACCAAGATTTAGTTGTTAACAACGAAATCATTTTGCCTAAAGATACAAAACTACAAGGTATGATTACTAAAATTCATGGCAGTAGATTACTTGGTGAAAGTGCCATTATCCGCATAAAATTAAATAAGATCACCTTAGCTGATGGCAGTATTTTAGAATTTCCTTGCGATTTAAAATTAAAAGGTGGCAAAAATTATGCTAATATCGCAAGTAGTATTATCGTTCCTTTTTCAGGACTATTATTTAAAGGAAAAGAAGTTTCTTGTCCATCTGGTAGCATAATCGAATACAGTTTTAAAGAATAAAAAATGGCAATAGGCTCATGAAATAAAGTCTATTGCCGTTTTATTTAAATATCTAATTCCAAACTAACTGGACAATGGTCACTGCCAAAAAATTCATTGTGAATGCCAGCTTCTTTTATATTTGCTTCAATATCTTTAGATACAATAAAATAATCAATTCTCCATCCAGCATTATTTTCACGGGCTTTTCGCATATATGACCACCATGAATAAATGCTTGTTTTATCCGGATAAAGATAGCGGAAAGTATCAACAAAACCTGCTTGTAATAATTCAGTCATTTTACTGCGTTCTTCATCTGTAAAACCTGCACTACGGCGATTTGTCTTAGGATTTTTTAAATCAATCTCTTTATGAGCAACATTTAAATCTCCACACATCACGACAGGTTTTTGCTTATTTAATTCAACTAAATAATTGCGAAAAGCATCTTCCCACTCCATGCGATAGTTTAGGCGTTCCAATTCTCGCTTAGAATTTGGTGTATATACGCAAACCATAAAGAATTTATCAAATTCTAAAGTGATTACACGACCTTCGTGGTCATGTTCTTCTATACCTAAGCCATAGCTTACATTTAACGGCTCTACTTTAGTAAAAATAGCTGTACCTGAATAACCCTTTTTTTCTGCACTATTCCAATACTGCTTATATCCAGGTAAATCTAATTCTAATTGATGAGGTTGCATTTTTGTTTCTTGTAAACAAAAAATATCTGCATCTAAAGTTTGAAAAGTCTCCATAAAACCTTTATTCATACAAGCACGAAGACCATTTACATTCCAAGAAACAAATTTCATAAATCATGCCTCCTGTTTTGCCATTTGTGCCAAAATATTAGCAATAGCTCCAAACTCTTCCATAGTCAAAGTTTCTCCACGACGAGTTGCTTCTATTCCAGCTTTATCTAATACATCACCAATGATATTTTTATCTACACCCATGGATTTTAGAGCATTATTTAAAGTCTTACGGCGTTGACCAAAAGCTGCTTTTACTACTCTAAAGAACATCTTTTCATCAATAAGCTCTACAGCCGGAGTCTGTCTGACTTTACAATTCACCACTACAGAATCCACTTCTGGAGGTGGCATAAAAGAACGTGGTGGTACATATAAAGCGATTTCAGGCACTGTATAATACTGCACTGCTACAGATAAAGCACCATATGTTTTACCGCCCGGCTGTGCTGCCATACGTTCTGCTACTTCTTTTTGTACCATTACTACAATATCTGTTATTGGCAAATGTTTTTCGAGCAAAGCCATGATAATTGGTGTAGTAATATAATATGGCAAATTAGCTACTACTTTAAATGGTTTATCACCCATGATTTCTGGAATATTTACTTTTAAAATATCTCCTTGAATAACACGCACATTGTCATAAGCATCTAAAGTATGTGCTAAAACTTCTGGCAATCTTTTATCTAATTCGACACAAGTAACCTCTGCTCCAGTTTCAGCTAAAGCTTGAGTCAAAGTACCGATACCTGGACCGATTTCTAATACTCTATCATTTTCCTGTACATTTGCTGCATCTACAATGCCCTGTACAATATTAGCATCTATTAAAAAGTTTTGACCTAAGCGTTTGCTCATATGAATGCCAAAACGCTGTAAAATATATCTTGTAACCTTCTTATTAGCAATAGTAGGTTGCTTCATTAATTAAAATTCCTCCAATTTTTATTATTTATTTTCAACTTCATTAATATCATTTTCTGAATTTAATTTTGCTAAGGCTTGATTAAATTCATCTCTAGTGATCCCATAATTATTTAATCTACGTAAAAAAGTTTTAGCATTAGCAAAGCCAATCCCCAAGATAGCACCTAATTTTGCCCTGCGAATACCAGAATTTGCAAAACCATTTAAGCGATTTAAAATTAAATCTGTAGCACTAAATTCATCACTAGGTTTCCAGTTCATTGTACGCACCTTAGCTAATGCTTTGCGAATAGCTTCAGGACTTGCCTGCTCTATACCGATATCATCATTTGCAGTAGCCTCTTCACAAGGAACAAAAGCATGCTTTGCATTAGGAAATCTTCTTGTTAAATATGTGCGAATTCTCTCTCCAGCTGAATCAGGATCTGTCAAAATAATAATGCCACGTTTTTCATAAGCAGCTCTAATATTTTTTATAGTCTTTGGCAATAAATTAAATCCTTCTGTAATAATGCAATCTGCCTCTACTGCTTTATTAATTGCCACAACGTCCATTTTTCCTTCTACAACTAAAACTTCTTTTATCATTAAAAACCTTCTCACTTATTTTTCAATTAAATCAAAAATTATTTTAAAAATAAACTCATATTTTTTTAGTATAACAAAAATATATCATCAAAAGCAAGTAAAAAGCTATTCTTCCCATGCAAAAAGAGCCTGTATAATTACAGACTCTTTTTGCATTTTACATTAATATATATAATTTTCTATCTATCCTACTACTTTTAATTAATTTATATAATTATTAATCTAAAATATATACTTCTACACCACGACGGCCAAAAGCTATAGCTTGAGTATAATCTTCCATACATAAATCAATCATGTATCCATTAATTGCTCCACCTGTATCAGCCGCAATAGCTTCACCATATCCTGGAATATACAAACGTGTACCAAGTGGTATAATATCTGGATCTACAGCTACTACACCATAACGAGCAGGTATACCAAGTGCCGTATATCCAGCACCGCCACCATCATACGGTAAATAAGCACTAGCTTCCATATACAACATCTGAGAATAAGATCTCAAGCCTATTGTGCTTTGTATTTTAGGCTCTGCTGTACCTTCACGAATAACCTGATCTACAGGACGAACTAATTGAGATGTTTGTACTACCTCTTCGCCTACTTTTACGCCTTTATGATATTTTTCTCTGACCAATAATCTATTTAAACCATTTCTGCCAACTTGTATTACTTCTTCATTACCACGAGCCAAAGCACTATCTGGTTCTTTAATAACCTGATAATTTTGTACTTCATCTCTTAATACTAATTTACTAGAAACATTTAATACTTTTACTTTTGCATCAGTATGTAGCTGAGTGTTTTTATCACCCTCAACAAAATACTTATCTTCATCTAAATTCATTGAAGATATTAATTCACCCACAGTTTTCTTTGTTGTTCTTACTGTTTTTATATCTCCATCAATTTCTACATTTACTGGCATAGCACGGTTGATAGTGATAACAGAATTATCTGTTATTTTATCCGTGGATACTGTATAATCATCACCATTATTTAACTTTATACCAGCCTGCTTCAATATATTCTTTGGATTATCATAGACCGTATTGACTACCATTTCATTACCATCTGCTACAATTGTTATATTTTTATTTGCTGTTACAAAACCAGTCAATGTAGCCATTGCAAAACATAAAATCACTACTACAGTTAGTTTACATTTTGTTAAATTGTGGTTTAATAGGTTTTTAAAATCCATTGAATTCCTCCTTTACGAAGAGATATTATACCAAGAATTTACACTTCTGTCAAATCTCTTCATAATTATGTAACATTTGTACTTGTAAAATTGTAAATTGTAATCTAGTAAAAAACCTTACAAACAAAGGCTCCCATTAGGATATTTACACTCAATATAAGCTGTATTTCATGTAAAAATTTTGGAATTTAAATACATTTTATTTATAAAAAAGTAAAAAATTTTTTTATAGATTTTATTTATCATTTTTCTATTTTTTTGCCATTAAATAATATAATTATTATTTATATATTTTTTATATTAATTTAATAAAATTTATATCTATTTATAAATGAAAAGGCTTTTCCTCAAATGAAAATATTCTTTCATTATAAAGAAAAGCCTTTTTCCTATAAATTAAATACAGCTATAGCATTTTTAGTCGTTTGATTTGCTACTTCTTCAAAAGAAATATTTCTAATCTCTGCCACTTTTTCTGCTATATATTTTACATATGCTGGTTCATTGCGTTTACCACGTTTTGGCACTGGTGCTAAATATGGACAATCTGTCTCTAAAAGCAATCTATCCAAAGGAATCTTGGCTACTATTTCTGGCAATTTGGCTGAATTTTTAAAAGTAAGTGGTCCATCAACACCTAAGAACCAGCCCATCTTCAATAATTCTTTTGCCATCTCATAGCTACCAGAAAAACAATGTATTGAGCCTGTAATTCCTTTTCCTTCTTTTTTCAAAATCGCCATAGTATCACCATGAGCATCACGATCATGTATGCTAACTGGCATATGCATTTGTCTTGCTACATCTAATTGACGAATAAATACTTCACGCTGAACTTCACGAGGAGCATTTTCATAATAATAATCTAAGCCAATTTCACCTAAAACTTTTACCTTTGGCAAAGTCATAAGTTCTGCTAAAGTATCATAATCTTTATTGCTTTGTATACTCAAAGCTTCTTGTGGATGTACTCCAGCTCCTGCAAAAATACCATCAAATTTTTCTGCAATTTTGATAGCATTAAATGAAGACTCCATCGTATCACCCATAGTGATAATTCTTGTTGTACCTTCAGCTTTTGCTCTAGCTATTACCTCTTGTCTATCTTCTTCATATTTTAAATCATCAAGATGTGCATGTGTATCTACTAACATTATTTCACCTTACTACCTACAGGCATTGTAGTTTCTACTACTTGAAGTTCATCGCCTTTAGAAGCAGCTAAAAGCATACCATGACTCATTACACCACGAAGCTTTGCAGGTTTTAAATTAGCAACTAAGATTACATGTTTGCCAATTAAATCTTCTGGTTTATAGAATTTAGCAATACCAGATACTACAGTTCTTTCTTCATCGCCTAAAGAAACTTGTATTTTCATGAGTTTATCTGTTTTTGGTACAGGTTCAGCAGCTAAGATTTCTACTACACGTAAATCAATTTTGCTAAAATCCTCTATACCAATCATGCCATCTTCATTTGCTTTAGCTTTTTCTGGTGCTTTTTGTTCTTCTTTTTTAGCCTTTTTATTTTCTTTTACTTCTTTTTTAGCTTCTGGTTTTTCTTCTTCGATTTCAATACGAGGGAAGAGCTGTTCTGGTTTATTGATTTGAATACCTACAGGAGTTTTGCCCCAACCTTCGATATCGCTGATGCGAATTTCATCAAAGTTTTGTGGTAAATTCAATTGAGCCCAAATACGGCGAGCTGTAGTAGGAATGAATGGCTCAATCATTACACTGATTGCACGTAAGCTTTCTACTAAATCATAAAGTACACGATTTAATTCGGCTTTTCTAGCTTCATCTTTACCTAAAACCCATGGAGTAGTTTCATCAATATATTTATTTGTACGGCTGATGAATGACCATACAAGTTTGATACTATCGCTGAGTTTCATATTATCCATATAATTTTTATATTCAGCAATAGTTTTTGCAGCATCGTCAATCAATGCTTGGTCTACTTCACGGATATCGCCAGGCTGTTCGATAATGCCTTTATTATATTTATTAATCATACTGAGTGTACGGTGTAATAAATTTCCAAGGTCATTTGCAAGGTCAGAGTTAATGCGTTGAATTAAAGCATCACGAGAGAAGTTACCATCTTGACCTAAGTTGATTTCACGAAGTAAGAAATAACGGATAGCGTCTGCACCAAATTCATCAATTAAACCGATTGGATCGATTACGTTTCCTTTGGATTTACTCATTTTGTCGCCATCAACTACGAGCCAACCATGACCATATACTTTTTTAGGAAGTGGTAAATCAAGTGCCATTAAGATTATTGGCCAAATAATTGTATGGAAACGAACGATTTCTTTACCTACGAGATGAAGGTCTGCTGGCCAGAATTTGTTGAATTTTTCTGGGTCATCTAAATATCCAATTGGTGTTAAGTAGTTTGTAAGTGCATCAAACCATACATAAATTACATGTTTTTGATCAATTGGTACAGGAATACCCCAATCAAAAGATGTACGAGAAATACATAAATCTTCCAAGCCCTGTTTGATGAAATTAATCATTTCATTTCTACGGGATACTGGTTGAATGAAATCTGGATTTTTTTCGATATATTCAAGTAAACGATCAGCGTATTTAGAAATCTTAAAGAAATATGCTTCTTCTGCTACTTCTTTTACTTCGCGACCACAATCTGGGCATTTACCATCAACTAATTGACGTTCAAGCCAGAAACTTTCGCAAGGTGTACAATATAAACCTTTGTATTCACCTTTATAAATATCGCCTTTTTCATAAATGCGTTTAAAAACTTCTTGTACTACTCTTTCATGACGTTTTTGTGTAGTACGAATGAAATCATCATTGGAGATATTTAATCTTTTCCATAAATTTTGGAAGCCAGCAACAATTTTATCTACATATTCGATAGGTGTAACACCTTGTTCTTCAGCTTTCTGTTCAATTTTTTGACCGTGTTCATCAGAACCTGTCAAGAAAAATACATCAAAATCGGATAAACGTTTATAACGAGCAATACTATCTGCAATTGTTGTACAATATGCATGACCGATATGAAGTTTTGCACTAGGATAATAAATTGGCGTAGTTATATAAAAAGATTGTTTAGCCAACAATAATTCCTCCTTTAAAAATTTGTATCTAATTTATTATACAACAAATACAAAAAAATCCATAATAAAAATATTAACCTACTAATAATCTATGGTATAATTAAAGAAAAAGTATAAGGTGGCGATACTATGAATACTATGAAATCGAAACATTTATTAATTCTACTATTATCTCTATTTGTATTTTGTTTCAGTAGCACAGCTTTTGCTAATAAAGCACAAGATGAAGCCATTGATTATCTCAAACAAGCTGTAGAAAATACCGCCAATGCTCAAAATCTGACTTATAAAATCAATTTATCTATGACAAGTCCACTTGCTGATGGTGACATTGATGTTGACGGTAAGTATTCTGAATTAATGAATACTTCTGGCAATATGGTTATTTCCTTCGACAGTTGGATAGATACTATTAAATTTAAAGCTACAACTCAATTTTATACTGAGATTACTGATAATAATTTAAATCAATATTTAAAAATGAAAACTACTCCTGTTATAAGTAATGTAAATCCTGATCAATGGTATATATCTAGTACAGCATTACCAAATAACATCAATGAAGTTTTTCTTGGTCAAAAACAATTTAATCTAGATAAAATTACACAAAATATCACTAATATCTTTATGTATGATGTAAATGAAAATACTACCAAAATTTATGTAACTTATACTAGACCTATTTTTGACGAAAGCATAAAAAAACAAATTAAAACACTTTATGCTAAAGATGACAACGAAAACTTAGCTAAATTAGATAATCTTTTAGAAAAAAATCCAAAATTAGCAGAAATCTTAGCTAAACCTAGAAAAATCTCTTACGAAATAACCATTGATAAAAAATCACTCTATATAACTAAACTAAAAACAGATTTCTCCAATAATATTCAAGAATTTGGCAATGAAGTTTTAGATAGTATTCCTGATGAAGAATTTTCCGATGTAAATGGTTATGTATTACGCAATACCTTTAAAAACTATTTAAATCTCAGTAAATTTAACTTAAACATCGACTTTGCTCATATCAATGAAACTAAAGTTGATAAAGTTCCGCAAGATATCAAGGATTCTTCTATTCCACTTCCAGAAACGAAACTACCTCAGCCAACTGAAACAACTTTACTATCTAATCTTTAATTAAATTCCTCAAAAAAAACTCTGCATATATCTTAAAATAAAAATTAAGATATATGCAGAGTTTTTGTTTTATATCATGAATATATCAATCTTCTTTTAATAAAGCTTGATAAATATCTCGTCTACTCATATTTAAAGCTTTTGCTGCCATACGCATAGCTTCTTTTTTATTTATACCCTTTTCAAGCAAATCTTGCACATATTCCACAGGTGAAATATTTTCTTTTATATCCTCTTGTTCACTTATCATTTCCTCTGTAGCACCAGATACAATAACTACAAATTCACCACGAGGTTCATTTTCATGAAAGAAATTCACTAATTCTTCTAAAGTGCCACGATTAAATTCTTCAAATTTTTTCGTAAGCTCTCTACAAGTTGAAGCTTGTCTATCTTTACCTAAAATATTCATCAATTCTTTTAACATATCTTTTAAATGATATGGTGTTTCATAAAAAATCAATGTTTCTTCTCTAAATTTTATAGACTCTAATAATTCTTTTCGCTTTTTACTTGTCTTAGGCAAAAATCCTACAAAAGTGAACTTTCTTGTGTCTATACCAGAACAAATAAGTGCTGATAGGGCTGCATTTGCTCCAGGAATAGGCGTTACTTTTATGTTTTCTTGAATCGCAAGTTGTGCCAAATGAGTCCCAGGATCTGCAATTCCAGGAAGGCCCGCATCACTTACAACGGCGATATCTTGACCTTCTTTTAATTTTTCTATTAGCTCTGGTCCTTTTTCAAATTTATTATGCTCATGATAACTTGTAAGAGCTGTATGAATATCATAATGTGATAATAATTTTCGTGTATTTCTCGTATCTTCAGCCGCTATCAAATCCACTTCATTTAAAATTCTAACTCCACGATAAGTCATATCTTCTAAATTTCCAATAGGTGTAGCTACTAGATACAAACAGCCATATTTATTTTCTATCATATATATTCACCTCGCATCTTACAATCTATCTGGATAATAATATTCCATCAATTTTTTTGTATATTCACCGTTATCCTCATGAACGATAAGTGCTGGCTCCACACTCAATCCACCAGGAGCACCTTCTTTGACTCCTTCAATCAAAACAATGTTTGGTGCTTTTTCTCGCTTTGGTTGTACTAATTGCAATCTTTTTGCTTCAATATTGTATTTATGAAAAGCTACCATGATTTCACCTAATCGCTCTGGCAAATGTACCATAGCAAAACGGCCTTTTCGCTTCAATACGAAACTGCCTGCTCGAACTACATCATCAAGTGTAGCAGTTATTTCATGTCTAGCTCTTGCCACTCCATCTAAAATATTTAAATGACCTTGATTTATTTGACGATAAGGCGGATTAGACACGACAAAATCCATAGATTGAGGTCTATAGTATTCTTTTATCTTGCATAAATCTCCTTCTTGAACACAGATTTTATCTTGCAATTTATTCATTATCATATTGCGTTTGGCAATTTCACAAGTTACAGGATTTATCTCCAAAGCGTCCATTTTCATCGCTCTATTAGATAATAATAAGGGAATAACTCCTGTTCCTGTGCCTAAATCTAATCCTCTAGCATTTTTACGTACAGTTACAAAATGTGCTAATAATACAGCATCAATAGAAAAACAAAACTCTTTGTTATTTTGAATTATTTTCAATCCGCCAGCTAATAAATCATCTATACGTTCATTTTCTTTTAATCTTGAATTCCAATCAGATATCATCGTCATCTTTTTCTACAACATCTTCCCATGAAGCCACAATTGTTTTCTTAGAGTCTAATAATACAGTTACAGTGCGTTTTTGCATATTGATAGAAATAGCTTTTCCTTCGCCTTCCATAGATACTACACGACTGCCCTGTTTTGGTGGAGCAATAATACTATTTTGTTTACAACAACCTTGATATAAATCATTTTCATATTTTAAACAACACATCAAACGGCCACAAATACCAGATATTTTTGTCGGATTTAAAGATAAACTCTGGTCTTTTGCCATGCGAATGGATACAGGTTCAAAATCGCCCAAGAAAGTAGCACAACAAAGTGGTCTACCACAGCAACCTATTCCGCCTAATAATTTTGCTTCATCGCGTACGCCAATCTGACGAAGTTCAATGCGAGTATGAAATACTGCTGCTAAGTCTTTTACTAATTCCCTAAAGTCAATTCTACCTTCAGCAGTAAAGTAAAAAATTATCTTATTCACATCAAGTGTATATTCTACGCTGATGAGCTTCATTGGCAATTCACGCAAGCGAATTTTTTCTTCACAAATAGCATATGCTTCTTTTTCCTTTTCGCTGTTTTCTGCCAATTTATCAATATCTTCTTGTGTTGCTTTTCTTTGTACGTCTTTTAATGGCTGTACAACTTCTGAATCTGGAACATCACGAGGCCCTATAACTACTGTTCCAAATTCAACGCCACGAGCAGTTTTTACTACTACACCATCACCTTGGGCTAATTCCAATCCACCTAACCCAAAATAATATATTTTACAAGCTTTTTTAAATCTTACACCTACAACGGTCTGCACAAAGTGCCCTCCTGTCTATTTATTTCTCGTTATTTATTTTGCCAGTCTAAAATAAATTTTTGCAAGATAAGTTTTATATCAGCATTAGAATTTAATCGCTTTAAAATATCTTCTACCAAAGTCAATTTTGCCAATAAATCGACTTCATTATATTTACCTTGTAAATTTAACAAGTCTTCTTTTATATCTTGATTGTAAATAATATCTATATCTTTATTTACCTTTATCAGTAATAAATCCCTCAATAACATCTGCAAATGACTCATTATTTCATTTATTTTTTCTCTATCCAAATTTGATAATTCATCAATAAACGACCAAATTTGTTTGATTGAAAAATCTTCTTGAAGACAAGACAATGCCTTTTGCCTTAAGGCTAAAGCGTCATCATCAATAAATTGCATAGCTTTTAAAATACTTCCGCCAGATAATCTAGCAATAATCATTGCTTTATCTTGCGTTATATCCATTTTTTGTTGCAAAACCTTTGCTACTTCCTGATAATTTAAAGGAGCAAAATATATTTTCATACAACGCGATAAAATCGTAGATAATATCATATCTTTATTTGAAGTAATTAAAATAAAAAACACTTCGCCTACTGGCTCTTCTAGAGTCTTAAGCAAACTGTTTCCTGCTGTATCGTTCAAATATTGAGCATCATTTATAATCACTACTCGTCTATCCGATAAATATGGGGATAGTGCAATTTGTGATTGCATTTGACGTATCTGCTCAATTTTAATTAATTTTCTTGTTTTACCTTCTGGTTCTAAAAAATAATAATCTGGGTGGTTTTGTTCATCAAACATCTTACAAGAATTACAATAACCACAAGCTGTATTATTTTCTTTAAAATTAGGACAAAGTAGTGATTTAGCTAACATTTTAGCCATTAATAATTTGCCAATACCATCAATTCCTGAAAATAATAAGGCATGAGGTAATTTCTTTTCTTGCAATAATAATTGTAAATCCGCTTTTATTTGCTCATGCCCATAAATATCTTGCCAACTGCTCATCTTAATTAATATAAACAAACTTATTTAATAGTTCATTTATCTGTTCATGATACTGTGATAAAGATACTGTATCTTCATTTTCAATACATTGATTGATATTTAATAATAAATCATCTACTTTATTTGCATAATCATATAAATTATACTGCGGTAAATCTTCTTTTACAGAATTTGTCACCACAATATAAAATTGTCTTACAGCTAAGGTCACAAAATCCTTAATAATTGCCTGATAAACTTGCATCTGTTCACTACTAGGATTTTGTAATAATAATTTATACTCGTCATCTACTTTTATGCGTTGCATCTGCATCATAGAATAGAATTCATCATTTAACATACTATTCTTTTCTTGACTCATATTGAACATCCTTTACTCTTACATATATTTAGACAGCAAAATTTTTTTATTAATAAAAAAGTTTTAGCCATAATTTATTTTTTATGACTAAAACTTAGTATATCATAAAGCTCTTTAATTATAAAGTTTATCGACTTTTATCTACTATTTTTATTTAATCAAACCTTGGATTTTTTGCCAAACATCTTCATGAATTTCTTCTATAGTTCTCAATTGATTATCTCTAGCACATTCAACGATATCCCAATCATAGCGATTTGCCATTTCCTGATAAACCTCATGGCATTTTTCTAAATAATTTTTATCTTGTTCATGGATATCTTTTTTGCGATTATCTTTTTTGGCTCTATTATCAATCAACTTATTGCTTATATCTGGTGGCATATTCAAGAAAATAACTTTATCTGGCACTGGAAGTCCCATTTTCGTAAATTCTGTATCCCAAAGCCATGATAAAAATTCATCACGCATTTTGCTATCTTCTATTTTTACAGCTTGATGAACCATATTCGATGTAGTATATCTATCCGCTAAAATAATAGTGCCTTCTTCATAATCCTTTTTCCATTTCATGCGATATGAAGCATATCTATCCACAGCAAATAATACTGAAGCAGCATAAGCATTTACATCATCTACATGACCGCCAAACTCACCTTGTAAATACATTTTCACTGGAGTGCATGCTGGACTTTCATAATCTGGATACTCTATTTTTTTTACCTTATAACCCGCTTGATTTAATCTATCATATAAAAGCTTAGTCTGTGTAGCTTTACCACAACCATCACCTGCTTCAATGATTATGAGTTTTCCTTTCACTATTATTCCTCCACTATATTAATATTTTCTAAATTCATATCTTCTGGGCCTATTATATGACCTCCATTTTGCTTTTGCAACAATACATAGTCAATAATTTCTTGACTTATTTCTTCACCTGGATAAATCACAGGTATTCCCGGTGGATAAAATGTGATCAATTCCCCAGCTATCTTACCTACACTTTGTGCAAATTTTACTTTTTTCGTCTTAGCAAACATTGCCTGTCTTGGCGATAAAACATAACGAGGAATACTTGGCAAATTAATCTGCACCAATGGAATCATCTCTTTATCCTGAAAAGATTTTGCCAATTCTTGCAAAGCATGTAATAAATACGCACATTCTTTTTCACTATCAGCATAGGAAATAATAAATAATAAATTATACATATCAGATAATTCACATTGAATCTTATATTTATGTCGTAAAATCTGTTCTGCCCGAGCACCGCTTATTCCTAGCTTACGCACACAAACAGTTATTTTTGTCACATCTAAATCATATTTGCCTTCACTGTTCATATACTCACGGCCAAAACAACTTAGATTTGGAATTTTATTAATTTGCTCACGTAAATCTTCCGCTAATTGCACAGCCCTACCGACTAAATCTTTACCTTCCATTGCCATTTGTCTGCGTGCTACATCAAGTGAAGCCAATAATAAATAATTAGGGCTTGTCGATTGCACTAGACTACACATTTTATTAAAACGCTCTACATCTACGCGTTGTTTTTTCATATGCAATAAAGATGTTTGCGTCATTGAACCCACGATCTTATGCGTACTTTGGGCAACAATATCTGCCCCTGCGGATAATGCTTGCATTGGAAGTTTATCGCAAAAAACTAAATGTGGCCCATGTGCTTCATCTACCAATAATAACATATTATTTTCATGCACCAATTTAGCTATACTTTGTATATCCCCTGCCACTCCATAATATGTAGGATAAACCATTATTACAGCTTTAGCATCTTGATTTTCACGTATTACTTTTTCTAATTCAGTTTTCGTAATGCTCATAGCAATACCCAAATTTTCATCTATTTCCGGCTGAATAAATACAGGTATTGCTCCAGCCAAAACCAAACCACCAAGTACAGAGCGATGTGCATTTCTAGGTATTATTATCTTATCTCCAGGATTTACAGCCGTTAAAATCATCGCATGAATAGCACCTGTCGTTCCATTGATAAAAAATCTAGTTTCATCTGCACCATATAAATCACTTGCCAAATCCTGTGCCTGTTTTATACAAGTAGACGCCCCATGTATATCATCTAATTCTTCCATTAAAGATACTTCCATCTTAAGTCCTGTATCTGTTATCATTTCACGAAGTTCATTTGCAGCACCTTTGCCTTGTTTATGTCCTGGTGTATGAAAAGCCATCGCTTTATCTTCAATATATTTTTTCATTGCTGTATACAAAGGTGTATTATTTTGCTCCATTAAAAAACCTCCTTTAAAAACTAAATCTAGTATATCATAAAAAAAATTCCTATATAAAAATATAGGAATTTTAATTTCAAAATCGCTAAATATAAAAATAAATATTATTTTTTTCGTCTACCTGCTATTATCATTCTAACAATAGTCACTACTACAAATGCTCCTACTAAGCCTAACATCACTTCCATAAAAGAACTATATCCTTTTTGACTTTCTGGAGACATTGTAAAAAAGACACCACATAAAACTAAAATAATCACTAATAAATTAGCAATAGATGCTTTACTTATGGTTTTTCCTCCTCTCAAAATACTATTCTAATGCCACTGTCTTTGGTAAAGAAAATCCATTAAAAGTCGTAGCCGATACTTTACTATAAGCTCCAGCATTTAAGGCTATTAATAAATCTCCTTCATCTAATTGTGGACAATACATTTCTTTTTTTATTATATCCAATGAATCGCAACTCGGACCTGCTATAGTGGCTTTTTCATCAGCATTTTTTTCATCTTTCAATGATATTATATCATAATTCCAATGATCAAATAAAATTCCTGAAAAAGAACCATATATGCCATCATCTACATAATACCATTGTTTGCCTTCACGCATTTGTTTACCAATTATTGAAGTAATTACATTTACGGCACTACCACAAATATATCTACCAGGTTCAGCCCAAACTTCTACATCTTCAAAATCAGCTAAACAATCATTTATACTTTTCATGATTTTTTCTGCATCGACATCTTTGTCTAAACATGGTACAGGTAAACCGCCACCAATATCCATATATTTTATATCAATACCATTATCACGAATTTTATCTATTAATTCTCGTACTAAAGAAAAAGCTTTTTTATATGAATTCATAGAGAGAACTTGACTTCCCACATGAAAACATATTCCATTTGCTTTTAAACCGTTAGCTTTTGCATAATTCAATAAATCTAAAATCTTTGTCTCATCTGCACCAAATTTTATATTTAAATTTACAATAGCATCGGATTGTTTAATCTTCACACGAGCTAAAACTTCTGCATCTGGTACATATTTTTTTATTTTATCAATTTCATTTTCACTGTCAAAAGTAAATCGCTTTATACCCACCTTACTGGCTTCAATCAGTCCTTCTATTGTTTTAACAGGATTAGCATAAATCATTCTTTCTCCTGATACACCCATTTCAGACAATAGCCTTATCTCTCCGGCTGAAGCGACATCAAAATTAGAGCCTAATTTTATCAGCTTCTCTAAAATACACTTCGCTGAATTAGCTTTAATTGCATAAAAAACCTTCAACCTTGGTATATGTTTGCACAATAAATTATAATTTTCTTCAATATGCCCTACAGAAATCACCTCTAATGGTGTAGCATATTTTTGTGCTAACATTGTAGCTTTTTCTTTTGTCAGTTTAAAACTTTTCATAACACTCCCCTTATTCTTCGCACAGTATCTTTGATGTGCATTAACAAATGATGTTTATAAAACGCATTTTATAAACTTACAACATTATACTACTTTTCAACTGAAATTGTTATAAGTTTTTATAAATTTTATGTAAAAATACAAAAAAGACGATTGCCATAGACAATCGTCTTTTTCTATAAAAATATTTACTGTTTATTAAAGAACAGATTTAACAGTATTTACAACATTTTCAGTAGTGAAACCGAATTTTTTGAATAAGATACCAGCAGGAGCAGAAGCACCGAAACCATGCATAGTTACTACAGCACCATCTAAACCTACATATTTACCCCAACCAAAATCAGTACCAGCTTCTACAGCTACACGAGCACGAATAGCTTTTGGAAGAACTGCTTCTTTGTATTCAGCAGATTGCTGTTCGAATAAGTCTACGCAAGGCATACTTACTACACGAACATCAATATTTTCTTTTGCTAATTCTGCTTTAGCATCTAAAGCTAAAGATACTTCAGAACCAGTTGCAATGATGATTGCATCTGGAGTTTCTTTTGTGGAGTCAGCGATTACATAACCACCTTTTAATGCTTCTTTAGAGCTACCAGGAAGCTGTGGTAAGTTCTGACGAGTTAATACTAAACCTGTTGGAGTAGTTTTGCTTGTTACAGCAAGATACCAACCAGCAGCTGTTTCTGTAGCATCAGCTGGACGGAATAAATTGAAGTTTGGTAAAGAACGAAGCATAGCATATTGTTCTACTGGTTCATGTGTAGGGCCATCTTCACCAACACCGATACTATCATGAGTGAATACCATTGTTACAGGTAAGTTCATCAAGGAAGCTAAACGAAGCATTGGTTTTGTATAATCACTGAATACGAAGAATGTAGCACCATAAGAGATTAAGCCACCATGTAATTGAATACCATTTACGATAGCTGCCATAGCGAATTCACGAACACCAAAGTGTAAGTTTCTGCCAAGATAATCATCTTTGCTGAAATCACCAGCATCATTCATATGTGTTTTATTTGAAGGTGCAAGATCAGCACTACCACCAAAGAGATTTGGTAATCTATCTTTTAAGCGGTTAATCATTGTACCAGAAAGAGCACGAGTTGCTACTGCTTTATCTTCATATGCCCAGAATTCTTCATCTTCAAGAAGACCTTTAGCATCAACTTCACCGAAGTATTTATCCCAAAGAGCTTTTAATTCAGGATATTTTGCACAGTAATTAGCAAAGAGTGTATTCCAAGCTTCTTCAGCTTTAGCACCATTTTCAGCTAATTTATTGTAGTTATCATAAACTTCTTGTGGAACATAGAAAGGTTCTTCGCTTTCCCAGCCTAAGAATTCTCTCATAGCTTTTACATTATCTACACCAAGAGGTTCACCATGAGCGGAAGCTTTACCTTGTTTTGCTGGGCAACCATAGCCGATTTGAGTTCTAACAGTGATGAAAGAAGGACGAGTTTTATCAGCTTTTGCTTCTTCAATAGCTTTGCCGATAGCTTCTAAGTCGTTACCATCTTCAACAGTGATAGTTTGGAAACCAAATGCTTCCATGCGTTTTTGTACATTTTCAGTGAAAGCAATATCTGTGCTACCTTCGATAGAAATTCTATTGCTATCATAGATAACGATTAATTTATTAAGACCAAGTGTACCTGCTAAGGAGAATGCTTCAGAGGAAATACCTTCCATCATGCAGCCGTCACCGCCGAGTACATAAGTATAATGGTCAACAACAGGGAATTCTGGTTTATTAAAAGTTGCAGCCAAATGAGCTTCAGCCATAGCCATACCAACAGCCATACCCATACCAGCACCGAGTGGACCAGTTGTTGCTTCAACGCCTACAGTATGACCGTATTCTGGATGACCTGGAGTTAAAGAGCCATCTTGACGGAAGTTTTTAAGATCTTCTATAGTTAAGCCATAACCAAACAAATGTAAAAGAGCATAGAGCATAGAAGAACCATGTCCACCAGATAAGATAAAACGATCACGATTAACCCATTTAGGATTTTTAGGATTGTGGATCATATGTTTGCCCCAAAGTTCATAAGCAACTGGTGCACAGCCAAGAGGAAGGCCTGGATGTCCGGAATTTGCTTTTTGTACTTCATCTGCTGCTAATACACGAATGGCATTAACTGATAAATTATTAATGTCTGTCATTTTTACTACCCCTTTTTTTATTTAGGATTTATATATATTTTTATATATTTTTAAAAAATTTATATAACTCTATATACTTCCTAATGTTGTATTACAACTTTATTTAACAAAAATACAACTTATCTAATCAAACAAATTTATTATAATGGATATTTCAGTTTTTTTCAACAAATAGATTTATAAACTAGCAAAAAATCTTTATTATGCAACTTTTTTTATAATAAATTTCACCCAAAAGAAAAAGCAAGATACTCTAAAGTATCTTGCTTTTTATCTTATTCTGTTACAGTAGCTTCTTCTTGTGCTTTATGTTCAGCAGCCTCTAAATCAACTACATTAATATTTCTATATCTACTCATACCAGTACCTGCTGGAATTAATTTACCAATGATAACATTTTCCTTAAGACCGATAAGTGGATCAACCTTACCTTTAATAGCTGCATCAGTAAGAACACGAGTAGTTTCTTGGAATGATGCGGCAGATAAGAAGGAATCTGTTGCCAAGGAAGCTTTTGTAATACCTAAGAGGATTGGACGAGCAACGGCTGGAATACCGCCTTCTTCAATAGTTTTAGCATTTGCAGATTCAAAACTATTGATATCAATATATTCACCAGGGAGGAAATCTGTATCACCAGAATCTTCAATTTTAACTTTATGAAGCATCTGACGAACCATAACTTCGATATGTTTATCGTTGATACCAACACCCTGAGATTTATATACTTTCTGTACTTCGTATACGAGGTAACGCTGTGTTTCACGTAAGCCACAAATACGTAAAATATCATGTGGATTAATAGAACCTTCAGTGATTTTTTCACCTGGCTTAATTCTTGCACCATTTTTAACGATGAGACGAGAACCATATGGAATTAAATATTCTCTAGATTCGCCTTCATCTGGTGTAATAGTAACCACACGCATTTCTTTATCTTCAGAAATGAGTACAGTACCTTCAATTTCTGCAATAATAGCATGATGTTTTGGTTTTCTTGCTTCGAACAATTCTTCAACACGTGGAAGACCCTGTGTGATATCTTCATCACTGGCAACCCCACCGGAGTGGAATGTACGCATTGTAAGCTGTGTACCAGGTTCACCGATGGACTGAGCAGCGATAATACCAACTGCTTCACCCACTTCAACCTGATTTGCTGTAGCAAGGTCTTGACCATAACATTTAATGCAGACACCAAGCTGAGATTTACATGTGAGTACGCTACGAATAGAAACTTTTTCACGTACTTTGCAAATTGCTTTAGCAAGAGCAGGTGTAACTGTTTCGTTAAGGGAAGCGATTTTTTCACCAGTAGCAGGATCGATAATATCTTCTGCTAATACACGTCCTACGATACGATCTTCAAGAGATTCGATGATACCGTTACCTTCTTTAATAGCTTCAACTTCGATACCGCGAATATTGTTATTGCGAACTTTAACTTCTTTCGCATCGCTATTTAATACAGCTTCGATATATTCTTCTGTAAGTGGTGTATTTGCAGGAATGATTTCTGCACCTGTGCTATCATAAACAGCATCAGTTGTATTTTTACCAAGCATTTCATGCATCATAGCATGTTTGATGGATTTACGTACATTTTCTTCAGGAGCACCAAGAGCTATTGTTTCAGTGGACATAGAGTTGAGTCCTTCATAAATAGCGGAACCTTTGAGTACGATTTCGCTAACATTATGTTCACCAATAGTATTGAGAGCTTCTTCATCAAGTGTAGTATCTGCAGTATAAAGAACTTCTCCAGTTTTTGGACTAACGATATCATTTGCAAGCACACGGCCTTTTAAGCTATCGCCAAGTTCTTTGATTGCAGCACTAGAAGATGCAGCAAGTTTTGCACGTTCACGTACGAGGTTAATACCTACAACGTCACAGTCATCTTCACGAACGATAACGTCTTGAGCAACGTCAACAAGACGACGAGTGAGGTAACCAGAGTCAGCTGTTCTAAGTGCTGTATCGGCAAGACCTTTACGAGCACCATGAGAAGAAATGAAGTAATCAGACACTGTTAAGCCTTCACGGAAGTTTGCTTTGATTGGTAAGTCGATGATTTTACCAGATGGATCAGCCATAAGACCACGCATACCAGCGAGCTGACGCATCTGCTGTCTGTTACCGCGGGCACCAGAGTCAGCCATCATGAAGATATTATTGAATGTATCCATGTTAGCCATCATCGCATCAGCAACGTCATCTGTAGCATCGCTCCAGAGTTTTACAACTTTCTTATAACGTTCATCTTCAGTGATAAGACCACGATTATAGTCGCGTTCAACACGGTTAACAACTTTTTCTGTAGCTGCCAAAATTTCTTTCTTTTCTGGTGGAACGATGATATCGGAGATAGCAACTGTCATACCAGCAAGACAAGCATAATGGTAACCTAAGTTTTTAACATTATCAATTACTTCAGCAGTTTTAGAACCACCAAATGTTTCAAAGCATCTAGCAACTAATTTACCAAGTTCTTTTTTACCTGTTTTATAACCGAGATACCATTGTCCAGAGTTACCACCATGAACAATAGCTTCTTTAGCATCGCTAGCAAGTAAGTTTTTAATATAACCAGCATCAACAGCTGTATCTGCTGGAACAATTTCTTTACCTTCGCTATTAACGATAGGTTCAGCCATTTTCTTACCTTTTAAGCTTTTAATTAAAGCTTCACGAGCTTCTGGTGTATCAGCTTCTAAAGATACTTTTGTTACTTGATAGAAGTCACGAATTTCAGGCGGAAGAATTTCATTGAAAATCATACGACCAAGAGTTGTTTTTACAAGGCCATATCCTTCCATACGAACCTGAATTAATGCTTGTAATTGAAGATTTTTATGTTGATGAGCTAAAATAGCTTCATTTATACCAGTAAAGATTTTACCTTCACCCTGTGCATGAGGACGAAGAATAGTTAAATAATAAGAACCAAGTACCATATCCTGAGATGGAGTGATAATTGGGCCACCATCTTTTGGTGCTAAGATATGGTTAGCAGCAAGCATTAAAATACGAGCTTCTGCTTGAGCTTCTGCTGAAAGTGGAAGGTGAATAGCCATCTGGTCACCATCGAAGTCAGCATTATAAGCTGTACAAGCAAGTGGATGTAATTTAAGTGCACGACCTTCTGTGAGTACAGGTTCAAAAGCCTGAATACCGAGACGGTGAAGCGTAGGGGCACGGTTTAAAAGAACTGGATGTTCTTTAATAACTTCTTCTAATACATCCCAAACTTCTGGACGGATACGTTCAACCATGCGTTTTGCAGATTTAATATTATGTGCAAGTCCAGAATTTACAAGTTTTTTCATTACGAATGGTTTGAATAATTCAAGAGCCATTTCTTTTGGTAAACCACATTGATGAAGTTTAAGTTCAGGACCTACAACGATAACGGAACGACCAGAATAGTCAACACGTTTACCTAATAAGTTCTGACGGAAACGACCTTGTTTACCTTTGAGCATATCACTTAAAGATTTGAGTGGACGGTTACCAGGACCTGTTACAGCACGGCCACGACGACCATTATCGATAAGTGCGTCAACTGCTTCTTGAAGCATACGTTTTTCATTGCGTACGATGATATCTGGTGCACCTAAATCCAATAAACGTTTCAAACGATTATTACGATTGATTACACGACGATATAAATCATTCAAATCAGATGTAGCGAAACGACCACCATCTAATTGAACCATTGGACGTAATTCTGGTGGAATAACTGGTACTACATCAAGAATCATCCAAGATGGTTTATTACCAGATTTACGGAAAGCTTCTACTACTTCTAAGCGACGAATAGCACGAACTTTACGTTGACCGCTAGAAGTACGAAGTTCTTCACGTAATTCTTTATTCATTTTATCTAAATCTAACTCTTCTAAGAGTTGTTTTACCGCTTCAGCACCCATGCCTACTTTGAAGCTAGAGCCATATTTATCATAATATTCACGGTACTCGTTTTCAGATAAAAGTTGTTTTTTGATAAGTGGTGTATCACCTGGATCTAATACTATATAAGAAGCAAAGTATAATACTTTCTCTAAAGAACGAGGTGATATATCTAAAATAAGGCCCATACGACTTGGAATGCCTTTAAAATACCAAATGTGAGATACTGGTGCAGCGAGTTCTATATGACCCATACGTTCACGACGTACTTTAGCACGAGTTACTTCTACGCCACAACGGTCACAAATAATACCTTTATAACGAATACGTTTGTATTTACCGCAATGACATTCCCAATCACGTGTAGGACCAAAAATTCTTTCACAGAACAAACCATCACGTTCAGGTTTTAATGTACGATAGTTAATAGTTTCTGGTTTTTTTACTTCGCCATAAGACCATTCACGAATCTTTTCTGGAGAAGCTAGTCCTATGCGCATAGAATCAAAATTATTTACATCTAACAAGGGGCTGTCACTCCCTTTCTTTAAAATTCAGCCTTGCATCTGTTAAAAACTTTTATCACTAATAAACAGCCAATAAAAGCTACCTACTTACTATATTACTATTTTAATTTATTGATTAAGAGCATTTATATAGATAAATGCTCTTAAATCAATTAAATTAAACCATTATATTATTCATCAAAATTATCTGTACCAAGATCAGCAATAATATCATCTGCTGGTTCTTCAGTAGTATAATCATCATCTACTACATTTTCATCAGAAACGTCTGTTGTTACAGCTTGTCCATAAGATTCTTTAGTAGCTGTTGCATCCATATCTAATTCTTTTGCAGTTTCATTGATATCATCTTCAATATCATTGATCATGATTTCTTGTGCATCTTCAGAAAGAACCTTGATATCAAGACCAATACTTTGTAATTCTTTAATTAATACTTTAAAGGATTCAGGAACTCCTGGTTCAGGAATATTTTCACCTTTTACAATAGCTTCATATGTTTTAACACGTCCAACAACATCGTCAGATTTAACTGTTAAAATTTCTTGAAGTGTATAAGCTGCACCATATGCTTCGAGAGCCCAAACTTCCATTTCCCCGAAACGCTGACCACCAAATTGTGCTTTACCACCAAGAGGCTGTTGAGTAACGAGAGAGTATGGACCAGTTGAACGAGCATGGATTTTATCATCAACAAGGTGATGAAGTTTGAGCATGTACACGCAACCTACTGTAACAGGATTTTCGAAAGGTTCACCTGTACGACCATCATATAAAATAGTTTTACCATTATCAGAGAAGCCAGAAGCTTTGAGTGTTTCAAATACTTCGTTACCTTTAGCACCATCAAATACTGGTGTTGCAATATGAATACCAGCAACATCTGGTTTTGGCATACCATTTTTATCAAAATCATAGCCGATTGCACGTAAACGAGATTCTACAGTAGGATCTCCTGCTTTAATCTGCATACCGAGTTCACGAACAGCCATACCAAGATGAGTTTCAAGTACCTGTCCAATATTCATACGCGAAGGCACGCCTAATGGGTTAAGCACGATATTTACTGGAGTACCATCTGGTAAGAATGGCATATCTTCTTCACGCATAACACGGGATACAACCCCTTTGTTACCATGACGACCAGCCATTTTATCGCCGACAGAAATTTTACGTTTCTGAGCAATATATACACGTACCAATTGATTTACACCAGGTGGTAATTCATCGTTATTAGCACGATTGAAGATTTTAACATCAACAATTCGACCAGATTCACCATGTGGAACACGAAGAGATGTATCACGAACTTCACGGGCTTTTTCACCGAAAATAGCACGAAGTAATCTTTCTTCTGCTGTGAGTTCAGTTTCACCTTTTGGTGTAACTTTACCAACTAAGATATCGCCTGCACGAACTTCCGCACCGATACGAATGATACCATCTGCATCGAGATCACGAAGAGCGTCTTCTGCTACATTTGGAATATCTTGTGTGATTTCTTCAGGTCCAAGTTTTGTATCACGAGCATCGCATTCATATTCTTCAATATGAATAGATGTGTAAATATCTTCTTTTACGAGTTTTTCACTTAATAAAATCGCATCTTCGTAGTTATAACCTTCCCAAGGCATATATGCTACGATAACATTATAACCGAGTGCTAATTCACCATGATCTGTTGCTGGACCATCTGCGATAGGTTCTTTAGCTTCTACATGATCACCTTTGTACACGATTGGTACTTGGTTCATACATGTACCTTGGTTAGAACGTAAATATTTTTGTAATTTATAATGATCGATTTCACCAGTTTCGTCAGCACGAACTTCAATGAAATCTGCTGTTACACGAACAACTTCACCTGCATGTTTTGCAAGAACCATAACACCAGAGTCGCAAGCTGCTTTGTATTCCATACCAGTACCAACAAGTGGAGCCTGTGTTCTGAAAAGAGGAACAGCCTGACGTTGCATGTTCGCACCCATGAGTGCACGGTTAGCATCGTCGTTTTCGAGGAATGGAATCATTGCTGTAGCGATAGATACAATCTGTTTTGGTGATACGTCCATGTAATCTACACTATCTGCATCAACAAGCATTGTTTCTTCATGAACACGAGCTGTTACACGTTTAGCTTTAAACCAGTTATTTTCATCTAATGGTTCATTGGCTTGTGCAATTACTAAATCATCTTCTTCATCAGCTGTTAAATAACGAACATCTGTTGTTACTTGTTTATTAACTTTATCGACTTTACGATAAGGTGTTTCCATAAAGCCAAATTCATTAATACGAGCATATGTTGCAAGGGAACCGATAAGACCGATGTTTGGACCTTCTGGCGTTTCGATAGGACACATACGACCATAGTGGGAGTTGTGTACGTCACGAACTTCGAACCCTGCACGTTCACGGCTAAGACCACCAGGACCAAGTGCAGATAAACGACGTTTATGTGTAAGTTCACTAAGTGGATTATTCTGGTCCATGAACTGAGACAACTGGCTAGAACCAAAGAATTCTTTGATTGCTGCTACAACAGGACGAATATTTACAAGATTTTGAGCTGTTATTACGTCATTATCTTGTGTATTCATACGTTCTCTGATTACACGTTCCATACGAGATAAACCAATGCGGAATTGGTTTTGTAAAAGTTCACCAACAGAACGAATACGACGATTTCCTAAATGGTCGATATCATCTTTATGTCCATGACCATCCATTAAGTTTAATAAATAGCTAATGGAAGCAATGATATCATTGATAGTAATTGTACGATGATGATATGGCAATGTACGAGAACAAATCATTTTTATTCTGTCATGATTTTTATCTTTTACATAAACAATTGCATGTTCATCTTCACCAAAGATATTATTTTCCTGTTCAACAGTAATACCTTCAACCATGGATGCTTCAATTACAACATCAGCAGGAACTAAAACTTCGCCTGTTTCTTTATCTACTAATGGTTCAGCTAATTGTTTACCTAAAATACGACGTTTCCAACCTAATTTTTTAGTTAGTTTGTAACGTCCTACAGTTGCTAAATCATAACGTTTTGGATCAAATAAAAGTTGTTCTAGAAGTTGTTTAGCATTATCTACAGTAGGTGGATCACCTGGACGTTGTCTTTTGTAAATTTCTACTAATGCTTCTTCTTTTGTTACTGTATTATCACGGTCTATAGTGTTTCTAATGCGTTCATCATTATCAAATAAAGACATAATAGCATCATTTGTACCATAACCTAATGCACGGATTAATACTGTAGCTGGCAATTTACGATTACGGTCAAGACGAACAGAAATCACATCATTTAAATCTGTTTCAAACTCTATCCATGCACCACGATTTGGAATAACTGTGGCGTTGTATAATCTTTTACCAGTAGGATCAATATTTTCTCCATAATAAGCACCAGGAGAACGAACGAGCTGACTTACGATAACACGTTCCGCACCATTGATGATAAATGTACCTGTTTCTGTCATGAGTGGAAATTCACCCATGAAAACGTCCTGTTCCTTTACTTCGCCAGTATCATTATTAACCAGGCGTACATTGACATGTAGAGGAGCAGAATACGTAGCATCGCGTTCCTTACATTCATCAATATCATATTTTGGTTTTCCTAAATGGAATCCTTCAAACGATAACATGAGATTTCCTGTAAATCCCTGAATTGGAGAAATATCATGGAAAATCTCCTGTAATCCTTCCTTCATAAACCAATCATAAGAATTTCTCTGGATATCCAGAAGATGAGGCATATCCATAACCTCTTTGATTTTGGCATAGCTATACCTGGTCCGTTTACCAACTGAGACAGGATTGAACATTAAAATCTTCACCCCTCAAACCGAATTGAAACTAATATTAACATAGGAACAAAGTGTTTTCTTATCTTTCGCTTACTTATTAACTATTACTACACATTAAACGTTAAAAAGGCAAGGCACTTTTTCTTTTTAAAGACCTTGCTTTGTAATTGCCAAAGATATTCCTTTGTACACCTCATTCACTCCAAAAAATATATAAAGTCATAGAAATAACTTTATATTTCTATAACGTAATCAAAGATATTGACATTCTTTATCTTGTGATAAATATTTAATCACATAATCACCAAGATAAGATTTTTAAGAACTAAAAATTTCATTCTTAAAGGAACTGTCAAAAATCCCTTTGTAGCTTTTAAATATAAAACACTACATTATTTTACGTTTTTAAAGAACGTTAACTTAATAGGTTTGTTATTTTAACTTACCTAAAATCTAACATATTTGCTATATATTTCTTATATTTTTAATAAAAACTGTTTACAATTATGTTAAATTTTTTGAACGTTGCCCATCATAGACTGATTTTCATTTGGCTTATTAAACTAAAATCTAAGACAAATAATCACACGTCCAGTAATAATAAATTATATCATACTAGTTTATAAGCGTCAATCAAATATTATAGCTTAAAATACTATTTAAACTATAATATTTGATTTTAATCTTAAAGAATTTTAGATAAAAATAATTTTGTACGTTCTTGTTTAGGATTTTCAAAAATTTCTTTTGGTGTTCCCTCTTCAATAATACGACCTTCATCTACAAATAGCACGCGGTCTCCCACTTCGCGGGCAAAGCCCATTTCATGAGTAACAACGACCATAGTCATACCTTGCTTTGCTAATTTTTTCATAACATCTAAAACTTCTGTTACCATTTCTGGATCAAGAGCTGATGTTGGTTCATCGAAAAGCATAACTTTTGGCTTCATCGCAAGTGCACGAGCAATAGCAACACGCTGTTGCTGACCACCAGAAAGTTGACTTGGATATGCTTTTGCTTTTTCTTTTAATCCAACTCTTTGTAATAAATCCATAGCTGTTTCGACTGCTTCACTGCGAGAAATTCCCAATACCTTCATAGGAGCAAGTACAATATTTTCTAATACTGTCATATGTGGAAATAAATTAAAACGCTGGAATACCATACCGATATTTTCACGAATTTTATTAATATCTGCATGTTTATCAAGCTTCATATTATCTACAGTGATATCTCCACTTGTAGGTTCTTCTAAATAGTTCATGCAACGAAGTAGTGTAGATTTACCAGAACCACTTGGCCCAATTATAACTACCACTTCTTTTTCTGCTATGGAAACATCTACACCTTTTAATACTTCTATATGTCCAAAGGATTTATGCAGATTTTTAATTTCTATCATCAACTTGGTACCTTCTTTCTAAATATGCTACAAAACGAGAAATAGATAATGTCATTACTAAATAAATCAAAGCAACACAAACCCAAATTTCTAAAGAAGCATATGTTCTAGCAATAACCAATTGACCACGACGAGTCAATTCTTCAAAACCAATAACGGATACTAATGATGAATCTTTCAATAAAGCAATGAATTCATTACCTAATGGTGGTATTACACGTTTAAAAGCCTGTGGGATAATTATATATCTCATCGTCTGGAACCAAGATAAGCCCAAAGAACGACCAGCTTCCATCTGACCATTATCGATAGATTGTATACCAGCTCTAAAAATTTCAGCTACATATGCACCACTGTTGATACTACAAGCAGCAATAGCAGCTACAAACGGATTCATTTTTATACCTGTTAAAACTGGTAGAGCAAAATATATCAAGAAAATCTGTACTAATAAAGGTGTTCCACGCAAGAAATCAACATAAATAGCTGCTAACCATTTAATTATTTTTATTTTACTAATACGAGCAACGCCAACGAACAAACCAATAATAATACCTATTGCTACACTAAGTGCTGTAATTTGAATTGTAAAGATAGCACCTTCTATAAGCAATGGAAAAGCATTAATAATAATATCAAATTTAAAATCCAAAAATAAAACCTCCTCACTTTCTTCTGTTATAGAAAAAGGACACTGACCATCAGACAGTGTCCTTCTAGGTTACTATGTTAAATACAAAATCTATTATTTAGCAGGTTTTGTGCCAAACCATTTTTCATAGATTTTGTCATATTCACCATTTTCTTTAAGAGTTTTTAATGCTGCATCTACTTTTTCTTTTAATTCTGTATTACCTTTTTTCATTGCAAAACCATATTCTTCAGAAGTGAGTTTGTCATCTAAACGTTTTACATCAGTATCTTTAGTTTTAGCAATATAGTAATCATTTACAGGAAGGTCATTGATAACTGCATCAACGTTACCTGCTTTTAATTCCATAAATGTATCAGCAGAACTATTTAAAGCTTTTACATCAGCACCTTCGATTTTCTGTGCTTCTTCCATGCTAGTTGTACCAATTTGTACAGCGATTTTTTTACCTTTTAAGTCAGCAAAACCTTTGATATCATTGTTATCTTTTGGAACAACAATAGTAAGACCGGAAGTATAATAAGGATCAGAGAATTCTACCTGATTTTTACGTTCGTCATTGATAGTCATACCAGAAGCAATTATATCAATATTACCAGATTCCATAGCAGGAATTAAACCATCAAAGTTAACATTTTGAATTTCAGCTGTATAACCCATTTCTTTAGCTACAGCTCTAATTAAGTCCATATCAAAACCTTGATATTCAGTACTACCATTTTCATCTTGGAATTCAAATGGAGCAAAATCAGCATTTGTACCAACGCGTAATACTTTTTCACCACTTGAAGCTGTTTTATCAGAACTATCTTGTCCACAGCCAGCAAAAAGTGCACTTACAGCAAACATACAAAGAGCACATAAAGTTAATAGTTTTTTACTCATTATGTAACTTCCCTTCTTTAAAATTATTATAAAATAAATAATATAATTGATAATTGCATCTAATCTTAAAAAAGGCCCGGAAAATTCCGAGCCTCCTTGCCGGTTAAGACAAATTATTTATTGCGTCTAGCGTTAAAGCAGTCACGGCAATAAACAGGACGATCACCTTTTGGTTCAAAAGGAACCTGTGTTTCTTTTCCGCATTCTGCACATTCTACAGTATACATTTGACGTTGTTCTTTTCCGCCTTCACGTTCGCGACGTCTTTTATCACGGCATTCATGGCAACGTGCTGGTTCATTTTCAAAGCCTTTTTCTGCATAAAAAGCTTGTTCTCCTGCACTGAAAACAAATTCCTTACCACAATCTTTACATACTAATGTTTTGTCTTGAAAATCCATTTTTAAAACTCCTTAAAAAGTTCGATTAAGCCCAAGCCGTTTTATCCCATAAGTGCATGATTTCCACGTCATTTTTCATGTTAGAACAAAAAAGCTACTTGCTTCTTTTAGTATAAAGTTTTATCTAATAAAAATCAAGCAAAATTTGCCTTTGCAATGCAAAATTATAAAAAATTATCTCGATTTTTTCGTATAATTATACATGTAATTTATAAATATTTATTTTTATATAAATTGAAATGATATTTTATATTTGATATACTAACTTAGTTAGTATATTGCATAATTTAAGTGAATATAGGAGTTTTTATTTTGGAAAATAAAATAGATGACAAAAATACACAAAATACAACTAATAACAATACTAAAAAAAATAAAACAACAGATAATGATATAGATAATCTGAACACTCCAGATTGGGTTAGTAGAGATTGGCGAGAAAAAAATGAACCACCTTTACCTCCTCCACCTCAAAAAATTTATAAAAAGAAAAAAAATTATAATCGACTCATTGCTTTAATTATTATTTTACTATTGATAATTGCTGGAATTGTTTTTGCTAATTATGATTCTTCCTCTGATAATCCACCAACTGTAACTTCAAATCAAACTAATGCTTTAAATATCATGATCATGGGTGTAGATAGACGTGCTGATGATGTCGGTCGCAGTGATACATTAATGGTTTTAACATATAATCCAAATGAACAAAAAGCTTCCTTATTATCTTTGCCACGTGATACTAGAGTACATATCGAAAAAAATGATTATGACAAAATAAATCACGCTTACGCTTATGGTGGTCATGAGCTTACGCAAAAAGTAGTGGAATCATTTTTAAATGTACCGATTAATTATTATGTTCTTATAGATATCCAAGCTTTTGAAAAAATCATTGATGCCGTAGGTGGTGTAGATATTGATGTAGAAAAACGTATGTACTATGAAGATCCTTGGGATGATAACGGGGGACTTATAATTGATTTACAGCCAGGACTCCAGCATTTAAATGGTAAAACAGCTATTCAATATGTACGTTATCGTGATGGTGAAGGCGATATTGGTCGTATAAATCGCCAACAAAAATTTATGAAAGCTTTTCTTGCTCAAGCAATATCTCCATCTGTCTTACCTAAATTACCTGATATTATGAGCAATATTTCTTCTGCTATCCAAACTAATATGCCATTAAATGAAATGATTAGCCTAATATCCAGTTTGCCTACAATCCAACAAAATGGATTATCTTCCGATATGGTTCCGGGGCAACCTGCATATATCAAAGATATTAGTTATTGGATACCAGACATTGCTAAAACTAGAAATTTAATTGCTAACAATATGGGAATTACTTTAAACGAAACAGCTCAAAAAGATACAGAAGCAACCATAAAAGCATATGAAAAATCTTTGCCTAAAGGTTTAAAAATGGGTGATAATACAACAGAAACTTCTTCAACCGAAGAAAAATCTACTACTCAAGAAAAAGTTGAACCTGTAAAAAATGAAGATATAACTGTTCTAGTCATAAATTCTAGTGGTATCAATGGTGCTGGTGCCGAAGTTGCCGATATTTTAAAACACAAAGGATTTAAAATTTCCAGTGTTGAAACAGGTAATACTTCTTCTCGAGAACATACTACTATCATGGCTAATGAAAATGAATTGGATTGCTTCTACGGTATGCCATTCACTTGTACTATTATGTCTGGAGGAAGCTCTGGACAAGCAACTGTCAATATTGGTTTAGATTACCAAAAACAAAATTAAATTATTTTAGATTAAATCTTGCTACATCTTTATAGGGTAGCAAGATTTAATTTATCTAGGTCTATAAATCTAAAATTTAAAAATTAAATTATATTACACAGTTATAAATTATAAAGGAAGTGTTATTTTGGGAATTTTACGCATTCAAGATTTAGGAAAATCCTTTGGCATAGAAGAATTATTTCACAATGTTACTTTTGATGTAGCTCGTGGCGATAAGATTGGTTTTGTTGGCCCTAACGGTGCTGGTAAATCCACTTTAATGAAATGTCTTTTAGGTATTGAAGAATATGATACAGGGCATATCAGTATTGATAGTGTAGATACCATCGGCTATATGCAACAGCAGTCAGATTTCACTCATGATAATTTATATGATGAACTCTTATCTGCTTTTGCTGATATTATCGCTCTCGGACAGAAAAAAACTACATTAGAAAAGCAAATCGAAAATTTAGATGATGATGATAAACTTGAAGACTTAATGAAGGAATATAGCCGTATTTCTGATAAATTCGAACAATTAGGCGGATACGATTATGAAAGCCGTCTTCGTCGCGTTGCCTTTGGTCTTGGCTTTAGTGAAGAAGATTTTCCCAAAAATCCAACATTATTTTCAGGTGGTCAACGCACTCGCATTTGTCTAGCTAAAGCTTTACTTCGTGAACCAGATTTTCTCTTTTTAGATGAACCAACGAACCATCTAGATATTGAAATGATTGAATGGCTCGAAGGTTTTTTAAGCAATTATAAAGGTGGCGTACTTTTAATTTCTCATGACCGCTTTTTCTTAGATAAAGTTGCCACTAAGATTTTAGATTTAGAAAATAAAACAACTGTTTTATATGATGGCAATTATTCTACTGCCATGAAAGTAAAAGCTCAAAGACGAGCTGCCCTAGAATCTGCCTATGCTAAACAGCAAGAACATATCCGCGAAACAGAAGAATATATTCGTCGTTATAAAGCAGGTGTCAAAGCCAAACAAGCTAGAGGACGTGAAAAACAATTACAACGTTTAGAACGCATTATTTTACCGCCACAAAAATCAGGTTTCAATTATTTTATGTTCCATAAACCAGAAGAATGTGCTCAACGTGTAGCTGAACTTGATGATGTATCTGTTAGTTTCGGCGATCATAAAATCTTTGAACATCTATCATTATTAATTCGCAAAGGTGATGGTGTTGCTATTGTAGGCCCTAATGGTGCTGGTAAAACAACTTTATTGAGATTACTTTTAGGCGAATTACAATCTCCTACAGGAAATATTAAAATCGGCAGTCGTGTAAAAATCGGCTATTATTCCCAGCAACATGAAGGTCTTTGCCCTAGCAATACTGTTTTTGATGAAATCTTATCTTCATTTGGTTTAAATGATGAACAGGCTCGCCACTGTCTAGGTGCTTTCCTATTCAAAGGCGATGATATTTATAAATTAATCGGCGATTTATCCGGTGGAGAAAAATCTCGCTTGGCTTTATTAAAATTGATGTTAACTGGTGCAAATTTCCTCGTAATGGACGAACCTACAAACCATTTGGATATTCCTGCTAAAGAAGCTATTGAAGAAGCGATGATGGCTTTCCCTGGTACATTTATCGTCGTTTCCCATGACCGTTATTTCTTAGATAAAGTCACTAACTTCACTTGTGAATTAGAAAACGGACATTTAACAGAGTATAATGGAAATTATAGCTATTACCGTGAAAAAAAATTAGAAATGCAAAAAGAACTTGAAGCCAATCAAGAAACTCCAAATAAAAAAGCTAGTACTGAAAATAAAGCTACTCCTAAAGCAAAACAAGAAAAAGCCAAACCTAAAAATGCACATGTAGCATCTGCTATGAGCAGTGAAAAATTAACCATGATGATACAGCGTTGCGAAGCTACTATCGCTATGTTTGAAGCTGAATTAAAAGGCTTAGAATATCAAATGAATGATCCAGCATTGCAAGCAGATCCTAATAAAAGTCATGAAATAGCTACAGCTTATGCTCAAAAAGAACAAGAACTAGAAGAAAAATATATCGAATGGGATAAATTAACCGAAGAATTAGCAAATAAAGCATAAAATAATAAATTTATCATAAATAATAGAAAGGCTTTACTTATGGAAAAAATATGTGGAACAGTCGATACGATTATTTTTGCCAGTCAAGATAATCGCTTCACTGTTTTAAAATTATCACCAGAAAAACTTTCTACACAGATAACAGTTACCCTAAATGGCATGGCTCCGCTAATTGGGCAACTATTGGAAATCGAAGGAGAATGGGTAAAGCACCCTAAATTTGGGCAACAATTTAAAGCTACGACTTACAAAACTGTTGCCCCTACAGAAATATCCGGCATTGAAAAATTCTTAGCTTCTGGAGCGATCAACGGCATTGGCCCCGCCATGGCAAAGAAAATAGTCGCTGAATTTGGCGAAAAAACTTTAGAAATAATTGCTAAATCACCAAATGAATTATTAAAAGTTCCTGGTATTGGCAAAAAAACAGCAGAAAAAATATCCGCTTCTTATCTTGAACAAAGCGAACTCACTGAAATCATGGTTTGGCTAGAAAATCATGGTATATCCAATACTTATGCAGGTAAAATCTTTGCTAAATATGGTTCTTTTGCGATAGATATCATGGAAAAAGATATTTATCGCTTATTTCAAGATATCGAAGGTATAGGCTTTTTAACAGCTGATAAACTCGCTTTTAATCTTGGCATACAAAGAGATGATAAACGACGCATAATCTCAGGCATAGATTATGCTTTAATGCAACTTTGCAACAATGGTCATTGCTGTATACCTGAAATGGCTCTTGTCGATAAAACAGCAAAAATATTGCAAGTAAATAATCAAATTATCTTCACTATTTTAAAAGAACGCATTGATAATGGCTCTTTAAATACTGAAATAGTCGGTGGAGAAACTTTAATTTATCCGCCATACCTTTATTATGCTGAAAAAAAAGTCGCTACACGTTTACTTCAATTACATCAAGCAACTGAGCCTTTATCAGAAGATAATCTTTCTTTATTTATCAAAGTATGGGAAAAAGACAATCAAATCCAACTTGCACAAAAACAAAAAGAAGCCATCAAAGCTTGTCTTCATCATGGAGTTTTAGTACTCACTGGTGGTCCTGGTACTGGTAAAACGACTGTAATCAAAGGTATCTTATCCATATTAAAAGCCCAAGGATTAAAAATTCGCTTAGCAGCACCAACTGGACGAGCTGCAAAACGCTTAAGCGAAACAACAGGGCAAAAAGCTTTGACTATTCATCGTTTATTAGAAGCAAATAATTTAGCTCAAGATGATAATTTACAATTAGGTTTTAGCAAAGATATTGATGATCAATTAGATGCTGACGTCATCATCTTAGATGAAGTTTCTATGGTGGATATAGTCCTCATGCACCATTTTCTGAATGCCGTACCAGATGGTTGTCGCATCATCTTAGTCGGTGATACAGACCAACTCCCTGCTGTAGGCCCTGGCTCTGTGCTTAAAGATATCATCCGTTCGCAAAAAATCCCTGCCATTCGCTTAGATGAGATTTTCCGCCAAGCTCAAACAAGCATGATTATCCAAAATGCACATATCATAAACGCTGGTAGATTACCTGACCTTCGTAAACAATACAGCGATTTTGTCTTTTATGAATTAAATGATGATACTTCCATTACACAAAAAATCCTTGATTTATGTACTAAAGATTTACCTCATGAAGGTTTTGATGTTCTGAAAGACGTACAAGTTTTATCTCCTATGCATCGCTTTTTATGTGGCGTAGAAAATTTAAATCTAATGCTTCAAGAACAATTAAATCCTAAAAAAAATCAAGATGAATTAAAATATTCTTCACAAACATTCCGCGTTGGCGATAAAGTCATGCATATTCGCAATAACTACCAAAAAAACGTATTTAATGGCGATATTGGTTTTATCAAAGATATCAACAACGAAAAATTAACTGTAGATTATTTTGACCATATCGTTACCTATGAAAAAAATGAACTGAACGAATTAACTCTAGCTTATGCCTCAAGTGTGCATAAAAGTCAAGGCAGTGAATATAAAGTAGTCATCATCCCTCTATCAACTAGCCACTACATCATGCTTCAACGAAATTTACTCTATACGGCTATCACCAGAGCAAAGCAAAAAGTCATCATCATTGGCTCGAAAAAAGCATTGATGACTGCTATTCAAAGCAATCGAACACAAAAAAGATATACACTGCTTGCTGAACGTTTAGCCCATAAATTAATTTAAGCTATTTTATTTTTAGAAAAGAGTTCTTTATCATGTTAAATAATATCTATCAAGCTATTATGCAATTTCTATTTCCTAGCCATTGTCCTTCTTGTAATGCCTATGTAGAACAAAAAGGTATGTGGTGTCCTTCTTGTTTAGAAGAAATTATCCGCAATGAAAATCTAGCTTATGATAAAGATATTCGGCAATATATTTCACCTATTATAGCTATAGGTAAATACGATAAAGGACTTAAGAATTTAATTCACGAATTAAAATATCAAAATAAATTTGCCACTTTAGCTTATTTAAAACCATTATTTTCATATTTAGATAAAGACTGGGATTTTTCCACTTATGATATGATAATCCCAGTACCCCTACACAAAAATAAATTAAAAAAACGTGGTTTTAATCAAGTTGAAAAAATTTTTAAACCATGGATTGATCAACATCATTTTAATTATTGCGATATTCTTGAGCGTACAAAACAAACTAAATCGCAGTATCAATTACTCCGCCATGAACGTCAAGAAAATTTAGCCAACGCTTTTACGTTAAAAGATTATGTTGATGTAAAAAATCGCAAATGTCTATTGATTGATGACATATTCACCACAGGCAGTACGCTGAAAAATTGTGCTATGGTTTTAAAAAATCACGGTGCTAAAACTGTAAGCGGTTTAGTATTAGCTAGTCAAGCCAATATCACTTTACCTATAAACTCTTCAAAGGAGGTATTTTTTTGAAAAAACGTCCAAAATGGTTTCAACAAACCTCTTTTACTCAACCGACCTCATCTGCTGATATTTCTTATTCAGTATTTAAAAATCTCTATCCATCATCTACTCCAAAACAAAATATAAATATAGCAAAAACTTCTTCAAAAAATTCTCCATCATCATCTACATCAAATATAAAAAATGAGATTTCTCCTAAAGAAAAACAAAAAATTGAATTTCTTTCAAAAATACATCAATTTAAACACCAAAAGCAATATGAAGAAGCACTATCTCATATTCAAATACTATTTGAAAAAGATAATGTAGATAATGATATAATCTACGAATTAGCTGATACTTATTTATGCTTACATGATTATGAACGAGCTTTCAATTGGATACAAAAATTTAAAACACAGTTTCCTCAAGATTGTCGTAATCTACTTTTAGAAATCCAACTCTTATTGGCTCATGGAAAAAAAGAAGAAGCTTTAACCACACTAAATCGTCTATTATCTAATAAATCTACTTTAAACGATGAAAAAGACTATCAACTTTTGGATATGATTATTGAAAAACTCAAAAAAATATTTAAAGCTGATAAATTAATGCGTCGCTGTCCTAATCTAAATATTTACCAAAAAAAGCGTAGACAATCCTTAAAGACACAAAAGCAAAAAAATTCTGTTACTCAAGATTTAACTGTTCATCAATCCACTGTTATCAATAGTGCAAAAGGAGTCATCATGCCTGATACTAATACCAATATAAATCCAGCCCTACAAAATACAATCAATCAAATTTGGGATATGCAAATAGCTAATAAAGAAAATATCTCTACTATTTTAACCACACCTTGCGAACAAGTGAGCCAATGCATCATGTCTCAAGTCTTATCTTATAAGAAAAAACTTTGGCTATTTAATTATCTAGCTGATATTTTCCGCACACACAATAATCTGCAATCAGCTATTTTCTTATTACGTCAAGCTTTACTTTTAGATGATGAAAATGATTTCATCTTAAAAAATCTTGGCTATCTACTTTGTCAAAATGGCGAATATCCAAACGCCTTAGTAGTATTAAAAGATATTAAACATAAAGATTTCGCTGTACTTGATTTAATCACTAAATGCCAAGATTTAAAAAATTAATATTTTCTTTTGCTTTTATAATCAGAAAGAATGATTTATATGCCTATGTATAAAAAATCGCTACTTATTTTATTTTGCATCGCTCTATTTGCTAGTATTTCAACTTTTTATTATCTGTACACACAAGAAGATACTACTCCTATTATCACCGATAATACGCAAACACAGACTCAAAACAATCAAGAAGATACTACAATCACTGTCTATGTCTCCGGCGAAGTCAATTCCCCCGGTTTAATTGAATTGCCCAGTGATAGTCGCATTGCTGATGCAATCAAAGCCTGTGGCGATTTTACACCACTTGCAGATAAAACTAAAATCAATTTAGCTCAAAAAGTAACTGATGGTATGCAAATTCAAGTGAGCAGTAAAACACCTGTCAACAATTCTAATGAACAGGTAAATGATACTAATTCCAACATTCCTAGTAATAATAATTCATCTTCTAATTTAATCAATATAAATACTGCAACAAAAGAAGATTTAGATACTTTACCTGGAATTGGCCCTGCAACTGCTCAAAAAATCATTGATTACCGCCAAGAACATGGCAATTTTTCTTCTATCGAAGATATCAAAAATGTCAAAGGTATCGGTGAAGCTAAATTTAACAAAATGCAAGATAAAATTTGTACTTAAAATCTTTTAAATCTAACAAATGATTTATTTTATTTTTAAGAAGGCATATTATGATTAAAATACATTATGGGCAATCGCCCTTACTTTTTATTAACTTTATAATTCTGTTCTACAGCTTAGGTGTGTATATGACGATGAAATCCCCTGAAATTTCTAAGTCATATACACACCTTTTTTGTTTAATTATAGTAAATCTAATACTAGCCTTCTATTTTACTTTGCGTAAACATAAACTTACATTTTTATTATATCTTATTTTATTTTTCCTTTTAGGTGTGATGCGTTATCTCTCTTTTACCTTCATTGCCGACAACAATATAAAAAATTATGATAATCAAGAAATTACTTTAACTGGCATTATCTGCCAAATGCCTAAAATCCGCCAAGACAGTGCTGGTATATATCATTTAACATATGTTGTTGATACTAAATCCATCAAGCAAAAGGAAGAAAAGCCTACTACAGGAAAAGTTTATCTCTATCAAAAGCAAAAAAATCTAGATAATCTTGCTAAAATCAATGATACAATTTCTGCCACAGGTACTATCCGCCTAATCCAAAATTATCACAATCCCAATTTAGTCGATCGTGAGCTTTCTGCCCAAGAAGAAGGTATCTATGCTACTTTTTCCATTGGCAAACAAAATTTAAAAATATTAAATACATCTGATAAATTCTCGCTTCAAGAATTTTGCTATCAAATCGAGCAATCTTTTTTGCAATCTATGTATCAAACAATGCCTGAAAATGATGCTAATATGATTTTTGCTATGCTGTTTGGTGGGTATAATAATATCGAAAAAAATATCTTAGAAGCTTATTCCATCACTGGTATTATTCATATTCTTTCCGTATCAGGCTCTCATATCAGCTTGATTTCTCTATTTTTATTATCTTTAGGTAAATTTTTACATCTACCTCGCTTTTTAAATCTAATCTTATTATTAATCCTCATTATTTTTTATACCATTTTATGCGGTGCTAATGTACCTGTTGTGCGTGCTAGCATAATGGGCTTGCTTAGTATTATTGCTCTATATCTTGAGGAAAAATCTACGGCTCAACATTTATTGAGTATCATCGCTTTGATTTTATTGCTCTTTGATCCTCTATTATTATTCAATATAAGTTTTCAGCTTTCATTTGCCTCTACAGCTGGTCTTGTCTATTTAATGCCCATATTACGCTCTAAATTAAATAAATTAAAAATGCCTCCACTATTAACAGATAATCTAGCTTTAACCATGAGTGCTCAAATCTTTGCTTTTCCTATTATCGTTTGGTATTTCACCAGTTTATCTCTTAGCTCTCTATTAGCCAATTTAATCATTATTCCCCTATTGGAAATTCTTATCATCTTGGGTTTAATCGCCTTCATCTTAGGCTTTATTTTTCCCTTTATCGCTAAAATTTTATTTATTTTTGCCAGCTTAATCTTAAACATAAGCAATGAAGCAACTTTTTTACTCACCAAAATTCCCTTTGCTAGTATTTATGTACCGCCATTAAATTTTCCAGCTATTTTAATTTATTATTCCCTTATTTTTATAATTTTAAACATCAAAATTCGCAGATATTTATATTCACTTTTACAAAAATATAAATTTATCACTTATATCTGTAGCATTAGCCTGATTATTTTTTCTGGTTATTTAATGATAAAACCTTCTCCCCTACAAATACACTTTATTGACGTAGGTCAAGGTGATGCTTGTCTTATCATCACACCCCATCAACATAGCATCTTAATTGATACAGGTGGCTCTATTAATTCTGATTTTGATATCGGCTCATATGTAGATTTACCTTATTTACGTCATTATGGTATCAATAAATTAGATTATCTGATTTTAAGCCATGCTGACGCTGACCATAGTGGTGGAGCTAGTTCCATTTTGCAAAAAATACCTGTAAATCATTTAATTATCTCTGATGAAGATAAAGATTTATATGCTAAAATTTTAAAATTACCACCTAATAGTCCTTTACTTGCAAATGCTACTATTGCTAAAGAAAACACTTCATTTATTTTAGAAGATATTCATTTCCAATTTCTTCAAAATGATGAAAAAGAAAATTTAAAATCTAGTAATGATAGTTCAAATGTACTAAAATTAACATATCACAATTTTTCTGTATTATTTACAGGTGATTTACCGCAAACACAGGAAAAATATTTATTAAATAAAAATATAGCCTCTACAATTTTAAAAGTCGCTCATCATGGTTCTAAAACTTCTTCTTCACAAGAATTTTTAGAACATATACGACCTCAATTAGCTATCATTTCTGTAGGCAAATATAATAGTTTTGGTCACCCTAGCAAAGAAGTTCTCGATAGATTAAATAATCTGCCTACAAAAATTCTCCGCACAGATGAAAAGGGGGCTATCGTAATTTATACTGATGGCTATAATTTTTCTTTAAAAACATTTTTAAATTAATATATTTTAAGCAAAGGATTTCCTATGAAATATAATGACGCATTAAAACAATTACAAACTAAACAATTTAAATCAGTCTATTTAATCACTGGTGAAGAATTATATTTAGCTGAAAATTATCTCAAAAAATTACTGACTTTATTAAATCCACAAAACGATAAAGAAGCTGTTCAATATTTTGATAGTACAGCTGATACAAAAGCTATTTTACAAGCATTAGATAGTTCTCCTTTTTTCAGTGAACATAATATCATCATTGCTAAAGACTTAAAGATATTTCAAGATAGATTGTCCGCTAAAGATAAAGAAGATGAACAATTATTTTTAGATTATATCGCCAATATGCCCGATTATAGTATATTGATTTTACAATATAACTTAGGCAAAATTGATAAACGCAGAAAACTCATTAAAACTATCGAAAAATTCGGCACTATAGTAGAATGTGAAGCTATAGCTTATTGGAACATCAATGACTGGCTCAATGCTCGCCTTCGCGAGTTAAATCTCCGCTTTGATCGAGAAGCTTATGCTTATTTTTTAGAAGCTATAAAATCCATGGAAAAAATCTCCCTTGGTTTTTTAGACCAAGAATTACAAAAACTCACGCTCTATCCGCAAAAAACACTTATCAATCGCCAATTTCTTGAAAATAATTTTTCTAGTATTCCTGAGATTTCTACCTTTCGCCTTTGGGAAGCTTTAGGCAATAAAGATATTGCCACTGCCTTAGAATTATTTACCATTCAACAACAAGCAGGCATACATCCACTGCGTTTATTAAAATTCTTAGCTCGTCAAATAGACCAGCTTTGGCATGTAAAAATTTATCTTAGTGAAGGTCAATCTACAAAGCAAATAGCCTCTATTTTAAAACTACATCCATTTATCACTGAAAAAATCATCAAACAAGCTCAAAATTTTGGTTTAGATAAAATTCAACAAACAATTTCTGAATTAGCTGATATTGATTATAAATTAAAAACAGGCTCTAATGAGCCTGCTTTAATTGAAAACTTACTTATAAAATTTTGCTCTTAAAAACGAAAAAGGACTGCTTTCTTTTGGAAATCAGTCCTTACTTTGATTAGCAATTATTTGCTTAAGCTGTTTACTCGGCGAGCTAAACGAGATTTACGGCGAGCTGCACAATTTTTATGGAATAATCTGTTAGCAGCAGCCTGGTCTATTTTTTTGCATGCGATTACAAGTAATGCTTTTGCTTCTTCAGCATTGCCAGCAGCAACAGCATCAAGAACTTTACGAGAAGCAGTTTTTATAGCAGATTTAGCAGAAACATTTTTTGCACGACGCATAGCATCTGTTTTTACGCTGAGAATAGAAGATTTAATGTTTGGCAAGAAATTCACCCTTTCATCATTATAATTGTACCAAAATAGTTTATCATGTTATAAAACAATTTGCAAGATGGCTAGATTAAATACTATGTATTCAATAGCTAGACGCGATATATATTGTACCACATAAAGCTCTAAAAAATCTAGTCTTTCTTAAAAAACATTTAAAAATTTTAATTTTTTTCTTGACTTGGAGTCAAATCTCAGGTATATAATTTCTTTAATTATTTCTTAATATTATATTACATTATTTAATTTAAATCGAAGGGCTTTTATTTATGAAAAAAACATTCCTATTTATTATCTTAATTTTAATGACTTTAAGTTGGCATCTATCCATGCTAAATAATCAATCCATTATTTCACATGTACAAGATGAATATTCCACCGAAAATTCATCGCCTCAAAATCTCTCTCTAGAAGCACCATTGACCGCATTATCCCATTATCCCAAACAAGGACCTAGTACAAATATGCCACTTTTAGAATGGAAAGAAGATTTGAATGCTGTATATTATGAATTAGAATTATTCGATACTATTCCTGATGATTTAAATGATGAAGAATTATCTTCTAAACATTTATATTATACAGCTTCTGTCTATACAAATGCTAAACAACTTGATTTAACACAAATAGTGCCAAAGGCTTTAGACGGCAAAACGCCTCTTTATTGGCGTATTCGCTCTATGGATATTGACCACAATCCCATCACTAAATTTTCAGCTTTAGAAGAATTTTATGCTATCAATCAAGCACCTAAAATGAATACACCTATACCACATGTTATTTATAATGAAAAAAATGGCACTACACTTCTCTATCCTGTATATTCTTTTATACCTAATGCCAATGCTACTCAATTTGAAGTAGAAGTAACTGATAATATCCCTGAAAATCCTAATGGCACGGCACCTTCTAAATATCGTATTTTCTCCAAAATAATTACAGGTGGCGAACTTTACGATGAAAAACCTCGTATTGGTACTTTTTATTGGCGTGTACGTGGATTAGATGATGATGGTAATCCTGTTGGCGTTTATTCTGACGCTCAGATATTTAGAAATGAACCTCAAGATAATTGGAAAATTGGTATTTTCGGTGATAGTATCAGCCATGGAGGTGGTCATCTATCCTTTGGCCCTGCAGATTGGGCATATAGTTATGCTTATTATTTAGACTTTCCTACTATTAATTTATCTTGTAGCGGAGATACCAGTGAAACTATGGTACAGCGTTTTGATGATGATGTCTTGCCATTCCATCCACAATATTTATTAATCATGGGTGGAACTAATAGCCTTCGTGCTGGTATGCCTGCCGAAAACGTAATCAATGATTTAAAAACAATTCAAGAAAAATGTTATGAAAATAATATCACACCTATACTGCTCACTTTAGCTCCTATAAATCCTCAGAATATAAAAAAGGTCTTTGATGAAAATACCTCTGAAGTATGGCAATATAATTTAAATTTAGTCAACGATTTCATTCGCACACAACCACATATCGATACAGCAAAAGCTTTAAATAGCCCTCCTATCCTTCCTACAAAATATGCAATGGATGGATTACATGGTGATGTAATTGCCAAAAAAATCTACGCCCAAGAAATAAATGATAATATTTCTCATTTTATTGACAAATAAGCATATCCATATGTTGTAATTATAGTTTTGAAATTGTATAATAATTACTGTAAATAAACAACTTGATTTTTAATTTCTATAAAACCATATTTACAGGAGGAAAATATCTTGAAAGCTACTAAAATATGTGATGATATTTACTGGGTAGGTGCCATTGATTGGTCTGTTCGTAATTTTCATGGCTACGAAACTGGTCGTGGCAGCACTTACAATGCCTATTTAATACTTGATGAAAAAATCACATTAATTGATGCTACTAAAAAAACTTTTAGTGATGAAATTTTAAGTCGTATTTCTTCTATTATCGACCCAGCAAAAATTGATTATATTGTTTGCAATCATTTAGAAGCTGATCATTCTGGTTCTTTAGATGCCATCGCTCAAAAATGTCCTAATGCTACTATTTTTGTCAGCCAACCAAATGGCTTAAAGAATATTGCCAAATTCTGTGGTGAACATAATTACCAAGGTGTAAAAGCTGGCGACAGTATAAATATTGGTAAACGTACATTAAAATTCGTTCCAGTTCCTATGCTCCATTGGCCAGATAGCATGGTTACTTATTGTCCAGAAGAAAAAATTCTTTTCTCTAATGATGGTTTTGGTCAACATCTCGCTACTAATGAACGTTTTGATGATGAAGTTGACTATGCTGTTTTAATGCATGAAGCCAAAAAATACTATGCTAATATTCTAATGCTCTATGGTCGTCAAGCTCAAACAGCACTCAAAACAATTGCAACTCTTGATGTTAATATGATTTTAACTGGTCATGGCATTAGTTGGCGTAAACATATTAAAGATATTTTAGATTTATATACAAAATGGAGTAACTTTGAAGCTGATGAGCACAAAGCTGTTGTAGTATTTGACAGTATGTGGAATTCTACAGAAATCATGGCCAAAACAATAGCCGAAGCATTCCAAGCTAAAGGTATTTCTGCTAAATTCTTCGATTTAAAAACAAATCACTATTCTGATATCGTAACAGATATCCTCGATAGCAAATATATAGCAGTCGGTTCTCCAACTTTAAATAATGGTATGATGCCAAATGTTGCCTCATTCTTATGTTATCTTAAAGGTTTAATGCCTAAGAAAAATGATCGACAGGCTTTAGCTTTTGGTTCTTATGGCTGGGGTGGACAAAGTATTGCTCTCGTACAAAAAGAACTTGAAGAAGCTGGTCTTAATATCTTCCATGATATGATTCGCATAGCTAATCAACCAACACAAGAAGATTTAGATAATATTTATAATAGTATCATTGAAAAACTTTAAAATAAAAATGACCTCCAATAGTTTTAAATAAAAATCTACTATTGGAGGTTTTTGTTATTTCCAGAATAAAATAATACATATTGATGATATAATTAATCTTTATAAAAATATATAGAGGTGATATTTATATGATAAATTCCCATTCAAGACATAGAGATATTATCTTAATTTTAATTGCTAGCTTTTTTTATATGACTAGTCCTATGCTCATAACTCCAATTATTGCTGGATTTTCAGAAACACTTGGTGCCAATGGTACTACTATGGGGCTGATTGGTGGCATTATGAATATTTGCTCTTTAGTCAGTCGACCTATCATCGGCATATATGCTGATAAAATTAGTAAGTATAAATTATCTTTTTGGGGCATAATTTTTATCATAATTTCATGTCTAGGTTATATACTGGCTACTAATTCATTTATCATTGCCATTGCCCGCATTATTAATGGTCTTGGCTTTGCCTTATGTTCTACTTGTATGTCCACCTGGATGTCAGATTTATTGCCCCAAGAAAAAATCGGCTCAGGCATGGGTATATACGGCACTATGAACGCTTTAAGTATGGCAATTGCTCCAGCTATTGGTGTATATATCTATCAAAACTTTAACTATACAATAGCATTTTCACTTGCTCTATTTACAGCCATAATTTCTATCATAATTATTCAATTTGTAAAAGATAAAGATGAACCTATCATCACTACTAACACTAATTTTAAATTGGAAATTATTGATAAAAATGTAGTTCCCATTGCTTTCATCATGATGATGTTTGCTATTCCTTATTGTGCTACTCAATCTTTTCTTGTAACTTATGTCGAAGCTAAACAACTGGATATCCATATAAGTTTATTTTTTCCAGCATATGCTATTGCTCTACTTATACTCCGTCTAAGTCTAAAAAGTCTCTTTGACAAACTTCCTTTCGGTATATTTTTTACCTCTAGTATAATTTGTGCTTCACTATCTATCTATTTTCTTCATGCAATGCAAAATAATTTTGATATGCTTATCGCTGCTATATTCATGGCAGGTGGAACAGGTATTATCAATTCCGTTTGTCAATCTACAGCTTTATTATTAGCACCTAAAAATAAACGTGGTCTAGCTAATAGTACATTTTATATTGGCATAGACTTAGGTATGGCACTTGGACCAATCATAGCTGGTATCTTTTATGAACATTTCTCGTTATATTTATTCTATCCACTATTTTTCTTTACTATACCACTAGCTATAATAGGATTTTTCTTTTACCATCAAAAAGTTAAAAATATTATAAACTAAAATTCCAAAGAAAAAAGCGAAGAAAAAATTCTTCGCTTTTTATATTATTTATTATATTAAACAGCTTCAGATTTAACTTGTTCTGTAGATAGAGCTGGTTTTCTATCTGGAACAATAAAACAAACTATTTTTACCATTAACGGAATAAGTGGCAACCATAATAATGTATTAATTAAATTAAATGAAGTATGTGCATTAGCAATCTGACGGGAAATTACAGCTGTTTCTGGGCCAACTGGAGAAATATACATTACAAATTGAGTAAACAATGGTAATATACATAAGAATAAAATACTTCCTGTAATATTGAATACGCTATGAGCTACAGCTGTACGTTTTGCATTTTTAGATTGACCAATAGATGCTAATAATGCTGTAATCGTTGTACCAATATTATCTCCTAATAAAATAGGCAATGCACCTTGAAGTCCGATGATACTGTTGCCATCTACACCTGCTTGAGAAGCAAAATTCTGTAATACAGCGATTGTAGCACTAGAACTCTGTACGATAACAGTCATAACTGTACCTAATAATAGACCTAAAATAGGATTATCATGAACACTAGCAATAAGTTCTGTAAAAATCGGTGCATTTACAAGTGGTTTCATAGTAGAACCCATGATTTCAATTCCTGCAAATAATAATCCAAAGAAAAATACTGTTTGACCAATATTCTTTAATTTCTCTGTTTTAGCAAAGAAATAAACCACAAAACCAATAAATACTATTGGCCAGATATAATCACTTAATTTAAAAGCGATTAACTGTGCTGTCATTGTTGTACCAATATTTGCACCGAAAATAATGGAAATTGCTTGTGGCAATCTCATTAAACCTGCACTAACAAAACCGATAGCCATTACAGTCGTTGCACTAGAACTTTGCAACACGCATGTAACTAATGCACCAGCTAATACACCTACAACTGGATTTTTAGTTAATACGCTAAGTACATAACGCATTTTCTCTCCAGCCATATTTTGTAAACCCTGGCTCATCATATTCATACTGTAGATAAATAATGCTAAACCACCTAATAATTCAAAAGCAATTTTCAAACCCTCACTCATTGAGTATTCCTCCAAAATAATTTTCTAACACATAATTTCAAAATAAAATTTACTTAATTGCTATTTAAATTATATAAATAAGTAAGTCTACCTTTCCAGTAGAAAAAAGTAAAATAAATGTAAAATCTATGTAAAATCTTTTTTCATAATATCCATATAGAGATTCTATTTATTTAAATAAAAAAATAGATGTAATCGAAAATCCGATTACATCTACTTCTTTTCTTAAATAAAGTATTTTGTTTTAAATTCTTCAATTTGAGCTTCATCTAATGGTCTAATTTCACTCAAGTAAGCGATTTCTACTTTACTACCATCAGATTGTACACCTTCTAAATATACAACACCATAACCTTTAGCTAAATACTGAATCATACCTTCTCCAGTTTCTTCATTATAAATTTTAATGCCAATACAATCATCAAAAGTACCCATTGAAGTAACTACTTTATATTTGCCCAATAAAACAATATTTGTAGAATCTCCACCAGTATAAATCTTTGGTTGCTTTGAGTTTGTCTGTACTGTTCTAAAATTTTGTAAATATGGCATTTCCTGTCGTTTATTTAGCACAACTTCTGATACTTTATCTTCACTGCCAATAACTCTTTTTACTAATAAAGGCTGTAATACTTTCTGATTTTCTTTATCTACAATACAAGTGCCTTGATAATAATTAACTTTATTGCCTTTATTTTGCTCATCAAAGTTAAATGTAGCTAAATAAAAATTATCGTCTTTAAAAGGTGCTGCCAATACATTAATTGTACCAGTAGCTTGCTGATATTCTCGCAAATCTATATTCTTAGGAGAAGCTAAAGCTACCGCTTGAAATGTTAATAAAACTACAAAAACTACTAATAATCTTTTCATTTAGATAGCCTCCCTTTATTCATCACTATAATATATATCATAATTATATAATTCGCTACAATACTAAAAAATACCTTTTATCAAAAAATTTTTTACAAAAATAAAGACGAATATTTTATTATTCGCCTTTATTTATATTATTCATAACGAAGTGCTTCAATAGGATCCAATTTTGCAGCTTTTCTCGCTGGATAAATACCAAAGAATAAACTTATACCCACAGAGAAAATAAATGATATAAGAATTGGTTCTATCGTAATAACTGTTGTAAATCCACCAAATTGAGCTATCGCCGTAGCTAAACCAACGCCAACACCTACACCAATTAAACCACCTATAATCCCTACGAATACAGCTTCAATTAAAAACTGAAACATAATATTATTATATGTCGCACCTAAAGCCTTACGAATACCAATTTCTCTCGTTCGTTCTGTTACAGATACCATCATGATATTCATAATGCCAATGCCACCAACTAATAATGATATGCCAGCTACACTACCTAATAAAAGTGTAAGCATCGTACTTGTACTAGTCATCGTTTCCATTATACTAGTCAGATTTCTTACAGTGAAATCATCTTCTTTATCTCCTGTAATTTTATGGCGTTGTCGCATTAAATTTTCAATTTCAGCTTGTACAGAATCCATTTTATCCGCTGATACTACTTGTACACTTATTTGCTGTACATAATCTATAGCCATTATACGCGTCATCGCTGTTGTTAATGGTACAATTACTGTATCATCTTGGTCTTGACCTACACTTGATTGACCTTTGCTTTCCAAAATACCTATTACTTTAAATGGGTCATTATTTATACGAATATTTTTCCCTACAGGATTTACATCTTCACCAAATAAATTGCTCGCTACTGTAGTACCAATAACTGCTACACGAGCACGACTTTCAACATCTTTTTCTGTAATGAACGTACCATTTGCTATACTCAAGGAACGAATATACATATAATCTGGTATTACACCCACCACTTGTGTATTCCAGTTTTGATTACCATTTACGATTTGATAATTCCTTTGTACCTGTGGTGAAACATATTCTACATCTTTTATTTTCTTTTTTATAGCTTCGGCATCTTCTAATTTTAAACGCACATTTGAACCTGCAGCCTGACGAACACCTGCTGCATTTTTAGTTGCACTAGCATTGATGATTAACATATTACTACCCAAACTAGCAATTGAGTCTTCTACTTGCTTTCGTACACCCATACCTATAGAAACCATCGCTATAACAGCACCTACACCAATTATAATACCTAGCATAGTGAGTAATGAACGCATTTTATTAGCCCACAAAGCAGATATTGCCATCTGTATAGTTTCTTTAAACAACATCCATTACTACCCCCTTGCCTGCATCTTTTGTTATCTTACCATCAACAACCAACAATTGACGTGAAGCACAAGCCGCGATGTCCGGTTCATGTGTTACTAAAATCATGGTCTTCCCTTCTTCATGTAATTTGATAAAGATATCCATGATTTCTTTTGTTGATTTTGTATCTAAATTACCTGTAGGTTCATCTGCCATGATAATACTTGGATCATTGACTAAAGCTCTAGCAATAGCTACACGTTGTCTTTGACCACCTGATAATTCATTTGGTTTATGATCTGCTCTATCATCTAGACCAACAGCTTTTAAATAATGATGTGCCCTTTCTAATCTTTCTTTTAATCCCACACCTGCATAAACTAAAGGTAGTGCTACATTATCTAATGCTGTTATTTTAGATAATAAATTAAAATTTTGAAATACAAAGCCTATTTTTTTATTTCTTGTTTTAGCAAGCTCATCATCACTTAAATGGGCGATTTCCTTGCCATCTAATTTATAAGAACCATATGTTGGCCTATCTAAACAACCCAATATATTCATCAATGTAGATTTACCTGAACCAGATGGTCCCATAAGTGCAGCAAATTCGCCTTTATAGATTTTTAAATCTATACCATTCAAAGCTGCTACTTCTTGTGTTCCTACCTGATAAATCTTTTTTATTCCTGAAAGTTCAATAGTAATTTCTCTTGTTTCACTCATATCACTATTTTCCTTTCTTAGTGAATTGGTGGCCCTGGTCTATTTTGATTTGTATTTGTTGCTTTTTTAACCATTGTAACATCTACACTTTCACCTTCAGCCAAACCGTTGATAATTTCTACAAACTCATCACCATATATACCTGTTTCTACATAGCGATTTTCTGTTGAACCATCATCTTTGATAACAATTACATAAGTTCCTTGTTTATCCGTTTTCAATGCTGATAATGGCACTGCTAGAGCATTATCTTTATTGGCAGTTTCAATATCTACACGAGCTGTCATAGATGGCATCAACAATCCTTCTGGATCATCTACATCTAAAGTTACACTATAATAAATTACTGCCGCTGATGAAGATGAACTACTGCTTGATGAATTACTTACATTCCAGCTATTGTCCATATCTGTTTGTGAAATCTTAGATACAGTAGCTGTAAAAGTCTTACCATTATATGCATCTACAGTAAAAGTTGCCTTTTGCCCAACTCTTACGCTACCAATATCAGTTTCATCTACTTTAGCAAAAATCTGTTTTCTTGATAAATCAGCAATACGCATGATTACTGTAGGATTGCTATTTCCCTGTACCGCCATAGTACCATCTGTAACAGGTTCACCAATTACAACTCCATCCATAGGTGACACTATTACTGTTTCGGATAGATTTGACTCTGCTTCTTCTAATTTACTTTGTGCTGTATCGTAATTGTATTGAGCATTATCTAAGTCTTCTTTAGATTTTGCTCCTATATTATATAAATAATTAGTTCTGTCATAAATTGTCTTTGCATTTTGTAAAGTAAATTCAGCTTGTTCCTTTTGAGTTTCATAGTCTTTTCCATCTAATAAGGCTACAGTTTGTCCTTGCGTTACTGTATCATTTTCTTTTACCAAAACTTGTTTTACACGAGCTGTAATCTTAGAGCTTACTTCTACTGATTCCACCGGTTTTATTGTTCCTGTCGCAGAAACAATTGACTTCATGCTCATATATTGTACTTGAGCTGTGTTTACTACTGGTTTTTTTGCTTCTTCTTGTTTTTGCATATAATATTTATAACCAGCACCAATAGCCGCTATCACTACTATTAATACCACTATTATTTTTGCCCATTTTTTTAATTTTACTTTATCCATCTATTGTTTCTCCCTTTGGTGTCCCAATAACATATTCCAAATTAGCCTTATATCTAGCATAATCATATTGAGCACTTGCATAGTTTAATCTAGCTTGTGAAAGTGCTAACTCTGCATCAATTACATCTAAGATTATACCTGCACCTACTTTATATTTTTCAGTAGCAATAAAATAATCTTCTTCTGCTTGTTTTACTGCCATTGATGTAGAATTAAATCTTCTTTCTGCTTCTCTCATATTCAAATAAGCTTGTCTTACTTCTAAATCAATCATATCTTCTGTATCAGACAAGGCATATTCTGCTTTATTATAACTAGCTTCTGCTGATTTTACATTTGATTTAGTTACATTATTATCAAATATATTCCAATTTGCAGATACACCGGCTTGATAATCATGGTCATTTCCACTAGGTAAAGCTTGTTTATCCCAACTTGTACTTACAGATAAATTAACTGTTGGCAAATATCCGGCTTTTGCTACTTCAATATTATTTTTAGCAATTTCTACATCTATTTGACCTACTACTCTATCTTTACGATAAGCCATAGCATAATCCAAACATTCAGGTAAAGACATTCTTACAATTTGATATGCAAAATCATCTGTTAGATTAATAGGCTCATTTCGGTCTATTTTTATAATATTACGGAAAGTACTTAAATTTATTTCATAAGCATTTTGTGCTATAATCAACGATTGCTGTGCATTTGATAAAGCTACTTCTGAACGCAATACATCTGATTTTGGAATACTACCTGCAGCATAGAGATTTCTTACATCTGTTAAATGACTTTCATAATTATCTACAGATTCTTGTTCAATATTTACATTTTGTTTTGCTTCTAAGATATCAAAATAAGCTTTTATAGTATCATATTTAACAGTTTCTTCTGCACGTTCTAAATTTAATTCAGTTTTAAATACTTCTAGTTTTTTACTATCAATATTTAATTCATTTTTATTTCCTGTATAAAGTGGCATTGTTGCTGAAATACTATTACTATTATTTCTTTCAAAACTTGTATCAGCACCATCTCTGGCAGATAGACTACTTCCTAAAGATATACTTATACCATTGGCTCCTTTTGTCGCTTCATAATTTGCTTGTGCAGCCATTTTTTCTTCATATGCAATTTTTACATCATTGTTATTAGCTAACGCCATATTTACAGCTTCATCAATAGACAAATCCGCTGCTAAACAAGCAGGTATACCAACATTCATACATATAGATACAACCATACATATATTCTTCATTTTTTTTAGGGACATAACCGCTATTATCCTTTCTTCGGAAATTAATATATATTTATTATCATATTATATATATTTATGTATTTATTGTATAACAAAATATAACTATATAGTATTAAATTTATATTAAAAAAATTCTACTTGACGATTTCAATTGAACACAATAGAATATTTAGATATACAATATTATTACACAATTGTATTTTTTAGTTCTACTTTTATCAAGGAGAGAGAAATATATGAAAATATTAGTAGCAGATGGTGTTTCCCCTAAGGGCATCGAAATTTTACAAAAAGCTGGTTTCGAAACAGTTATTAAAGACAAATTACCAGCAGAAGAACTTTTAGAAATAATTCCTGATTTTGACGGTATGATTGTACGCAGTGCTTCTAAAGTAACAAAAGAAGTAATTGAACGTGCTAAAAATTTAAAAATTATTGGCCGTGCAGGTGTTGGTACCGATAATATTGATATTAGTGCTGCTACAGCTCATGGTATCATGGTAATCAATTCTCCTGGAGGAAATACAATTGCTGCCACAGAACATACAATGGGTATGATGATGGCTATGGCAAGAAATATTGCTGTTGCTAATGAAACAATGCAACATGGTGAATGGAATAGAAAAAAATATACAGGTGTAGAACTCCGCGGTAAAACACTTGGTATCATAGGCTTAGGTCGTATAGGTAGTGGTGTAGCTACTCGTGCATTAGCATTCGATATGAATGTTATTGGTTATGACCCATACGTAAATGAAGAACGTGCTCATTCCTTAGGTATTAACGTAGTTTCTTTTGATGAATTAATCGAGAAATCTGATTTTATCACTGTACATATGCCGCTTACACCAAAAACAAAAGGCATGATTAACAAAGATAATATTTGTAAAATGAAAAAAGGTGTTCGCCTCATAAACTGTGCTCGTGGTGGTATTATCAATGAACAGGATTTAGCTGATGCTGTTAAAGCAGGTCAAGTTGCAGGAGCTGCTGTCGATGTATTTGAATCTGAACCAATTGATCCAAATCATCCATTAATCGGTCTTCCTGGTGTAACTTTAACACCTCATTTAGGAGCTTCCACTGTAGAAGCTCAAGTCGGCGTATCTGTAGACGTAGCTCAAGGCATTGTAGCTGCATTAAATGGAGAACCAGTTTCTACTGCTGTTAATATGGCACCTGTTTCTCCTCAAACCATGAAATTCATCAAACCTTATTTAGACTTAGCTGAACGTCTTGGTTGCACTGCTTGCTCTCTAGCTGATGGTCCTATCAGTGAAGTAACTATTAAATATAATGGTGAAATTGCTGATGTTGATACAAAAATGATTACTATTGCTGCCATCAAAGGTATGTTAAATCCTATTTTAGAAAGCAATGTAAATTATGTAAATGCTCCTAGCCTTGCTAAAGAACGCAATATAAAAATCACTGAAATAAAAGATAAAGCAGTAGAAAACTTTGCTAACTTAATCACTGTTTCCATCACATCTTCTGGCAAAACGGAAACAATCCAAGGCACATTATTTGGTGAAGAAGGTCGTATCGTCAATATCAATTCTTATCGTGTTGACGTTGATCCACATGCTCGTATTCTCATTTGCCCACATATCAATCGTCCTGGTGTCATCGGTACTATTGGTTCACTTTTAGGCTATGCTAATATCAATATTTCCGGCATGCAAGTTGGTAAAACAAAAATTGCTGGTACTAGTATGATGGTTTTAACTATCGATAATGAAATTCCTGATACTGTTATGCAACAAATTATAAATTTAGATGGCATTTTTGATGCTAAACTTGTAAATTATTATACAGTTTAATAAACTTAAAGGTTCTAAGCAAAAACTTAGAACCTTTTTACCTATTTTACCTAAAAATATTGTTATATATCACTATAAATAACAAGTAGTATAAATAATAATTTATTATAGAATTGCAAATATTTATCCTATTTTTATTGACATTTTAACTTTATCTAGTTAAACTAGATATGAATAGATTTTCACATTGTAGGGAGATGTTCATATTATGAAAATTTCAGTTATTGGAGCAGGTAACGTAGGTGCTACTTGCGCTAACGTACTCGCACTCAAAAATTTTGCAACAGAAGTTGTACTTCTCGACGTTAAACCAGGCGTATCCGAAGGTAAAGCTATGGATATGATGCAGACTGCACAGATGATGCATATCGATACTAAAATCATCGGTGTAACTGCTCCTATGGATGATGCTGCTAAAGCTGACGAAGCTTACAAAGCAACAGAAAATTCCGATGTTGTAGTTATTACTTCTGGTATTCCTCGTAAACCTGGTATGAGCCGTACAGACCTTATCGGTGTTAACTCCAAAATCGTTAAAGGTGTTATGGACCAAGCTTTAAAACATTCCCCAGAAGCAGTATTCATCATCGTTTCCAACCCTGTAGATACTCTTACTTACCTTGCACTTAAAGACAGTGGTCTTCCACGTAATCGTGTAATCGGTATGAGCGGTCTCTTAGATGGTAGCCGTTTTGAATACTATTTAGCTCAAGCTATTGGTTGCCCAGTTCGTGATATCAACGCTATGGTAATCGGTGCTCATGGTGACCTTATGGTTCCTCTTACTCGTTTTGCATCTTATAAAGGCAGACCTGTTACTGAACTCCTTTCTGAAGAAAAACTTGCTGAAATCGAACATGCTACTCAAGTAGGTGGCGGTACTTTAACAAGCTTACTCGGTACTTCCGCTTGGTACGCTCCTGGTACAACTGCTGCTACTATGGCTGAAGCAGTTGCTAAAGACAGCGGTCTTACTATCTCCAGCATTTGCTACCTCGATGGCGAATATGGTGAAAAAGATGTTTGTGCTGGTGTTCCAGCTGTTCTTGGTAAAGGCGGTATTAAAGAAATTACTGTTCTTGACCTCAACGAAAAAGAAAAAGCTATGTTTGATGCAAGTGTTGGCTCCGCACGTGAAACAAATGCTAAATTAGCTGAAGCTTTAAAATAAGCTTTAATCGTTAATTTACAACGGAACAAAATATATCTACGAAATGCTCCCTTATAGTAAAGCACAATATACCTGCTTCCTATCAAGGGAGCATTTTTCACTAAATAGAAAATTATTTATTAATCGTTTAATTAATAAAACAGGTGATAATCATGACCCACTTTAATATATATGGAAAATATGAACCTATTCTCAATACAATATTAGATAATCTCATTAATCAAATAAAAAATTACAATAAAATAGAAATGCAAAAAAGTGGCGAAAAAGCTTATGAACATCTGATTTATCGTGTAAAAGATAATGATAGCATGCTCGAAAAATGTACTCGCAAAAATCTACCCCAAACAACATATTCAGCTCTATACGATATCCAAGATGCCATTGGCATTCGAGTCATCTGTCGTTTTATTGATGATATCTATAAAAATATTAATTATTTGAAAGCACTGCCAAATTGTAAAATAATAAAAGAAAAAGACTATATTAAAAATGTAAAACCTAATGGTTATAGAAGTTATCACTTAATCCTTGAACTTACTGCTCCCTATGAAGATGTATCAGGAAACAATCCAGGTAAGTTTTTTGCTGAAGTCCAGTTGCGTACTATTGCTATGGATAGCTGGGCTAGTCTAGAACATCAAATGAAATATAAACATGATATAAAAAATCCAGAATTAATCGTTAAAGAATTAAAACGATGTGCTGATGAATTAGCTGCTTGTGATGTATCTATGCAGACTATTAGAAATTTAATTAACGCTGAAAATAAATCATAATAAAATAAGTCATAATATAAGGAGTATTTTTATGAAAGTATTACTCGCAGAAGATGAAAAAGATATGTCTAGTGCTTTAACTGCCATTTTACAACATTCAGGCTATGAAGTAGATAGTGTATATGATGGACGTGCTGCCATGGAATATGCTTTAAAAAATGTTTATGATTGTTTAATTTTTGATATTATGATGCCTAAAATGGATGGAATTGAAGCTTTAAAAATTATACGTCAAAAAGGTAATTTCACACCAGTAATCATGTTAACAGCAAAATCAGAAATTGATGATCGCATCACAGGACTTGATGCTGGTGCTGATGACTATTTAATGAAGCCATTTTCTGTTGGTGAATTATTAGCTCGTATTCGCTCTTTAACTCGTCGAAATACTCAATTTTCACCTTTAACTTTATCAGCAGGTTCTGTTCAATTAAACATTGAAGAGCAAAATCTTTCTTGTCAAAACTCTATCAGTCTAAATCATAAAGAAACAAAATTAATGAAACTCTTTATGACTAATATGGATAAATCCTTATCTACTAACCATATATTCTCAACAATATGGTCTGATGAAACAGATGCTGATGAAAATATTGTATGGATATATATTTCTTATTTACGTGAAAAATTAGAATCCATCAATGCTGATATTCAAATCATAGGTCAAAAAGGGCAAGATTATTTATTAACTAATAAATAATTAATAATTTAATAAAAGAGTGTATTCATCATGAATGTAATAAAAAAGCTTCGACGAAAATTTATTTTAATCTCTACTGCTACAGTGATTATTATTGTTATTGGTGCTTTAAGTCTTATTACAAGTGTAGCTTATATTAGAATTAATGCTCAAATAGACTCATTCCTCATGTATATCTCACAAAATAATGGAAGAATTTCTGAACATAAACTTCCTCCTAATACTACGTGGTTTAGCGAAACAGATTGGACTGGTGATACACCTGATTTTCCTTATCAACTTCGCTATTTCAGCGTACTTGTAGATGATAATAATTATGTTAAAGAAATCAATATAAAAAATATCGCTGCCTTTACTGAAGCAGAAGCCATTCAATATGCCCAAATGGCTATTCAAAAGGGTGAAGCTAATGGTAATTTTAAAAAAGATCGTGCTAGTTATGCTTATCAAATAACCACACGACCAAATGGAGATATTTTAATAGTTATTATGGACTGCACTCGTGATATGGCTATAATTCAGGATTTCATTGAAGATTCTATAGAATTGGGATTAATATGTATTCTCCTTTACATCCTAATCTTGGCTATACTAAGCAATCTTGCCATAAAGCCATTTATTCATAATATCGAAAATCAAAAAAGATTTATTACTAATGCAGGCCATGAATTAAAAACTCCAATAGCAATAATCTCTGCCAATACAGAAGCTATTGAACTTATCAATGGAAAAAATCAATGGACAGAAAATATTTTAAAACAAATTAAACGTTTATCAAAACTCATTAATGAACTCATTACTTTATCAAAAATGAGTGAATATGCTACAGAAAATCTTTTATTTAGTAATACTAATTTCTCTGAAATTGTAATTGAAGTGGCTAAATCATTTCAACAAATGGCAATAGATCAAGAAAAATCATTAAAATATCAAGTTAAACCTGATGTTTTTATTTTATCTGAATATAAATATCTCTATGAACTAGTAAATATTCTAATTGATAATGCTGTTAAATACTGCGATGATAATGGTCATATAGATGTAAAATTAGTTCAAGCCAAAAAGACAACAACTTTATATATAACAAATGATTATATAAACGGTAGCCATATTGATTATTCCCGATTTTTCGAAAGATTTTATCGAGAAGATACCTCTCATAATAGCGAAAAAGCCGGATATGGAATTGGACTTTCCATTGCAGAAGAACTTGTAAAATTACTAAAAGGCACTATAAAAGTTAGTTATAGTAAAGGTAAAATTACTTTTATTGTAAAATTTACAAATTAAATACTCATATATGTTAAAACAAAAGGGATAAATAGAAAATTTTCTATTTATCCCTTTTACTGTTCATACTGAAATTCTACTAAATAAGATCTATTCTAATTAATATAAATGCAATAATTTTGCTTTAACAATTCGTTTTACAGATTCATCAATACGTTCTTGACTAATCTCTCCACTATCAACAGCATCTAATAATCCAAGATAAACATCTTGTTGATGCCCATATTCATGGCATACAAGCACAATATCAGCACCAGCTTTTATAGCCTTTACTCCTATTGTTTTAAAATCATTATGATTTGCCACTGCTCCCATTTCCATATCATCTGTGATAATTATGCCTTTATATCCTAATTCTTTACGCAATAAATCAGTCATAATCTTAGATGACAAGCTTGCAGGATGTTCTTGATCAAGTGCAGGGTAATTCAAATGTGATACTAAAATAAAATAATCTTCTGGCTTATTTTCATTGATGATTGTTTTAAACGGTAAAATATCTTCCGCTATTAATATATCTTTTGATGCATCAATACTAGAACTTTCAACATGAGAATCAACTTGACCTTTACCTATACCAGGAAAATGCTTCAAGCTATATATGATATTTTCTTGTTGATAACCTGTAGCTGCTGCCCTTACAAAATTTATCACTGTATTTACATCTGTACTGTATGAACGGTTATCATTAGAACCTACATCAGCAACTGGAGCAAAATTCACATTAATTCCCATTTCTTTGAGTGATTTAGCTGTTTTTATAGCCCATGTTTTAGCTTGTTCAGTATCACCTGTGGCACCAATTTCTTTTTGCGATGGTGGTGGTGTTAATTTTTCTGCCATACGTACCACATCGCCCCCTTCTTCATCTATACCGATGAACAAAGGAACTTTTTCATTTGATTGAGTTTGTAAATCTGATGTTAATTGTTTTACCTGCTCAGGATTTTCCATGTTCCTATCAAATAAAATAACCCCACCCATATGAAATTGATTTAACATATATAAACTATCATCATCAATTTTTGTACCTTGAATGCCTATCATCACCATTTGCCCAATCTTTTCAGTCTTAGACATGGAAGCAACGATCTTATCTACTTTTTCATCAATAGTTAAATTCTGTTGAGTAATAGGTACATCTTCTTGTGTAGATTTACTATCTTCCGTATTGCTAAAAATATTTTTATCATTTAACAATATACCTAAAATTATAATTGCAATTACTATAACAGTGATAATTATTTTTTTACGCATGAACCTATAAATTCCTTTCTTTTTTATTAAAGGACAAAATTATTAAAATAAAATTAATTATTATCTAGACATAATACGTTCGCCTTGTTTTTTAGCAGACATATCGACAATATGCCAATTACCTGTCTTCTTACTTAAAAGGGCTGTACATGCAAAAGTTTGTTCCTTAATACTATTTCCATTATAGCCATCACGTGCTGTCAATGTATACGAAAGTGCTATTTCATCACCACTATTAGAAGTTACTTGCACGTTAGAAATACTATCCGATAATGTCGTTTTATATCCATCAGCATAATCATTTAAACTTCCCATATGTGTTTGCATATCATCGGATAAAATATTATATGCTGCTCTCATATCATGTTTATTGATTGCTGCATAATAATTATTAAGTGCTTGTGCTGCTTCATTTGCATTTGTTACATTTGAAGTTGAATTATCTGTTGTTGTAATTGACTTTGTATTTAAATCTTCTTCTGGTATACGAACACTAATATAATTTACTTGATTATTTGATTTACTTATCGCAAAACGAAGTATACCATTTTTATTATTATCTGTAGCAAATGTATATTCATATAATATTAAATCATCATAATCCATCTTATTATAATTATCACCATATTTATCAAAAACATCTTTCAAAGATGAACCTTGATGAATACCTCGTTTAGTAGCTACAGCAGAGCTATTTGATACAAGTGCATCCACTTTTCCATTTTTTATACCAACTTGAATATCGCTATAATTATAAAATTTATAAGAATCTTTTTCATCAATACTTGTTTCCTTACCCAAAACCTTATGCATTTGCTCAATAGAATATCCTAACTCTACTCCACCCAATGATAAATCTGAATTTACTGAGGGTATATCCTTTTCTTCATTAGATATAATCCCATTATTAGAAGTATTTGATGAAATATCATTCGCTGTTTTATTACTAAAAAAATATATACCTAAAAATACACCTAAAACTAATATTACACCAATAATAATGTACTTTAAAATACTACCGCTTTCATTTATAGTAGAACTATTTCTTTTTGATATATTAGTTTTTAAAATAGGCTCTTTTACTAAATTTTGTAATTCTTCTAATGGATTTATTTTATTTGATATTTCAGTATCTATTTTTCTCCCTGAGTTATCATTTATCATGTTATTCTCTACTAAATTCTGTAATTCATTCATCGGATTCACTGCTTCTAATGGCTTCTTATGCCCACATTTAGAGCAAAATGCATCATTATTAACCTGCCCACAATTAGGACAAATCCATTTATTATTTATTTCTGATATATTTTTATCTTTCAAAATACTTCACTCCATCATATTTTCTATAATATTTAATAATTAGTGCTCTATTTAAATAACCATTGATAGATAATATATATAATAATTATCCAAAATAAACATCCACATCCTGTGCTAAAACCTTCTTTAATACTTTCTCTCTGCTCTTTTCGTTTTATAGCTTTTTCTTCTGCTTTAATTTCTTTTTCTACCTTTTTATTGTATTTATTTACTTCTTTCTGTACATTTTTTTGCTCTAATAAGAATTTCAAACGTTCCAATGCTGCATAACTACCTGCTTTACCTGCTATTTCATAATATTTTATTGCTTCAATTATATTTTTTTCAGTACCAATCGCATTTTCATAACATTTTCCTACTGCAAAATTAGCCTCATTTTGTCCTAAACTTGCAGCTTTATAATAAAATTTAAAAGCATTTTCTAAATCTCGTTGAACACCATTTCCGTTTTCATAACAAAATGCAAGCATATACCATGAATCTTTATTGTTTAATTTAGCACTTTTAACAAAATATTTAACTGCTTCATTATAATTCTGAGCTACACCATAACCATAATAATAACAATAACCTAAATCATAATCAGCTTTTATATCACCTTCAATATTTGCTTTCTCTAATAAATTTATAGCTTCTGTATAATTTTTCTCTGTTCCCAGTCCTTTTAAATAACATATTCCCAAATAATATACTGCATCTTTATAATTTTTATTTACTAATTCAAAAAATATATTAAATGCTTTACTATAATTTATATCCATTCCAATTCCATTAAAATAACATAAAGCCATTTGAAATTTAGCATTTATATTGCTTTTAGATGATTTTGATATCCATTTAATACTATCACTAATATTTCCTATTTTATAATAAGACATACCTAAAAAATATTGTGCGTTACTATTACCTTGTTCGGCAGCTAATATTAAATAAGCTATTGCTTTTTTATAATTAACTTCAACATCTATTCCTAAATAATATAATTGTCCTAAATCACATAAAAAAGTCATATCTTTTATATCTTTTACATTTATATTATTCAATAAATCAATAGATTTTTTTATATCTGTAGAAATACCTAATCCATAAAAATAACATTTTGATAAATAAATTTTAGCAATATCATTATTATTTCTTACTAAATTTTTTAAATATGGAATTATTTTTTCATAATTCCCATGTTTTTCATTACAATAATAGTTAACTAAAAATAATTGGGCATCCTCATCTTCATCTTGAGCTGCATCACTATACAGTTCAATAGCTCTATTAATATTCTTATTAACACCCAACCCTTTAAAATAACATTCAGCCAATATAACTTGAGCTTTTGAATTTTTATTATTCCCTACAGTTAATGGTAAAAGTAATTCATATACTGCTTCATAATCTTTTTCAGTACCATATCCATAAAAATAACAAGTACCTAAATAGTAAGAAGCTTCATCATAATAAATCGTATTTTTATTTGCTTTCTTTAATATTTGCTTAAAATAATATATTGCTTTGCTATCTTCATCCTTGTAATAATAATATTTTCCTAACTCAGATATAGCTTCTATATCTCCTAAATCAGCTGCTCGCTTCAAATAGTCTATAGCCTGTGCATGTCTATTCTTTAAATAATATCTTGCTAAAAATTTTAATGCCTCTAAACTATTCAAATTAGCTGCTTTTTCATACCATTTCAAAGCAACTTTCATATTATTATTTTCTCTATAAGTTTCAGCAAATGATATATATTGTTGTCTATATAATTCTCTTTGCAAATTTATACCAAAAACTTCTTCCATATCATTTAATGTTTGCAAATCACTACCTGATAAGTATTCTCTTCCTTTATCATACAAAAAAGCTTCAAATGGATAAATCTCTAAAACATCCATAATGGCATTCATTATATAATTTGAAGGAATTCTATTTTCTCTTATATTATCTATAATTGCTGAAACAGAATTAATATTTTTTTCAAATGGAACTAAATTTAAAATATCAAAAGTTAAAATCAATCCAATATTATTTATACTTTCTTTTAAATTTTTTACTAAAAACATAAATATTTCATCATTATTATATATTTCTCTTTTCTTGCTATTTGCACTGGCCCTAGTAAATGCATTACCAATAGAATTAAATATACTATGTATTGCTCCTGTTGCAAGATTAACAGCCCCTGCTTCCATAGAAGCTATCACTGCATTTGTCAGACCAAAACCTGTCCCTACCATTCTAGCACGAGAATTTTTTCTTAGCTCTCGTCGTTCTTCCTCTGATAATACCATACTTTGTATCTTAATATACTCTTCATCTACAGCCATAAAAGCCTTTGTCCAAGGTTTTAAAATTATATCATCTGTATCAAATTCTAAAAATGCATCAATATTTATATTATATTTACCTGATTCTATACATATTCTTACGGCTTCATCTAAAGCTATCTTTATAAATGCTCTACCTAAATCATATCCTCTCTCATGAAATATATCTAAACTACCAAAACTTATGTATTTCTCTTGAAACGCACATACACTTTTAAAAGCTAATTCATTAAACATTCGTCTAATAGCAATATATACTTTCATATCATGATTATATTTAATTATTCGTGAACCTATCTTAAAAGACAAATCCGATAAAATATTATTAGAAGTATTATATGTACTATCATATTCAGCTCTTTTATTTTCATCTGACAATACATCATAAGCTACATTAATTTTTTTCATCATAGCTTCTGCTTCTTCTAAATTATCATAATTACGATCTGGATGATATTTAAATGCTAATTTCTTATATGCTTTCTTTATCTCCTCTATTGTTGCATCTTTTTTTACACCCAAAATTTTATAATAATCTTGTTGCATTTAACATGCACTCCTTACATATTAATAAATCTATATGTTATTTATTATATCATTGCTTTATTCATATTTATAGTTCTGATTTTTATACTTATCAAACTTAAAATGTCTTTATTCTTAAATAAAAAAATACTTCTGATCCGTAAATTAACAAATCAGAAGTATTTTTATATCATTTATTAATCTCTTATAATACGAGCCATACGAACACCGAAGAAATAGTTCATAACCCATTTAAAGATAACTGTACAGTTAGTCAATGGGCCTGCAAGTCTTAATACATGTACTGCCATCCAAGCAATCCATGCAAATAAACCTTTGGATTTCATAACCCCTTTGAACATTACTGCATCGCCTGCACCAATTGTTGCCATGCTACCTAAATCTTTATAAACAAAAGTTTCCTGTTCTTCACCTTTAATAGCGTGCATAATATTTTTTACTGTAGTCACTGCAGCTTCATAAGATGCTGGAGCAATTGTTGGAAGTGGACGACCATCTTGTTCAAAATGAGCACTATCACCAATTGCATAAATATCTGGAAAACCTTTTACTTGTGTTGTTTTTTCTACAATAACACGACCTGCACGGTCAACTTCTGCACCAAGAGTTGCTACAACTGGTTGAGCTTTAACACCAGCTGCCCAAATTACAGTACGTGTTCTAATTTTTTCTTCAGTTTCACCATGTTTTAATGTAATATATTCACCATCATAGTCTCTAACTTGAGTATTTAAGCGAACATCTACATTTTTATCTTTTAAAACTTCTACAGTATTATTGCGAAGAGCTTCTGGCATCATAGGTAAAAGTTTATCAGTAGCTTCTATTAATTTTATATCAACGTATTTCATATCAAGATTATGATAATCTTTTTTCATACATTTATATACAAGTTCAGAAATAGCCCCTGCTTCTTCAACGCCAGTTGGACCACCACCAACAACAATAATTCTCATAAGTGCTTTCTTCAAATCTTTATCATTATCTATACGAGAAGCACGTTCAAATGTACGAATAAGATGATTGCGAAGTAAAGTACTTTCACGTAAAGTCTTCATAGGATAAGAATTTTCTTCTACAGATTTCATACCAAAATAATTAGTAGTAGCACCTGTAGCTATAATTAAATAATCATAGCTGATATCACCATGACTAGTTTTTACAATTTTATTAGCAGGATCAAAACCTGTAGCTTCTGCCATAAAAAAGTCCACATTCTCATTCTTGTGAAAAAATGCACGAATTGGATAAGAAATTTCATCTTCAGATAAAATTGATGTAGACACTTGATACAATAGTGGTTGGAATAAATGATAATTGTGTTTATCGACAATAGTAACATCTACATCTTCATTTGCTAATAATTTAGCAGCTTTAATTCCACCAAAACCTGCTCCAAGAATAACAACATGTGGTCTTGTTCCCTGATTTGTTCTAGGCATTATTAAATCTCCCCCAAAATTCTAATCATTATTTGTGAAATTCTTCACAATACCCCTAAATACACCCCAAATAAAATAAATAAAAAATATTATTTGTGAATAAATTCACTTTTATATTGAACAAAATCTTTTGTTCTTATGACTTATACAATAACCTTTTATTGTAAATTTGTCAAGTTAAATTCAAAATAGTTTATACTCTTTTTACAATTGCTATTTCAGGTAAAAAAATAAGCCTTTTCATCAAGAAAAGGCTTTTATCATTTATAATTCACTAAAATATTTTACAATACCATTAAATATGCCCTGAGCTGATTTCTTTATACCATCATCGGATTTTAAAATTGCTTCTTCTCTAGGATTAGAAACAAACGCTACCTCTAATAAAGTTGCAGGCATTTCTGTATGTTTTACTACATAGAAATTACTTGTTTTTGTGCCTCTATCATAAGTCCCTATTTGCTCAATAACCCCTTCTTTTATATATCTAGCAAGTCGTTCACTATTGCTACTACCATTTACATAGTAATAACCTGTTGTTCCTTGAGCCGACGAAGATGTAAATGAATCTAAATGGATACTTACAAAAATATCTGAATGTGTTTTATTACCTACATCTACACGAGCTTGTAATTCTTCTACATCTGTAGCTGGTTGTGGTGCAACATCTGTATCTGTTTTTCTTGTTATATATACTTTTGCCCCTGATTGTTTTAACATTTCTGCTAAATTTAAACCAATACGCAATGTAGAGTCTTTTTCATACAATCCTGTAGGTCCTATTGCTCCTGAGTCACTGCCGCCATGTCCTGGATCAATAGTGATTTTCTTACCCTTTAATATTGATTTAGCATCTTTATCAATATTAAAATTCTTATCTACTTTATAGCTATTATCCTTACTACTATTGCTATTACTAGAAGAATTACTACTTATATTACCAATATTACCAACTGTATTATAAGTAATATTACCAAAATCCATTGCTACTCGATAAGGAGTTTCTCCTCCTACAATGCCAAAAACATCATAACCTGATTTATTTACTTTCGTTTCAACTACTACACGAACCACATTTTCTTTAAATTGAGCTACTCTCACCTTACTGGCATATTTACTATTAAGATCTATTTCTTTTTTGACATTTTTTGCTAAAGCAGCATCACTTAAATCTATTACCACTCTATCTGGTGAGGACAATGCAAATGACTGATAATCTACTTCTTTATCTGCATCAACTACAATACGAACTTTATCACTATTATTACTAATTCTTAAATTTTTTATTGTAGCTATATCACTAGCTGCTAAAACAATACTTTGCATACAAAGCAAAGTGAAAAGACATACTAAGGAAAAAATATATAAACTTTTTCTCATTAACGTATTTTACCTCGTACTAATATTGTATTTGGCTTCTAATTTCTTGAAGCCCCATGTTAATATAAATGTCATAAATAAATAAAAAACAGCTGCTACTAAAAATGGTGTCATATCAAATTCTCTTTGTACTATAGAACGAGCTACTCTAAGTAAATCATTCATAGCCAAAATATAAATAAGAGATGTATCTTTTACTAGATTTATAGTTTCATTACTTACAGGTGGTAATACCATACGTATTACCTGCGGCAAAATTACATGTCTCATCATTTGTGGATAATTCATACCTAAAGCCTTAGCAGCCTCATATTGACCTTTATCAACAGATTGAATTCCCGCTCTAAAAATTTCAGCAAAATAAGCTGCATAATTTAAAGAAAATGCTAATAATGCAGCTGCTATATCAGGCAAACGAATTCCTATCATTGGTAATGCAAAATAAACAAATAATAACTGTAACATGAGTGGTGTACCACGCATTAACCAAATATATACTTCTGTCAAATATCTTATCGGCTTTATTGATGATAATCTAGCTAAAGAAAATAGCATGCCTAATGGCACTGATAAAATCAACGTAATAAAGAAAATCTGTAACGTTATTTGTGAGCCCTCTAACATCGGCATTACTATTCTTAAAAGGTTATCCATAAAACTTATCAACTCCAAAACTTACTTGCTCATTAAAATCCTCAGTATAGTTATTTTACAACAAAGACACATAAAATACAAAGATTAATTATTATTATCTCAAAATATATTTGCCTTACTTATATAAAAAAATGTATAATCATTATAGGCAAAATTTGGTAAATAAATTAATATTATTAATAATTAAAAGAAACGAGGTTATTTTATTGAGAAAAAAAATTAATAATGTAGTAAAAAGCAATGTTGAATTACTTACTTCTCCTTTTATGACTTTTTTCCGTCATGAAGCTTCTAGCGGTATAATTCTTTTACTTTTTGCTATATTGGCATTAGTTTTAGCTAATACCGGCCTTTCCAATTTATATAATGAAATTTTAAACACACAAATACCATTAGGTCCAGCTAAATGGCATCTTGATTTAACAGTCCTTTATTGGATAAATGATGGTCTTATGGCTATTTTCTTTTTCGTTATTGGTCTTGAAATCAAGCGTGAATTTCTCTTTGGTGAATTAAAATCTCTATCTGCTACTATCCTACCTATAAGTGCAGCCATTGGTGGTATGATTGTTCCTGCTATTTTATATTCCCTTGTAAATATGGGACAAGATACACTTTCTGGTTGGGGAATTCCTATGGCCACTGATATCGCTTTTTCCTTAGGTATCTTAGCAATTGCTGCTAGCGGTGCACCTCGTAGTATTGCTATTTTTTTAACAGCTTTAGCTATTGTTGATGATTTAGGTGCTATCATTGTTATTGCTATCTTCTATAATTCTAATATCTCTTTTGCAGCATTAGGCATTGGTCTAGTAGCTCTATTAGGTGCTTTTATCCTCAATCGTTTAAATTGCAGAAATTTCCTTCCTTATTTATTAGTAGGTTTAATCGCTTGGGTTGCCTTTTTAAATGCAGGTATTCACCCTACAATTGCTGGCGTATGTTTAGGTATGCTAATTCCTGCTGATAATAAAAATCGTGAAAACTCTTTACTTCATAAACTTGAACATAAACTTGAACCATGGTCTGCTTATGCTATCATGCCTATTTTTGCTTTAGCAAACGCTGGTGTTACTGTTGAAGGTGGTATTTCAGATATTCTTTCTCCTATCGGTATTGGTATTATCTTAGGTCTTTGTATTGGTAAGCCTCTAGGTATTTGCGGTGCAGCTTTTATCTTATTTAAATTAGGCTTTGCTAAGATGCCTGAAGGTGCAAAAACTACTCAATTAATAGGTGCTGGCTCTTTAGGTGGTATCGGTTTTACTATGTCTTTATTCATCGCAGCCTTAGCATTTGACAATGCCTCTTATCTAGCTAGTGCTAAAATCAGCATTTTATGTGCCTCCGTATTATCTGGTATTTTAGGTGTAATTATATTTAAAACATCTAAGCTATTCAAAGCATAAATATTATGATAAGCTAATACTATAAAAATTTATAAGAAGGTGCCCTTGTTGAGTGAGATAACCAATGAAATAAAAAATGCAATTGTTAATATAAAAATAATTGGTGTTGGTGGTGGCGGTAATAATGTAGTTAAACGTATTGCCGAAAATACTGATTTAGATTTAGATTTAATTGCAGTTAATACCGACCATAAACAATTAAAATCATTAACAAACGAGAATATCACTAAAATCCAAATAGGTACAAATTTAACTAAAGGTCTCGGTTGCGGTGGCAATGCTAATCTAGGACACCAAGCAGCTGAAAACGATGCTGAAACTATCAAACAGGCTCTTAAAGGTGCTGATATGGTATTTTTAACAGCAGGACTTGGTGCTGGCACAGGTACTGGTGCATTGCCAGTAATTGCCAAAATTGCCCATGATATGAATATCTTATCTGTAGGTGTAGTAACTGTACCATTTACATTTGAAGGAGCTCGCAAACAGAAACTAGCTGAAGCTTCTATCAAAGAATTAATGCCATATATGGACGCATTAATCACTGTGCACAATGATAATTTATTAAAAATCAAAACTAGTACAAAACTTACACTTTTAAATGCTTTCCGCATGGCTGATATGGTACTTCGTCAAGGTATTCGTTGCGTCACAGAGTTAATTTTAACTGTTGGTGTCATCAATGTTGACTTTGCCGATGTAAAATCTATCTTCCAACAAAGTGATCATCCTGATGCCCTCTTAGGAATTGGTGAAAGCAGTGAAAGTGCTGTAGATGCTGTAAAAGAAGCTATTAGTAGTCCTTTAGTAGAAAGAAGTTTATCCGGTGCTCGTGGTATTATCTTAAATATCAGTGGTAACTCTTCTCTATCACTATATGAAGTTAATGAAGCTAGTAAATTCATCAATGAGCATACACATCCTGATGTAAATATTATCCTCGGCACAGTAATAAACGATAATTTAGGCGATAAAGTTCGTGCAACTATCATTGCTACTGATTTTTCTGATAACTCAACGCCAAATGACACTAAAGCATCAGAAAAAATCGATGATAATAAAGATAAAACAAAGCCAGATAATACAGCTCCCAAAACTGATGATAGCTTAAAATTACCTGACTTTATGAATAAAGAAAAAGAAACTAAAAAAAGTAGTTTTTCAGCATTTCCATTTTTCAATTTTAAAAATGATATAAAATAAAATTTATTTTACTAAAAATTAATGCACTAAATAGACTAATCATCTAAAAATTAATCTGTTTAGTGCATTTTATCTATAATAAATAATAAGGAGTAATTATGTTAAATCGTTTTAGCCGTACAGAATTATTATTAGGTACAGAAAATATGTCTAAATTAGCCCAAAGCAAAATTGCCATCTTTGGCATTGGTGGCGTAGGCTCTTATGTGGCAGAAGGATTAGCTCGCTGTGGTATTGGTGAATTCATTTTAATTGATAGCGATGATATATCACTAACTAATATCAATCGTCAAATACATGCTCTTGAAACAACTATTGGTCAGAAAAAAACCTTAATGATGAAAGAGCGTATACTTGCTATCAATCCACAGGCAAAAGTTACAACTATAGAAAAATTATATACACCTGAAAGCAATTTTTTTAATTGGGATGATGATTATACTTATATTGTCGATGCTGTAGATGATGTAAAAGCTAAAATAAATTTAATCATAAATGCTAATAAATATAATTTGCCAATTATGAGTTCTATGGGAACTGCCAATAAATTAGATCCACAAAAATTTGTAATCACTGATATCTATAAAACACATACCTGTCCACTTGCCCGCATCATTCGCAAAGCGTTAAAACAACAAGGTATAAAAAAATTAAAAGTTCTCTATTCTACAGAAGAACCTTTCACCGATTATACTGTGAATTTCAAAGAAAATACTTCTAAAGACAATAGCCCTGCCTCTACTCGCAAACAACCTTTAGGAAGTATTTCTTTCGTGCCACCAATTGCTGGCTTAATGATAGCAGGAGAAATCATCAAAGATATTTGCCAAATAAATAGATAAAATAAAAAGCATTAAAGCTGGAATTAATCCAAACTGATATGCACCCAAAATATTGGACATATTAATTAAGCTACTAATTGAGACTTAGTTCTGTATTCTACGGGACTAAGTCCTTTTAGTTTTATCTTTATTCGTTTTGTATTATAATATTTTATATAAGATTTTAACTCTTTTATAAAATTTTCAACGGATTTAAATTTTTTTAAATAGAACAATTCGCTTTTTAGCAAACCAAAGAAATTTTCTATTACGGCATTATCTAAGCAGTTTCCTTTTCGGCTCATGCTTTGGATAATGCCTTTTTCTTTTAATAACTCCTGATATCTTCTATTCTGATACTGCCATCCTTGGTCTGAATGTAGAATTATTCCTTTTGTTTCTTTTATCTTTCTTGTTGCATCTTTTACCATATCTAATACTTGCTTTAGTATTGGTCTTTTCGATATTTTATAACTTATTATTTCTCCGTTATATAAATCTATTATTGGTGATAAGTATATTTTTTCATTACATAATGCAAATTCTGTTACATCTGTTGCCCATTTTTCGTTTGGTTTTTCTGCTTTGAAATTTCTATTTAATATATTTTTAGCTATTTTTCCTTCTTGCCCTCTATACGATTTATATTTCTTTGCTCTTACTTTGCATGTTAAATTTTCTTCTTTCATTAATCTCATAACTACTTTATGATTGACTTTTATTCCTTGTTTATGCAGCTGCAAAGTTACTCTTCTATATCCATATCTTCCATGATTTTTATTACAAATATTATGAATTAATGTTTTTAATCCTTTATATTTATCTTCTCTAGATAATTTTTTTAATGCATCATAATATGTGCTTTTAGCTAATTTTGTATAGTTTAATAGGGCTTTTAGAGTATATTTTTTCCTTAATTTAGCAATTACTAGAACTAGTGTCTTCCTTCCTTTTCCCATTGCTTCATTAAGGCATGCCACTTTTTTAATAGGTCATTTTCCATCCTTAATTGATAATTTTCTTGTTCCAATTGTTCAACGTAAGAAAGTTCTTTTTTAGGTTTGTTAACTTTGTTTTTAGATTTTTTCATAGATGGTCTACCTCGTTTCTTAGCAAGTAAGCCAGAAAATCCATAAGAACGATACAACTTTTCCCATGTAGAAATTGTACCAGTATTAGGAATGGAAAATTTGGCTGCTGTTTGATTTAATGATAAATGATGTAGCCATTTATATTCAATAACTTTTTGCTTAAAGATAGGAGTATATTTACGATTTTTATGAAGAAGTTGTGGAATACCACCATGTTCATAATGAGATATCCATCTGCAAAGAGGAGCTATATCTGGCATGTTTAGAATTTTAGCTACATGAGAAATAGAATCTCCTTTTAAAACCATTTTAATTGCTTTAACTTTAAATTCATTTGAGTATTTAGTCATAAAAAAACTGCACCTCCAAAAGTTGTTTTGTGTCCAACTTTTGGGGTGCAGTTCAAACTTTAATGCTTTTATTTTTAATTTAACTTATTATCAGTTAGATAATACACGTGCTAAACGTACTAATTCTGGATCTAATGTTTTATTGTTATTTACAGAATCATGAAGATCAATTGCTACTACTTTACCTTCATTGATACCAAATACAATATTAGATTGACCATTGATAAGTGCTAAAGCAGCTTTTTCACCTAACATACTAGCTTTTACACGATCTTCAGCAGTTGGAGAACCACCGCGTTGAACGTGACCTAATACAGTTACACGAGTATCAATACCAGTTTTTTCACCGATTTCTTTACCGATGTCTACAGCACTGCCTACACCTTCAGCAACAACAACGATACTATAACGGCGACCATTATCATAAGATGTTTTAAGTTCATCACAAATTTTATTAAGGTCATATTTTACTTCTGGAACAAGAACATATTCTGCACCACCAGCAATACCTGCCATCATAGCAAGCCAGCCGCATTTACGACCCATAACTTCAAGAACAATGATACGACGATGAGCAGATGCTGTATCACGAAGTTTATTAATTGCATCTAAGATAGTGTTAAGAGCAGTATCAGCACCAATAGTATAATCAGAGCCCCATACGTCATTATCGATAGTACCAGGAAGACCAACGATTGGCATACCTAAATCACTCAATAAAGAACCACCTGTTAAGCTACCATCACCACCGATGATAACTAAACCTTCAATGCCATGGCTTTGAAGAATTTTAAGAGCTTCTTTACGAGTTTCTTCTTGTTTGAATTCTGGGCAACGAGCTGTACCTAAGAAAGTACCACCACGCTGGATGATATCACTAACACTCTGAGAATTTAATTCTACAATACGGTCTTCAAGCATACCTTTGTATCCATCATAGATACCAAATACTTTTACACCTTCATAAAGAGCTGTACGAACTACCGCACGAGCTGCAGCATTCATTCCTGGGCTATCTCCACCACTAGTCATGATTGCAATAGATTTTAACATATCAAATTACCCCTTTTCTTCTTTGATATAACAATATAATGCATATTATTAACTATATAGAACTGCTTATACTAAAATATAAACATATTCGCAACTTATTAAATATCTGTATTATTATCTATAGTATGATTTAATTTAACTAATACACGCGTAATACGTACCCTATCGACTTCTTCAACAAAGAATTCATCGTCACCAAAATTAGCTTTTTGCCCTACACGTGGAGGAGTATCTACCTGCGTAGAAAGCCAACCGCCGATAGTATCTATATTTTCTTCCTCAATATTAGTACCAAACATTTCATTTACATCATCAAGTAGCATTTTAGCGTCAAGAGAATATAATTTCTCTGTACGTTTTTCAACTGTCGGTCTTTCTTCATCAAATTCATCTTGAATTTCCCCAACAATTTCTTCTACGATATCTTCTAATGTAACCATACCTGCTGTACCACCATATTCGTCAACAACAATTGCTAATTGTAAACGTTTTCCTTGCATAAGCTTTAACAAATTACGCACTGGCATAGATTCTGGTACCACAGTTACTTCTCTTAATAACGATCTAATATCAATATTTTTACGTGCATATAAAGGATTTAATAAATCTTTTATATGTAAAAAACCTACAATATTATCTTTATCTTCAATACATACAGGATACCTTGTCATCTGCTCAGTTAAAGCTTTTTTTACATTTTCATCAAAAGAATCTTCTAAATACAGACAAATCATATCTGTACGAGGAATCATAATTTCTCTAACTGTAAGATTAGACAAATCAAATACATTATCGACAAAAGTCAATTCTGTTTTATCAATATATCCATGTTTATGACTTTCTTCCATCAACAAGCGAATTTCTTCTTCACTATGAGCTTCTTCACCTTCACTTGCTACTTCAAAACCAAGACGAATAATTACCCAGTTAGCTACATGATTTAAAATCCATACAGCTGGCCACATAATTTTATGGAAAATAAGCATTGGTATAGAAATATTAAGTGTTACAGTTTCTGCCTTTTGAATAGCCATTGATTTTGGTGCTAATTCACCTAAAATAATGTGCATCGCTGTAATAAGTGAAAAACCTACCACAAGTGCTATAGAATGAGCTAAATCTTCACCAAAACCAAAAAACTGCACTACTGGTACTAATAAAGCTGCAACAGCAGGCTCACCAACCCAACCTAAACCAAGGGACGCAAGCGTTATCCCTAACTGCGTCACTGATAAAGATGCATCTAAATGATCTGTAAGTTTTTTAGCATATTTAGCTCGCGTATTACCTTCTTGTAAAAGTGTTTCCAAACGAGAAGAACGAATCTTTACAAGGGCAAATTCCGCCGCTACGAAAAAACCATTCATAAACACTAAAAAAACTACTAAAATTAATTTCAATAGAACTTCAATTAGCTCCAATAATCAATTACCTGTATCAACTATTTATACTAACATTGAAACAGGTAATTCACCTCCTATATTGTATAAATTCAAATCTAGTATAATTATATAAAATCATAAGTTATTTTTCAACTTTTTCTTTATCTGAATATTTTTACGTTGTACTTACTTTTAATTTACATTTTAGTATAGTTAATAAAAATTCTTTAAATAGATTTAAAAATTCATATACTAGTTCAACGTATTTTAAGCTTTTTATAATACAGGAATTCCATTATTATCATCATAAGTAGCTGTACAATGAGGATAATTTGAACATGCCCAAAACCAACCATTTTTACCACGAATTCTACGTAAATTTCCTTCTTTACAACGCGTACATAAATATTTTGATGTAGCTTTAGTATTTTTATTTTTCTCTATAGGCATTGCTGAAAATTTTTCTTTAGGAGCAAAATTCATTTTTTTCGTATTTTCTCTAGCGATTAAATCCCAAGCTGAAATCAATTGATTATCTTGCTGAAATATCTCATTTTGCCCAGATTTTATATAATTTTTATCACTATTATTATAACTCATTTGTCGATAATTATTGAAATTAAATTTCGTTTTTTCTATATCTGGCTTGCCATCTACATCATTACAAGTCATACGACAATTAGGAAAATTAGAGCAACCCCAAAATTCGCCATTTTTACCTTTACGCTTAACTAAAATTCCTTGATTACATCTTGGACATTTATATTCATGTTCTTGTATTAAAGCTGTTTTTGTAGCCTTTATACATAAACTTTGCGTAAACTCTGCTTGTTTTGCCAAAAATTCTTCTACACTACCTTTACCTTCAGATAAGGAATGAAGATAATCTTCCCAAATAGCTGTAGAGTCTGGATACGTCATCTCATCTGGCAGTGCATCAATTAAAATATACGCCGACTGTGTTGGCACTAAATATTTCTTTTTACCTTCAAGCTGTAAAAAATTTCTCTTTACTAAATCTTCGATAATAGTTGCTCTTGTTGCTTCTGTGCCAATACCATAAATATCTTTTAATTTTTTCTTAACTTCTACATCTTTTACATATTTATGAATATCTTTCATACCTGCAAGCAGTGTCGAACTTGTAAAGCGAGTTGGTGGTTTTGTAGATTTTTTATCATATTCACCATTTATATATTCTACTTCATCGCCTTTTTTCATAAGTGGCAATGAATTTTGTTCTTCTTTGTCTTCATTATCTTCTTTTTTATCGTCTTCATTTAAAAATTTTTCTTTATTATTTTGAACATATAATTCTTTCCAGCCCATCTGTTTTACGACTCTACCACTTGTTACAAACAATTCTTGCATATATTCTATGCTGATTTTAGTCTGGTCATAAATATGCACTGGATAAAATTGTGCTATATACGCTTGAGCTATTAAGAAATAAATATTTTGCTCTTCTCTAGTCAAACTCATTAAATTGGCTCTTACTTTTGTCGGAATAATCGCATGATGGGCTGTTATTTTTTTATCATTCCATGCTCTACTTTTCGTTTTTAAATCACATTTTTTTGTCCAACTAGCTAATTGTTCATCATTTATATTATATAAATTCTGTAAAATAATCTTAGCATCACTAAATTGGCTTTGCGGTAAATATTCACAGTCGGAACGTGGATATGTCGTCAATTTTTTCTCATATAATTTTTGTGCAGTATCTAATACTAATTGCGGATCATATCCATATTTTTTACCTGCCAAAACTTGCAAGCTAGATAAGGAAAATGGTAGTCTTTGTGCTTCTTTTTTCTGTGATTTTTGATAAGCTGTTATTTTTCCTGCTTCTGTTTTTTGAGCAAATTTACCGATTAAAGCTTTAGCTATATTTTCATCGATTAAACGATTTTCAAAATCTAGTCCTGCCTGTGTATCTTTAGGCTTCCATGTGGCACTAAATTCGCCATTTTGATGAGCAAATACCGCTTTTATCGTGAAATAATCCACTGGCTTAAAATCTTTTAATTCGCGTTCTCTGCGGACAACTAAAGCAAGTGTCGGCGTTTTTACCCTACCTACAGCAAATACACCTTTTTTTCCTGCTCTTCTTGCTGCCAAAGTATATGCCCTAGACAAATTCATACCGATAAGCCAATCTGCTCTTGCCCTAGCTAAAGCAGATTTTTTTAAATTCAAAAAATCTCGATTATCTCGCAAATCTTTATTAGCTTTTTTTATACTTTCCTCATCTAAAGCATTTAATAAAATTCTCTTTACAGGTTTTTGACAATTTAAATAATCTAAAACTTCATCAATCAGTAATTGCCCTTCTCTATCAGGGTCACCTGCATGAATTATTTCATCGGCTTTATCAATAAGATTTTTAATGATACCAAATTGTTTTTTACAAGACTCATCTATAATCATCTTCCACTGTTTGGGTATAATCGGTAAATCTTCAGCTTTCCAATTTTTATATTTAGCATTGTATTCTTCTGGTTCAGCTTGACGCAAAATATGACCAAAAGCCCATGTTACAATTCCATCTTTAGTTATTAAATAACCATCTTTTCTTTGCACAGGGCCTGTCAAACATTTTGCAATCTCTGCTCCCATGCTTGGTTTTTCAGCTATATATAAACGCATAATTTCATCTCCTAAATTACTCGCATTAATTAAAAATAAAATTATAGATCGCTACAAAAACAAATATAGTCCATGCTATGAGAAAAATTCCACAAATAGCTAAAAGCCAAGGCATTTTCGGCCCTAAATAATCTGCCTGTACTTCTGATTTTGCTCTGACAGAAGCCGGTAACATCTGTAGCATCGCATATAAAATACCCGGTACTACTACTGCATCATCTAATAATCCTAATCCCGGTATCATATCTGGTAAAAAATCAATAGGACTTATAAGATATAAAAACGCTACAATTGTCATTGTCTTTATCATCTTAGGTGTATTTCTATTAAATAAAGCTGTAAATAAAATTAAAATATCTCTTCTACTTGAACTAATAAACGATAAAATTCGTGTAAACATTTAAAATTCTCCTTAATAAACTTACAAATTAAATCAAAATATCATCTATAAAATAAAAACTCTATATTAAATATTAATTATTATACTTAATATAGAGCTTTATGTGAACTATATTTTATTTTTCTACATTAACTTCTGCTTTTTGTATATCTTTTTGCATATCTACTTTTTCTTCAGGAAAAATTATATCTGCCTCAAACATACGTTGCCATGGAAATCTTATCTGTGCATCAGCTACATAAGCTTGACCTTCAAATTTTTCTAAACCATAATCAACTACCATTTTTTGTAAAATTTCTGTAGCTAATTGTTCCGCTGGTAAAGTTCTTGTTTTCGTATTGCCATAATCGCCTTCACCAGGCATAGAATTCAATCTATTTGCTACAGCTTGTCTGATATTTGCCTGATAGAGCCAATCATCTAAATAACGAACTTCAAGCATTTTTAAAATGCCCACTCTATCTGTATAATTTGCTCCCATACCCATAGCTAAAGCATAACCTGTACTATTTGTAGGTGTGTTCCAACCTGAATAAGCATTTATCTTATCTAATAAATTCTTACCATATAAACTAAACATTAAAGCATTATCAGAGCCATTGCCAAATGTGATATCGCCAATACCTACTTTTTTACCTGCTTGAACAGCTTCATCGACCATATTGACAAAATCTATAATATTTTCATTTGGTATATATACATTATTTAAATCATTAGCTGCACCTGTTGTGCCATCAAAATTAGTATTGACCATGAATACTAAATCTGCTCTTTTATCGCTATTGACTTTCATACCGCCAGCCATTTTGATATGAGTAGCTATAGAATTTTTAATTGGTTCATTAGAATATGCAGGTATTGTATTTTCTCCTGTACCTTTAGCATAATGAACACTTACAAATGGAATATCCCCTTGTAAATTATTCACTGCTCTAGTCAATAAGACGTAACCTATTTCATCAATCCCAGCTACTGATTGATATTTCAACTCACTTAAATCACTGCCATAATTATCGAGTGCACGACGTTCTTTATTGGTCTGTGAATATTTAGCATTATCATCACAACCTAATGCTAAGTAAGTGATCACATCATTTCTAGCTAAATCAATTAAGTTCTTACTTACTAAAAAATTAGCTTGTCTACGAGAAAGCCAATCATCTAAAGCTGCTTTTGGTATCTTTTGTTCATATTGTTGTAACTGTTTTCTTTCTTTATGCGTTAGTCCATCTTGTTCTAGTTTATCAGTCAATGCAGTATAACGTGCAATATCCGTACCATATTGAGCGTAATAATTTGCATCTTCACTGCCTGACGCCTCACTTGTCTGAGGTGTTCTCATGATTGAACCAAACACATATAATTTCATATTTGGATTTGCTTGATGTATTTTTTCAAAATTATGCACTCTAGCTAAAACAACATCTTTACTTAAATTATGCTTTCTTGATGCAATAAGACTGCCATAAACCATAGAATCTGAAGATATTACTGCCGCATCAGCTTTTTTGGCATTTTCTATCACCCATTTAGATAATTCTTCCGGCTTTGCATAAGGATTTTCTCTATTACCTAGAAGTTCTTCCGGTGGTGTTAAAACTTCATATCCTAAATCGCGAATATTATCTGCTGTCTGCTTAAAAGAAATTGGTCTATTATCATGGGGTACAAAAATAATAGTTTTATTCAAACTAGCAAAAACAACATTAGGTACATAAATGACTATCATCATCAAAAAAAGACATAATACTCGTTTTAAATATCTAAATTGCACTTTATCACCTCATTAATTATAAATATTTTAATCATAATAAATTATATCATAATTTTAACCATACTAGAAAAGCCTGCAACATAATATGCAGGCTTTTTAATTTAATATTTTAAATGCTTTTTCAATACTGTTTCATTTAATTTATTATCTGAAATATCAAAATTAGCTTCAAAAATTCTATTCCATGGCATTGTAATAGATACATTGATTGCATCGTTAAATAAATTTAAATTATCACTAACAAAAGAACGCATCAATTTCGTGCCATACTCTTCAATATATGGTCTTTTTGTATCTCCTATAGTCAAATAATCTCCACTACCTGGCAATAAATTTAAATAGGAGTTTACACTCTGACGCACATTTGCTTGATATACCCAATCATCTAGATATCTAGTCAATAATAAATTATCTCTTTTTTCTTCGCTAATTTGATTACCCACTATGCCCATACCTAGTGCAAATCCTGTACTATTTGTAGCTGTATTCCAACCAGCATATCCATATAATTTATCTAATAAATCTCTATCTTGTAATTGCTTCATCAAAGCATTATCTGCTCCATTAGCAAAAGCGATATCACCTACAGCTACATGATAGCCTGCATTGATAAAGCTTTCTATATCTTCAACAAAATCCATCGTATTATATCTTGGTTGAAGCGTATTTACTGGAGTATTAGCATCATATGTCCAGCCACTGCGATTAGTATTTATAAACATCACTAAATCAGCTTTTTTCAAATCATATGTTCTAATACCACCGATAGCCGTAATTTGACTTGTAAGTGTATTATCTATAGACTCATCTGAATATGAAGGTACTGTCGCTCCACCATAACCAGAAGCATATTTTATATACACATAAGGCTTATAATTTTCTAATTCATTTACCGCTCTAGTCAAAACTAAAAGTCCAACTTCATCTAAACCTGTCAAAACCTGAAAACGATTATTTTGTAATCCCAATTTATTTGCATATTCTTTTAGTTCATCGCTTTCTTTATGAGTTTGAGATAATTTAGAATTATCGTCTTTCCCCATAGCCATATATTCTATATCATTATCTTTAACCAAATTAATCAATTGTTTACTAACTTCTACATTAGTTCTACGACGAGAAAGCCAATCCTTTAAGGCAGCTTCTAAGGCTCCTTCTCTTAATGCTACTTGATAACTTTCATTTAACCCTGATGTATCAGCATTATCTATTTTTGTATAATTGGCTATTGCTTGCCCATATTTTACATAGTATTCCGGCTCTTCTGTCCCCGAAGATGCTCCGTCTTTTGGCGTTCTCATAATCGAAGAAAATACATATATCGGCATCTTAGGATGTGTTTCATGCAATTTTTCTATATTTTTAACACGTCTCAACAATAAATCTTTTGGTATATGATGTTTTCTTGAAGCTACTAAACTTCCATAAATCATCGCATCGGAAGATACTACTGCTACTTTATCTTTACCGCCATTTTCAACTAACCAGCGATTTATTTCTTCTGGTCTACCAGCTCTATCTCTATCACCTAATAAATCCTTAGGTGGCATCTCTACAGTATAACCCATAGAACGAATTACATCTGCTGTTTGATCTGAAGATATCGGTCTATCATCCTGAGGCACATACAAAATCACTTTTTTTTCATCTTTAGCAAATACTTTTTCTACATTAAAGATATTTATTAAGCAAACAAATAAACAAATCCCTAAAAATAATTTTATCCAACTCCTAGAATACAAAATTTACACCTCTTCATTTCATTATAAATAAAATAGCTTACTTATCTTCTCTGTTTTTTATTTTGTTTTATCTCATTTTTTTGCTCTTTAGTTAACTTTATACCTGCAGCTTTTAAATCTTCAGGTCTAACTTGATCAATAATTTTTGTCAAAAGCTCTTGTCTATGTTCTTGTTCATAAGCTAAAATTGCTTGATAAAAATTATAATCAACATCTTTTACACTCATTGTATTCATATTTTGAGTTGGTCTTTCATAATTGACATACAAAGAGTTATATCCTTGATCTAAATATACACAATCTGTATATTCAACAGTCTTATCTTTTAAATTTATTCGTAAATACTCTGCTACACCGGATAATTCATCAAATCTATATGTGCTTAAATTTCTCCATTGTCGCTTCATTATAATATCTTGTTTTTGCATATCATCAAAAAGTCTCACAGTTGGTACAATTAAAATATTTGTATCTGCAAAACCATCTGCACCAATTTCATATGTCATTGCTTCTTTATTAAAATAATAACTAGAACGCGGTGTCGCCTGCACCCACTGGAAAATATCTTCAGACAACTGTTCTTGAGCAAAGGAATTATTTATCGGAAGACTAATAAAAGTCATCAAACTTAACATCAATATAAGAAAATATTTTTTCACTACGTTACTCCTTTCATTGACATACAACATTATATCTACTTAACTATATAATGATATCATATTTATATTATATTTTAAAGCAATTAACTCTTATTATTAAATTAATACTAAAAAATTTTTCTCAACTATGTTATTATATGAGAGTATATAAAAATTCGAAGAAAGGGTTTACTATGTCAATAAAAGAATACTTTAAATTTGAAGAAAGAAATACTTCTTATTTTACAGAAACAATCGCCGGTCTTACTACATTTTTAACAATGGCATATATCATTATCTTAAATCCTAGTGTTTTGAGCAAAGCTGGTATGGATTTTGATGGTGTATTTTTTGCTACTATCATTTCTGCTGTTGTTGGTTGCTTATTCATGGGAATTTTTGCTAATTATCCTATAGCTATTGCTCCTGGCCTTGCTATGAATGCTTACTTTACATTTGTTGTAGTAATATCTATGGGTATACCATGGCAAGAAGCACTCGGTGCAGTATTTATATCTGCCCTTATTTTCTTAATACTTTCATTGACTTCTTTCCGTCAAGCCGTTATCAATGCTATACCAGCTTCAATGAAAGAAGGTATTAGTGCAGGTATTGGTTTATTCATCAGTTTTGTTGGCCTTCAAAGTGCTCATATCATCGTCGCTTCCCCTGCTACATTAGTTACACTTGGTAGCTTTAGCGATCCTGTAACTTATATGTCACTTATAGGTTTATTTATCAGCATTATTTTAGTTGTAAATAATGTACGTGGAGCCTTATTCTTAGGTATGATTATTACTTCCATAATTTCTTTCTTATTTGGTTATATCACATTACCTGATACTATTTTCAGCACACCTGAAATCGGTAATACCTTTATGCAAATGGATATTATGGGAGCTATTTCACATAATCTTTATACTATAATTTTTACTTTCTTTATCGTCACTTTATTTGATACTACTGGCACCATGCTTGGTATTGCCAAACAAGCAGGCTTAATGAAAAATGACACTTTTCCTAATGTAAAAAGTGCTCTTTTAGCTGATTCTATAGCTAGTCTTATTGGTTCCATTTTTGGTACAAGTCCGACATCTGCTTATGTAGAATCTGGTTCTGGTGTAGCTACTGGTGGCCGTACTGGTTTTGTAAATATTATCATTTCTCTATTATTTATCTTAATGCTTTTTACAGCTCCAATTGCTAAAGTATTAGCAACTGTTCCTGCTATCACAGCTCCTGCTTTAATCATTGTTGGTTTTTATATGATGAGCAGTTTAGCTCGCATAAAATGGGATGATATGCAAGAAGCTTTTCCTGCTTTTATCATATTTTTAATGATGCCTCTATCTTATAGTATTACTGATGCCGTAGGTATTGGTATAATTTCTTATTGTTTAATAAAAATTTTCTCAGGAAAATTTAGACAAGTCCACCCATTACTCTATGTATTTATGCTTTTGTTTATTATCCAATTTGTAGTCTTAAATAATTAAAATATCATCACTCAAAGGAGGTCTTCTATCTTCTATGTTTTTTAGTAAATATAAATATCTTGGTAGCTCCTTAATTGTTGCTGCTTGTATTGGTTTTTATTTTCCTAGTCATGCTAGTATGACACCTAAACAAAGCAATTACCAATTAAAAGGCTTGAGCTCTCATCAACAACGAGAAGTAAGTGCTGTTATTGCTTTAAAAACTGACGGTGAAAATACTTTTGATAAAAAAGAGACTTCTCATCATAGTATTGCTGATAAAATCGCTGCTATTTTAGAGAATAATTCTAAAAAGGAAAATAAAACTGAACAAGATAAAGCAGTAAATTATGGTAGTTCTTCTATTCTAGGTGCCCCTATTGCCACTCAAGAACAATGTGTTAATTACTTATTAAAAAATAATCCTAATCCTAAAATTACAGTTTCTGCTAAAGAATTAGTTAATTATTATTATGAAGAAGCTGGTAAAGAAGGCATTCGTCCTGATGCAGCTTTTGCTCAAGCTTTAAAAGAAACTGGTTTCTTTAGATATGGTGGTACTGTAACACCGGACCAAAATAATTATTGCGGTCTAGGTACTACAAGTGCTACTGTCAAAGGAGCTTATTTTGAAACAGCCCGCATAGGTGTTCGAGCTCACGTTCAACATCTTTTAGCTTATGCTTCCGTTAGACCTCCTCGTGAAGATGTTGTAGATCCACGTTACTCTCTAGTTCGTGCCGTTTATTCTACATCAACAATTGATACATGGCCTGGTTTAAATGGTCGTTGGGCAGTCCCAGGTAATAATTATGGACAAGAAATTCTACAAATTTTGGATAATATTGCAGAAGAATAAATAAGAAGAGTTGAAATATTATACTTGAAGATTTTCAAATTAATATTTCAACTCTTTTTTTTATTAAATAAAATTGTTTTAATATATACTATTGATAAATAATTATACTATTTTCTATTTATTTGCTATAATAAACATAATTATTTCATTGAGGAATACATATTATTTTTAAATTATGATAGAAGGTGTTACTTTGATAAAATTTCCTAAACAAAAAAAATATAGTTCATCTCATCGTTTACGGGAAATGGTGCTTGTTTTACGTAAGCATAATGTACTTACAAGCGATATGACACCTGAAAAATTGCGTTTAATCCTAGAAGATTTAGGCCCTACTTTTGTAAAATTAGGTCAAATACTTTCTTTAAAACCAGGATTTTTGCCTGCCGATTATGCTATAGAATTAACTAAATTACAAACTCAAGCTAAACCTTTAGATTTCAGCATCATAAAAGATTGTCTTGAAAAAGAATATAATAAAAAATTAGAAGATATTTTCCAAGATATTGATGATAAAGCTTTAGGCTCAGCTTCTATAGCTCAAGTGCATAAAGCTACATTAAAAACTGGTGAAAAAATCGTCATCAAAGTGCAACGTCCTGGAATTTATGAAGTAATGGCTAAAGATATAGTTTTATTAAAGAGAGCTATATCTATCTTACAAGTTTTTAAAGCTTCATCTAATATTTTAGATTTTAATGCTATTCTCGATGAAATGTGGAATATAACTAAACAAGAAATGGATTTCATGATGGAAGCTGAGCATATTGATGAATTCAAGCGACTAAATAGTGAAGATAATTTCGTTGATTGTCCTGCGGTAAAACATGAATTAACTACAGCCCGCGTTCTTGTCATGGAATATATTGATGGTTGTCGTATTGACGAAATCAAGAAATTAAAAGCTCAAGGTTATAATGTTGAAGAACTAGGTATTCATCTTGGCAAAAATTATGTAAAACAAATCATCGAAGATGGATATTTTCACGCTGATCCTCATCCTGGTAATATTTGGATAAAAAATGGCAAAATTATCTGGCTTGATTTAGGCATGATGGGACGCTTATCTTCTAAAGAACGTGATGCTTTAAAAAAAGCTGTATACGCTCTTGTCCAGCATGATACGTATGAAATGAAAAATGCTATTTTAACCTTAGGCACAATACAAGGAAAATTAAATCATATCCAGCTTTATGAAGATATTGATAACCTTATGAATCGCTATAGCAATGCTAGTTTTCAAACTTTAAAATTAAGCGAGTTAGCTCATGATATCATCACGGTTTCTAAGCATCATAAAATTGCTATCAATCCAGGGCTAAGTATGTTTGCCCGCGGTGTTGTCACTATCGAATCAGTTCTTAAAATATGTTGCCCTAATGTAAATTTTATTGATATCTTTGCCTCTCATATGAAAGCTGATTTTAAACGTAATTTTAGCTGGAAAGAAGAATTTAATAAATTTAAACGCGATAGCTATTTAATGTTTCAAAAATCTCTGCATATACCAGAGCAACTATCTGATATTTTAAAAATGACCATGAGTGGACAAACTAAAGTAAATTTAGATGTAACGGGTTCTGAAGAACCTCTACGTCGTTTGGATAAAATGATCAATAAATTAATTATTTGTATCATTTGCTCAGCTTTACTTTTAGGTTCTAGTATTATTTGCACAACAAATATGACTCCACAAATCATGGAAATTCCCATTTTAGGTGTATTAGGATATCTAGTAGCAGTATTTTTATCCATTCGTTTAATGATTAATATATTTAAAGAAAAATAGTTTTTTCATTTCTTTGGTGACAAAGAAACGAACCAAAGAAATCACCGCAGATAAAATTTTAGTTTTGAAAATAATTATCTTTTCATACAACGCTTAGAAACTCGCTTCGCTCAAACATTCAGACTAAAAACGTATTCAAAGATAATTATTTTCAATAACCTTACGGTTACCACAAAATTTTATAATGCGGAAAATAAAAATCGCTACATCATTCATAACTATTTAATAATCAATAATAAAATAATACCAAATATTTCCCCGCATTTTAGCATCTTTTTGCGGTAGCCATAGGCTATTGGTAAAGATAAAAATATGACAATGGTTTTAGTTCTACTGTTTGAACGTAGTGAGTTTAGAACGTTGTTGGCATATTTTTATCTTTGCCAAAGTAAAAAGTGCGTGAGCGGGCAATTTTCTTTTTGTTTCGTTTTTCTTTTATGCAAAAGAAAAATGAATATAAAAATATATTTAAAAGGAAGGATGTTTTTTATGCAAGGAATTAGAGGAGCTATTACTGTAGAAAATGATAATCGTGAAGAGATTATTGAAGCTGTAAAACAATTATTAACAAATATTCTTGAAGCTAATAATATCACTGCTGAAGATATTGGAGCTGCTTTATTTAGTGCTACTAAAGATATCACTAGTGTCTTTCCTGCTTTTGCCGCACGTCAATTGCCTAATTGGGATTTAGTACCACTTTTTGATGCTCAACAATTATATATTGAAAATAGTATGGAAAAATGTATTCGCGTATTACTTTTTGTAAATACAGATAAATCTCAAAAAGAAATTAAACATATTTATCTTGGCAGAGCTAGCCAACTTCGCCCTGATATCAAAAAAGATTGAAAGGTGATATAATGTCAGAAACATTTTATCGTATATTATTTATTTTTATTGATGTCATCTTACCTTTAGCTATAGGATATTATCTACATAAGTATAAAATTATCTCCGTAAATGTTTGTAATTTTTTATTAAAAGTAAATATCCGTTTTATCATGATAATTATAGGATTGGGCAGTTTTTGGTTGATAAAAATAGACCATAATTTGTTTTTATTGGCATTTGTAGGTATTATTTTAATCTCAGCACTTCCTGGAATACTAGCATATCCTTATGCTTCTTGGCATCTTGGCAAAAATATTCGCAACAAAGGAGCTTATCTATTGAGTAGTATGCTCTCTAATACAGGTATTCTAGGCGGATTATGTGCTTATATTGCTATGGGACAGTTAGCTTACGCTTATGTACAAGTAATAGGCATGGTGCAAAATATTTTTACACTTTCTTTTTGCTTTCCGCTAGCTGAATATTTTCATCAAAAAGCCACAGCTGGTTCTAAAGCTAAATTTCAACCTCATTGGCGTTCTATCTTAATTAGTTGGAACCAAATCGGTTTACTTAGTATGTTTGTAGGTGCGATTTTAAATATCTGCGAAGTGCCTCGACCAGATGTTTTTGATCCTATCTTTAATGCTTCTGTACATTTAGGGGCTTGGTTTGGTATTTTACCTGTTGGTTATTTACTGAATTTTAAAGCGGCTCGCCTCTATAAATATATAGCTCTAGCTATATTACCTGTGCGTTTCATTATCATTCCTGTATTAGCTTTCATCATAGCAACTATATTTACAGATGATAAATTACTTATTTCTGTTATCACTTTAATTGGTCTTTGCCCTATTGGTATCAATGCTATTGTAGTTACCCAATTATATAAATTAAATACGAGTATTGCCGAAGCGATCTTTTTAATTTCTACAGCAATATTTATCTTCATAGCTTATCCTATATTTTTATTTTTAATGGTATAAAAAAAGCAGTCAAACACTTTAACTAAGTATTTGACTGCTTTTCTTTTATGCAATTTTTTAGTCTTTCATATAATCAGTGAATAAATTTTCTGCTTTCATAAAATCAGAAATTTTATATACGCCACGCATTACTTCTCGATAATTTTCTGGAGTTAATGATTGTGGGCCATCAGATAATGCTTTTGCTGGATTTGGATGAACTTCAATAATAAGACCATCTGCTCCTGCTGCTATTGCTGCAAAGCTCATAGGTTTTACCATTCTCCATTTACCTGTACCATGACTTGGGTCAACAATGATTGGCAAATGACTTAAATGTTTTACTGCTGCCACAGCACTCATATCTAATGTATTTCTTGTATATGTTTCATAAGTGCGAATACCACGTTCACATAAAATTACATTATGATTGCCTTCACTCATGATATATTCAGCAGCATTGAGCCATTCATCAATAGTTGCACAAAGACCACGTTTGAGCATAACAGGTTTATTTTTTCTTCCAACTTCTTTTAATAAGCGGAAGTTCTGCATATTACGTGCACCAATTTGTAAAATATCTGCATAATGAGCTACTGCATCAACTGCTTCTACTTCTGTTACTTCTGTTACTACTTTTAAGCCTGTAACTTCACGTGCTTCTGCTAAATATTCAAGACCTTTATTTTCAAGACCTTGGAATGCATATGGAGAAGTACGAGGTTTATAAGCACCACCACGTAAAAATTGTGCTCCACCAGCTTTTACAATTTTTGCTGCTTCTAGTAATTGTTCACGAGATTCTACTGCACAAGGGCCCGCCATAACTACTACATTACCATCACCGATTTTTACACCATCTACATCTACAACAGTATTTGCTGGATGGAATTCACGGCTAGCTAATTTATAAGATTTAGAAATAGCCACTGTCTGTTCTACACCTTCCATTGCCTCTACTGCTAGTGAACCCATACGAGTTTTATCACCTATTACACCAACAATTTTCTGCTGAGCACCTTCCATTATTTTGGCTGTAAGACCTACGCTTTCAATAGCTTTTACTACCGCCATAATATTTTCTTCTTTTGCATCAGGAGTCATGATTACTACCATTTATAATTCCACCTTTATCTAACAAATTATCTTTTTTTATAATTTATAACTACCTTTAAATACAGGGAATTCACCCAAGTTTTTTAACCAAAAACATTTTTTATTTGCTTCATCTAAAGCTTCTTGAAGAATATCTTTTTCTACATCAACATCAATTTCAATAAAAAAGATATATTCACCCAAACTAGTTCGTGCTGGTCTTGATTCTATTCTAGTCATATTGACTTTTCTCTTAGCAAAGTCGCCTAATAATTCATATAAGCTACCAGCTCTGCCATCAATCTGACAAATCAACATCATATTTGAAGCATTTTGTTGTTTTTTTAATTTTTTCTTTGTTGTCAATAAGATAAATCTAGTAAAATTATCTTCAACATCTTGAATATCAGTATCTACTACTTGTAGATTATATAAATCAGCTGCTGTTTTCGTCGCTATTGCTGCATATCCTTGTCCGTATTCACTAGCTTTTTTAGCAGCTACAGCCGTACTAGAAACAGCTTCTGTTTTTGCTTTTGGATAATGAGTCTGTATATACTCTCTACATTGAGCTAATGGTTGTACATGAGAAATTATTGTGTGTATCTTAGCATTAGGATCTTTTGTCAATAATTGATTATGTACACTCCATATTAATTCAGACTCTATCATTAAGTCAACATCATGAGCTAGCGTATCCAATGTTATTCTAATTGACCCTTCAATTGAATTTTCTACTGGTACTAAACAATAGTCAACTTTTTCTTGACTTACTGCCAAAATTGCATCATAAATACTATCATATGCAATCAAATCCATCGGCTCATTTCTCAACTTAGTCATATGTAAAGCTGCTTCTTCACTATTAGTTCCATGAGGGCCTAAAAATGCTAATTTCTTCAAGATATTCCTCCTTTCTTTTTATAAAAAATAAAAGCCTCACCCTAATATAAGGGCGAGGCTGAATTCACGTTACCACCTTATTTATCTATAAATAAATATAGATATCTCTCATCAAGTACGGGACTAATCCGATACTCTCCTTTTTGATAACGGTAAGGCTCCGGCTCCACCTACAATAATTTCAGCGAGCAATTCCAAGGTGAACTTCAATAAATACACTCATATCAAGCTTCCAGCATCCTTGACTCTCTGTCATGATTATATCTATCTACTTTTCCTCTTCATCATCTTTAGCGTGTTTACATAATATCATATAAAAAAATAAAATGCAATACCTTTTATTGTAACTTTGTAATATTTAAATAAAATTCTAATCAATATAATTTTTCAATAATGCTTTCATCTATCTTAAAACAATGTTCTGTTGCTGGAAAATTTCCTGCTTTTGTTTCCTCAATATAATCTTTAAAAGCTTTCGTCATAGTTTCACCTATATTAGCAAACTGCTTTACAAATTTAGGTTTAAATCCGCCAAACATACCAAGCATATCTTGATAAACTAAAATTTGACCATCGCAATCACTACCTGCTCCAATACCGATTGTCGGTATATTTATTTCTTCTGTGACAATTTTAGCTAATTTAGCTGGAACACATTCCAAAACAACAGCAAAAGCACCTGCTTTTTCTACAGCCTTTGCCTCTTGAATAATTCTTTTAGCTGCTTCTTCACTTTTTCCCTGAACTTTAAATCCACCAAAAGCATTAACAGATTGTGGTGTAAGTCCTATATGTGCCATAACAGGAATAGAAGCTTCGACAATTGCCTTTATCTGTGGACAAACGCTTTCCCCACCTTCTAATTTTACTGCCTGACAATGACCTTCTTGCACTAAACGACCTGCATTTTTTACAGCATCATAAACAGATGTCTGATAAGACATAAACGGCATATCACCTACAACCAAAGCATTTTTTACTCCTCTTGTAACAGCTTTTATATGGTGTATCATATCTTCCATAGTAACAGATAATGTATCTTCATACCCGAGCATAACCATGCCCAAGGAATCACCTACTAAAATTCCATTAACTCCAGCTTCATCAATCAACTTTGCTGTAGAATAATCATATGCCGTAAGCATAGTAATTTTATCCTTATTTTCTTTTTGCATTTTAAATGTTGTCACTGTATTTTTCACTTTTAAAAACCTCTTTCATCTTGCTATAATCTTTTAAAGGATTTTTACTTTGTGCGATTTCAATTAATTTTTGTGATAATAACTTATAAATTTCTTTTTCTTGATTTAAATTTTCACTAGTAAATGCAGTTAAATGTTTTTTTATTGTGACTAAATCATTTCTTTCTACTGGACCAGTCAAAGCATTTTCAATATCAAAAGTAGTTAAATTAGCTACGTTTCCTTGCAATAATGGCAATAAAATTTGCTTTGCCATTTTTTTATCTACTCCGCAACTATTTAATAAATCTATACTTGTGGCAAATAGAGCTGTAACTAAATTACTAGTCATTACTGCACTTGCATGATATAATGCCTTCTTTTGCGTATTGATTTTTATGATTTGATTGCCCGATTTTTTAAAAATCTGCATCAAGTCATCTAAATGCTCATTATCACCTTCAATAGTAAATACTGCTTTGGCTAGATTTTCATAAGCTTCATACCTATCATTTATTGCACAAAGTGGATGTATAGAGTAAGCATACGCACCTTTATTTTGGGCATCAAAAAAAGCGGTCGAAGATATCGAACCGCTACAATGACAAATATTTTTATTTCTAATATCCAGATTTCTCATATAATCCCAAATTTGACTAATGCTACCATCAGGCACCGTCAAAAATAAGGTATCACTGTCTTTTAAGATATATTCAAGATTTGTATATAATTTCGTATTGGTAAAATCTGCTGCTGATTTTGCTGATTTTAAAGATTTACTAAAATAACCTACAATTTCTACATTATTTTGATTAGAGTTATTTTGTAAATATTTTCCTAGGGAAAAACCTACTTTCCCCGCACCAATAAATCCTATTTTCATTTTATCACCTCTTTTTCTTGGAAGTAATTCAATGAAATCTCTGGTAAGGTCTTGTTCTTTCGATACAATCCTTTTTTATTAGATAAAAATAAAAATTTGTGGTACAGTTTCGCTTCGAATACTATCCATCACATAATATATCATTTATTATTCATTTCGTATAGACATAAAATAAATTTTAATAAATCCTAAATTTTTTCAAAAAAACATTTGACAAATATATATCAATCTGATATTATAATATACGCAGTTAAGACAACCGCAAACGAATGGCCCTGTAGCTCAGCTGGATTAGAGTGTTTGACTACGAATCAAAAGGTCGCAGGTTCGAGTCCTGCCAGGGTCACCATTTGTAATGGGTAGGTGCCCGAGTGGTTAAAGGGAACGGACTGTAAATCCGTCGCCGTAGGCTACGATGGTTCGAATCCATCCCTGCCCACCATTTTGTAAATTAAAGCTTCGATATAATATCGAAGCTTTTTTTATATCTATTTTTATTGTAATGAACGAGCAATCTCTTCATTTAAAAGAACCTGTAAAGAATCTTCTTCAGATTTATCAATAGGTATTGTTACATCTTGCCATAACCAAATATCTTTTTTATAAACACTTGGTTTTCCAAATTTCTTCTCTAAATAATTTTTAACATAAACAAAATCTTTTTGTTGCTCTTTTAAGTTTTTAATATTCTCATTCGCACATAATAATATTTTATACAAATGATTATTACTAAACATCACCATAATACTTGATGAATTTTCTTTACCATTATCTACATCAATGCTATTAATACTAATGGTATTCCAGATTATTCCACCTCTGCTTAATTCATAAATTTTAAATAATTCTTCATTTGGTTGACCCCAATACATATATAATTTATCGTTTTTGACATCTGTTAAAATATTTCTATGATTAGGTTTTAAAAGAGTACCTCCTAATTTCAATGTTTGTCCATCTACAATTGCTCGATTTAATAAAGTCTTATCACTAACTACCTGCTCCGCATCATTATATTTTATTTCTATTTTATAAAGTTGGTTATTCCATAAATATAATCGTATTTTCTCAGTTATTTGTTGATAAGTATTTATAAAATCATTATAATCTTTATCTTTTTTTGTATATGGATTTTGCAAGTCCATTTCATAAACAAGAGCATTTTCATCACAATAGTACTCAACATATTTAACAGCATAATCCATAACAATATCATTTATACTTTCACCCCAATATAAATTAGGTATTAATTTTACATAACTTATTTTATCTGATAAAACTTCGATTTCTTTTTCTATTTCCTTATTTATTTTCTTCACTACTTCTTCGTGTGCTTTTCGCTTAATATTTAAATCACCTTGTATTTTTGCTTTTTTTAATAAACTGTCATCTTGCAAAATTATTTCTGTTCCATCTTCTTTTTCTGCCACAATTTTATACAATTGGTCATTCCAAAAATAAGCCAATATTTTATTAGATTTTAATGTCACTCCTTTAAAAATTTTTTCTGGCAAAGTCAAATAATATACTGAGGCATTTTCACTTTCATCGTATTCTTTATATTCAAATTTATACAATTTATTTACTTGTACTAAGCTCATACCCCAATATAAATTTTCTCCTATCCACTTTATTTTTTTTGCTGTTTTATTTTGAACAATCAAATCTGTACCATCAATAAAATCAACTTTTATTCTATATAATTTATTTTCTTTTAAATATATTAAAATTTTCCCATCTACAACTTTTTTACCATTTAAATAAGGCTCATTTAATTTTAGCCAATACGTATTACTATCTTCATCATCTAAATGATTATTATAAATAAGCGAATATTTCTCTTTTATTTCAGAATATGTTTCGCCCCAATTTAAATTTACTGAAATATTTTGCTTAGCAAATACTACAGAATAACCACAAATAAAGCAAAGACAAAATATTATAAAAATCTTTTTCACATTATCACCTTCTTTCAAACGCAATCAATTTTATTCATTATCATTTTTATCCCTTTTTACATGTCTTTTTGCATGAAAAACATTGTGATAAAATTTCTTTTCCAATTTTTGCTCTTCTTGTACATTGACTTTTACCGATGTATCTTCCCAGCAAAATATATTTTCACCATGAACTGTAGGAGTTCCAAATTTTTTTACTAAATATTCTTCTACTCTTTTACGATGCTTCTTGCCCTGATTTAATCCTCTTGGATAATACAGCCATATTCGATATAATTTTTCTTTGTTAAACCATAAAACCAAATACGGTGAACTCTTTTTATAAATCTTATTTAATTGCAACACATAATGCAATATATTCGTTCCCTATACTCCCCATTTCAGCTCATAATTTGCATTTAATTCATCAAATGATTGTCCCCAGTAAATATCAAATTGATTGTCTTTTATATCAGAATATACTTGCCTAAAACCTTCATTTGAATACGCCTCATTGTATTTATTCAATTAATAACTATACCTTTATTTGTTCGTAATTGTTACTCCAAATCACATCACCATATACACTACTGATAAAACCCTTTGTCTCAATACTACAAAATAAAAAACTACATACTAACAAAGCAATAATTTTCCCTATTTTCATGACATTGTCTCTTTTTATTCTTTTTAACTATATTTTAGCAAAAACAAAAAAATTTTTATACTAAAAAAAAGACTTGTCAAAAATATATATCTATGTTATTATATAGAAGTCGCTTGTAAGAGCAATGAACAAATGGCCTTGTAGCTCAGCTGGATTAGAGTGTTTGACTACGAATCAAAAGGTCGCAGGTTCGAGTCCTGCCAGGGTCACCATTTGTAATGGGTAGGTGCCCGAGTGGTTAAAGGGAACGGACTGTAAATCCGTCGCCGTAGGCTACGATGGTTCGAATCCATCCCTGCCCACCATTTTGTAGATTAAAGCTTCGATTTTATCGGAGCTTTTTTTGTTTTATAAATATATGTATAAAAAAATTGCTTTCTAATAATTAAATTAGAAAGCAATTTTTATTTACTTATTATATTTTAAATCTTCAACTTTAACTAAGTCTGGTTCTGCAAACCAAGATAAAGCATAAACAGCAGATGAAATATAATCTATAGCATATTCATTTGTAGACCAAGAACTTACCACGTCAAGATAAGATTTTGCTATAGGAATATTTCCACTATTCAAGTATTCTGTTTGGTCTGGATCTCCACCTATAACATGATTTGGTCCACCGACAACAAGACCTGAAACATAAGCTCCTGTGCTTTCATGGATACGATTATGTGGATGTAATGGTGGATTATCTCCTACACCAGTCATAAAACTCTTATCAAGTGAATTTCTTCCAAAAAGATAATGAATTTGTGCTAGTGCTCCTTCTAAATATTCTTGTTTTGGCTCAATTTGATATGCCATTAATAAAATATCACCTTTAGTCAAAGCATTTTTAGTTGAAGCCCATGTATATTCATTTTCTTTTAAAGAACAATTAAAACCATCTGTTTTTATACTTGTACAAATATCGTCTGCATAACTAATTAAAGCATTAATAACTTTATTTTGAAGTTGCTTATCTGCATTATTAGATTTAGCATAGGCAAATTGTGCTAAAGCTAAAGTATCATCCCATGTAAAAAAGCTTGGTTTATCAGTTAAACGTTTAGACTCTTTCTTCAAATAAGATTCATACTTAGCATCACCTGTTGTTCTAAACATTTCTGCAGCTAACCATAAACGTTCTTCAAGATCTGTATCTTTATTATATGGGCCTGAACCATTTTCTTGTCCTTCATCAACACGATAAATTGGTTTAGGATTTTTTTCTAAATATTGCCAAACAGCTTCAGCATTTTGTTTTAAATTTTTAGCATAATCTTTATCATATTGTTCATATACACGTGAAGCTATTGCTAAACTTGCACCATACATAGCTGAACTAGAAGTAGCTGTACTAAAAATATATCTATCTTGCTTATCTGTATCTGGAGAAATATCAAATCCTGGCCAAGTCAAACCTGATACTTTATGGAATGTACTGCCATCTTCACGTTGCATTTTTTCCATCCAGTCAAGTTCAAATTTTACCTCTGATAAAACATCTGGCATATTTGTATTATTTTCTATGCCTTTTGGAAATAACAATTGACCTTTAGTGAAATGGTCGGGATTTGCTTCATATGCTAACAATAATTCAGCACTACTTAATGCTCCTGTTGTTATATATTTACCATAATCTCCTGCATCATACCAACCGCCACTAACATCTATTTTATCGCCTTTATTATTTAATTTATCAGAGAAATAGACACGAGCTTCTTTATCTTGCTTATGTCCACCTTCTAATTTTAGTCCAGAAACTTTATCATCATTTATAGCAGTATTACTTCTTGATAAAGTATATGAACGCCAACTTTGTACCATAGGTACATCATAGACATCATCACCAATTACAAAATCATATGATTCACGATTACCTACTTTTAAAATATATGTTCCTGGTACATTCAAAGAAGAAAAATCTGCTTTACGTAAAGTTTCTTCAGAAATTTTATCATATTTAGGTTCAGATAAATTTCCTTTAAATACAACTTTATTATCTTTTGTATCAATTATTTCAAAAGTAGTATCATTAGAGTCAGTTACCATTGCTACTTTTGAATAATTTGGCAGATATCCTACTTGGTCAACATGTAGCCCCATATCAGCTGCTTCTATAGGTAGTGATATCGATGAAAAACTTACCGCCATTAATCCAGATAAAATAATTTGACTGAGTTTTTTCTTATTATACATAATCAGACAACTCCTTATTCAGTAAATGGAGTATATTTTATCCATTGATATTCTGCTTTTACAGGTAAATTTTTATCATCAAATGCATTCAACCATTCATCTACACCTGTTCCACACCAAGCATTCATCATAAGTTTAGCTTTTGTTACTGGAATTGTTGTTCCTTCCAAACGATATACTTCTTTACCATCAACAAACCAAATAATTTTATCTTTATGCCATTCAAAGCCATAAGTATGGAAACTTTCAGATGCATCAAAACCTAAATCATATAAATATTCATGTCCACCTTTTCCATCACGATAATAATTAAATTGAACTTTTGTTGTATCTTTTCCTAAAAATTCTATATCAATTTCATCCCATGGATTATTATCAGATGGACCAGTATATGTGAAGAAAGAAGATACTACACCATCATTTTTTATTGGTTTCATTGATACTTCATATTTTCCATAACCGTAGAAATCTTTACTACGAAATTCTCCACCAGAATATGGTATTTTATCAGCTTTCTTTTCTTTATCAATAATTAATTGAAGGTTTCCACCATCAAATGTAACATTTTCTTTATGCCAATTTACATTGAACATATATCCATTTGTCCATCCATCAGAAGCCTCAAATCCTTTTGGCATTCCATTTTGGAAATTCACTTCAAAAGCTTCACTTGCTTTTACATCGCTAGCTGGTGCTGCCATAACAATAGATGGTGTTACTATACTATTTGGAATTACTGTTGGTGTAATGGATAATGCCATAAGCATTGTACTAACAATAGCTTTTTTCTTTAAACTCATAAACTACACTCCTTCACTCATTCAATAGAATAATCTTCGCCATTCGTTTTAATTACTTTTTGATACCAATAAAAAGATTTTTTCGGTACGCGTTTTAATGTACCTTTTCCTTGATTATTTTTATCTACATAAATAAATCCATATCTTTTTTCCATTTCACCTGTACTTGCTGATACGAGGTCAATAGGTCCCCAAGGACAATATCCCATGAGTGTAACACCATCTTCATCTACAGCTTTTTTCATCTCAGCAATATGTTCAGAGAAATATTTTATACGTGTATCATCTTGCACTACACCTGTTTCATCTGGATATTCATGTAAACCAATTCCGTTTTCAACAATCATCATTGGTAATTCATAACGTTCAGAAATCACGTTTAACATATAACGTAATCCAACTGGGTCAATTTGCCAACCCCAATCAGAAGCTTTTACATATGGATTTTTAACTTCTTTCCCCATATGTTCTTTACCTTCAGGATCATATTCACTGACAAAACTCATGTAATATGACAAAGCAAAATAATCTACTTTTCCACGTTCTAAAATATCAAAATCGCCATTTTCAATTTTAATATTATAACCTTTATTTTCCCACTCTTTTAATATATACATTGGATAATGTCCTCTGCATTGTACATCTGAGAAAACAAATGTACGATCCATCTCTTTCAATGCTGCCATTTGGTCCATTGGTTTACAAGTTGCTGGATATACTGGAGACATTGCTAACATACAACCAATTTGAAAATCTGGATTAATTTTATGACCTTCAATAACAGCTAATGCAGATGCCACAAATTCATGATGAGCTACTTGATATAAAACCTCATATCTATTTTCACCATCTTTATAAAGTACACCTGAATTTGTAAATGCTGTAAATTCAGTATTTACATCTCTTTGATTGTTAATTTCATTAAATGTCATCCAATATTTAACTTTATCTTTATAACGTTTAAAAACAGTAACTGCAAAACGTACAAAGAAATCTACTAATTTACGATTACGCCATCCGCCATATTTAGTTACTAAATTATATGGCATTTCAAAATGAGATAAAGTAACAATTGGTTCCATTCCATAACGATGAAGTGTATCAAAAAGATCATCATAAAATTTTAAACCAGCTTCGTTTGCTTCTGTTTCATCACCATTAGGGAAAATACGTGTCCAAGCAATACTTGTACGAAAACATTTAAATCCCATTTTAGCAAGTAATGCGATATCTTCTTCATAGTGATGATAAAAATCTATAGCTTCATGATTTGGATAAATCTTTCCTGGAACAACACCATCTGTAATTTCTCTAGGTTTATTTGGTCCACCCAAAGTCATTACATCAGCTACGCTAATTCCTTTTCCGCCTTCTTGCCAACCGCCTTCAAGTTGGTGGGCAGCTACTGCGCCACCCCATAAAAAACCTTTTGGAAATCCCATCTTCATTCTCCTTATTTTACGTTTATTCTACGATAAACATCTATAAATTCTTGTGCGATAATTTTAAAACCTTCTGCACTCATCAATTGGTCTTCTGCATGTAAAATCAATAAATTGACTACATTACCTTCACCAGATGCTTCTTTTTGCAATAATTCATTGTGTTTATCATGACCTTCAATAAATACTTTTTCACCTTCAGCAATTAATTCTTCTGCTTTTTCATAATTGCCTTTTTTAGCTTCACTAATTGCTTCTATATAACAACTACGTGCTGTTCCCACAGAAGAAATAATCTCGAATGCTATTAATTCTAAACCTTCCATTACTTACTCTCCCTTAGTCTTTCATTAAACTTTTAGCAAATGCTAAAGCACCTTTACCATCCATACGACCATACATACGCATTTCAATAGCATCAACAGGTACACCTGGTAATTCTTTTGCAATTTTATCTTTAGAAAAACGAATTTGTGGACCAAGTAATACTACGTCAGCATCTGAAGCTTTTTCTACTGCCTCTGCTGCTGAATAAGCAGCTATTTCACAATCATAATTTTCAGCTTTTGCTGCTTCCTGCATTTTTTTTACTAACATACTTGTAGACATACCAGATGCACATAATAAAACAATTTTTTTCATAATAAATTACTCCTTTTACTTATAAAATTATATTTAAAATATTATTTATCAAAAATAAAAATCTACTTGTGTACGAATGAAATCTCGTTTATATTGCTGATCTTTTTCTCCATAAATGCCACTGTACATATCAGCAATTTCATACATTGTTTCCCATTCTATATTTTTGGCTGGTACATATTTAAAACCAAATACCCATCCTTTAGAGCCTGGTTTTAATAATCCCCATTCTTCATCACCCATGATATTTCCATGACGTCCATAATCAAACCAACGTGTATACAGTTGGAAAGAGCCTGGATCATTTAAGTTAGTCCAACGATAATTCAAACGAATAGATTTACTTGTATTTTCATCAATATCAAAAATATGTTGCGTTCCATCTGAAGCCCATTCAGCTACACGTTCTTTTTCAGCATTTGTAAGCACATAATCACCAATAAGTGTGATATTTTTCATCGGATTCCACATTGCACTCAATACCAATCCATGTGAACCAAAAGTATTTACTAACGGAGCATTTCCATTATATGGGTCATATCCTGGAGATTCATTTTTATCAATATCTAGTTGGGCATATGCTAAATTAATTTGTAAATTATCAGAAACAGGGCCTTGTACGCCTAATCCATACATAGCAAAATCATAACCTGCATCAGTTGGTTTTTGATAAAATGCTAATGCTTTTAAACCGTTATTATCTAAAGGATAATCAAGCACGATACCGTCTGTTTCATTACCCAATAATACATTTTGAAAACCTAAACCGCGCCATCTACGACCTACATCAACATGCAATTTATCAATATTACCTTCTGCCCAAATACGCTGGATTACACCATCAGAATCATCATGACCTTCATGATATTTTACATCACCAGCGGATGTTACATATCGGGCATAACGTTGATTTGTTTCGCTTTCAAAATTAAAATTCCAATCATCATTAACTTTAAATTTACCTTTTAAATCAAGATAAAAACGATTATTATCATTTTGGTCATTATAACCTTTGATATTGTCATTATCCCAAGATACTCTACCAAAACCACTAATTTTAAAACGTTCTGTGTCTTCTTTTAATTTGGAAATATCGGATGTATTTTTATCAATTTGTGATTGCATTTGCTTCAAATCTTCGCTAAATTCTTCTTTTAATTGATTTAATACAGCTTTATCTCCTATATCTCCTTTATCTGATTTCATAGCATTAGCCACTATACTTGCCATTTCATAACGTGTCATTGTTCGATTTCCCTGAAATGTTCCATCTTTATAACCTTCAATGACACCATGTTGAGCTAAATAATCAAGTGCTTCATAAGCCCAATGACCTTTAGGAACATCACTAAAACTATTTACATTTGCATTTATATTTTCATTATCAGTAACACTAACTTTATTTTCTGAAGAAACTTTATCTGCATCAGATGTTGATTGCGCAAAAGATGTACCTGTTAATCCTAAAAATATTCCCATAGAAATAGCTAACGCTTTATTTTTCTTTAATAGCATCAATACATTCGCCCCCAAAATTAATTCTCTCTAATATACAATCTCTCAAAAAATAATTTAATAATTATTCTTCTTTTTCACCTTGTTCTTCTTTTAATAATGCTTTATCTTGTGCTCGTACAAATGGAAAATATATTGCTGTAGAAATAGCTAAGTTTATTATCTGTACAACAGCACCTTGCCAACCATTAAGTAAAAATCCTGCAATTATTGGAGGTGTTGTCCATGGTACTTGAACGGCACTAAAAGGAGACATGAAGCCCATGCTGATTGAAAAATATGTTACAAATAATGCTATTAAAGGTACTAACACAAATGGAACGAGTAAATATGGATTAAATACAATTGGCAAACCAAAGATAAGAGGTTCATTTATATTAAATAAACCTGGTACAAATGCCATTTTTAATAAAGATTTCATTTGTTGAGACTTTACTGTAAATATACCTGATAATAAAAGTCCTAATGTCAAACCACAACCGCCACTTTTTACAAATACGTCATTGACTTGAGCAGTTATAATTTTAGCTTCTGGATTATTTATAAGAGACATACCCATATCTATAAGATGCTGATTATCTAAAGAATTTGCTATCAATAATGGACTTACTACACCACCGACAACATTTGGTCCATGAACACCAGCCCAAAACAAAATGCCCTGTAAAGCAACAATCACTGAGCCACCAGCCAATGTATCAGAAAGTCCTTGCAATGGTGTCTGAATAATTTTAAAGATTAATTCTGGTAATGTAATAGCTCCAAGATAATGACAAAGTCCATATAAAACAGAAGCTACTGTAAAAAATATCATACCTGGTACTAATGCGGTAAAAGCTCTTGCTACACCTTGTGGTACAGAATCTGGCATTTTTATACCAACATTATTTTTTTCACAATAACAGAAAACATATGATACAAAGAAAGCTATAATAATTGCTGTTATAACACCATTACTACCAACCCAAGCTTTTGGTATAATATCTCCTACTAATTGACCATTTTCAGTTACTAATGATGGTGGCATTAATATTAACAATGTTGATAAAGCTAATATAGATGCCATACTAGCATCGCAACCTTCATTGCCTACAAATTTGTATGTAATTGCGACTACAACAATTAAAGCTAATACATTAAATGTACCACCTGCTACAGCATTAAATGGTGCTGTCCAATCATTACCAAATATAGATGCCATAAATTCTCCATATCCAGGAATTGGTAAGTTTGCAATCAACAAAAATACTGAACCACAAATAGTAAATGGTGTAGTCATAATAAAACCATCACGTAATGCTACTACAGCACGTATTTGTGCAAACTTGCTCATAACTTCGATAAAACTATCAAAAAGTTTTTGTTTATCCATTTAGAATTCTCTCCTTTTCCTATACATAATTTTTCGAATTTTCCTTAAGGTGATTTTAATATATCATTAACAAAATACTGTTTCAATAGATATTGGCTAATACGAAACAATGATACAATATCATATAAAAAAACCTTTTTTCACTTGTAGCAATGATACGAATTGTTTGAAAATAATCAAAATAACAATAAAAAAACTGCTTATTTTAAATGTTATCTACATCAAAATAAGCAGTTTTTATTTTCATCTTAATAACGAAAATGTTTATTTAACCATTGTTCTTTTTGTTGAGATTCATGATAATCTAAACGCGTCATAAGCATGGTAAACATTATGTCTGTAACATATTTTGCACCTAAAAGAAAAACTCTAGGTCCTAATTCTTCCATTTGCTTCACACTTGCTACAGAAAAAACTACATCTGCTAAACTAGCTATTTCTGAATTAGGTGATGCTGTAATCAAAATAAAGGAAATTCCTCGTAGTTTTAATAAACGAGCAATATCTAATAACATACGATTATTCCCTGTACGACTTATGATAAATCCCAAGTGATCTTTTGAAGCACTAGTTGCCTGTAAATATTGCATAGTCATTGGAGAATGTACACTTGAGCATTTATTAGCCATGATAAAACCAGCTGAAGCAATTCTTGCTACATCTAAATTATTATCCATAGCATAAAAATCAATATGCTTAGATTTTATAAAAAGATTTAGAGCTTTTAAAAAATCTTCTGGATTAAGCATGTTCTTTGTTTCTTTTAGTGTATCAATTTCAATAGCTGTTACTTTATCAATTAATGAATGTATACTATCTTTAGTTGATACAACAAGTTCTTCACCTTTTGGATGATTGATATATTGCATCATTTCAGCTAAAAATTGAACTCTAAATTCTGTATATCCACTAAAACCTAATTTTTGACTAAAACGCACAATAGCAGCTGAATTTGTATACGTATTTTTACCCAATTGTCTAGTTGACATTCCTGCTAATTTACGAAAATTAGCTAATAAATACGTTGCAATCATTATTTCTGTTTCCGAAAAACCTTTTTGCTCTTGTAATGTTTTTATTAAATTCGCCACCTAAGCCCCTCCAATCCACTCATAAATCTTATCAAAATATAGCTTATATATTAATATTTTTTTAATTTACAGTCAATAAAATAATAAAAAAATCCTAGAGCATAAACTCTAGGATTTTTTATTTCACTAATTAAATTATCAATATAAAAGATGTGTTACTAAATAACCTACACAACAACCAACTGTAATACCAATAAAACCTGGAATGATAAAGCTATGATTGATTACAAATCTGCCAATTCTTGTTGTTCCAGAACGGTCAAAACCAATGCAAGCCAAATCTGATGGATATGTTGGCAAGAAGAAATAACCATAACAAGCAGAAATAAATGAAATAATAATAAGTGGATCTACACCTACACTTAATGCCATAGGCACTACAATAGCTAATGCTGCTGCTTGGGAATTTACTAATTTAGATATTAAGAATAAAACAATTGCATAAGTCCAAGGATATTCAAGGACAATCTGACCTAATGTTTCTTTAAACTCTGGTAAATAAGCACCAAAATAAGTTTCTGCCATCCAGGCTACACCATATACAGAAACGATAGCAACCATACCTGATTTAAAGACAGAGCCATTTGTTACATCATTAACTTTAACTTTACAAACAAGTAAAATAATTGCCGCGATAACTAACATACAAAGCTGAATTGTTGGTGTCATCGAAAGCGGTACCCATGCACCTTTTGCATTTGGCACGAGTGGTAATAATTCTTTAGGGAAGCTACCAAATAAAGCGATTACAACGATACCTAATAAAAAGATAAATGTAGCTTTATATGCACTAGAAGGTAATTTTACACCAGCATTATTTTGAGCTTGTTCCTCATAAATATATGCTCTTTGTTCTGGATCTCTTAATTTTGCTTGGAATTCTTCATCTTTTGCTAAATCTTTACCTCTTTTTAAACTCCATAAACCTGTTACTAAAACACCACAAAAAGTTGCTGGAATAGATACCATCAAAATCTGCACCACCCCTAATGGATGAGTAGTTCCTGCTAGCATTGCCACCATGGATACTACAGCTACAGAGGCAGGTGATGCACAAATCCCCATCTGAGAAGCAACAGAAGCTGCTGCCATTGGTCTTTCTGGTCTGATATTTTGCTTGATAGCAATATCATAAATAATTGGGAACATAGTATATACTACATGACCAGTACCACAAAGAACAGTTAAAAACCATGTAGTAATCGGTGCAAGTATCGTTATTTGTTTTGGATTTTTACGCAATAATTTTTCAGCATATTTTAGCATTACATCGAGTCCTTTTGAAGCTTGCAAAAATCCCGAACAAGTAACAACTGCCATGATTGTAAGCATTACATCAATAGGTGGTTTTCCTGGTACTAAGCCAACAACGAATACAAAAAAGGTCAAACCGATACCTGATACAGCGGCTAAGCCTAAACCACCAAAACGTACACCAACTACAAGACAGGCAATAAGAACTATAAATCCTAAAATTTCCATACAAAACTCCTTTCATTGTATACATCATACTACATACCTGTTCTGAAATAATAGATTATTTACATAATTTAATATGTTCAATATTATATCATAAAAATTTTTTATTGTATAATATTTTTTATATATAGGACGAAAAAATCGTCCTATATATAATTATTATAAATTTAAACTAATTTAAAACCTAATTCTTGTATCATTTTCATATCTGTATCAATAGAGATACCACTTGTTGTGAGCATATCACCAGAAATAACAGCATTCGCTCCTGACTGCAAACAAGCTTTACCTTTATCTATAAATAATCCTCTGCCACCAGCCAAACGAATAAATAAATCTGGTAAAATAAAACGATAAATAGCTACTATTCTTTGCATATCTTCATCAGTAAGTGGCTTATTATGCTCATATGGTGTTCCTGGTATAGGATTTAGACGATTTATAGGCACAGAATTCACATTTAAATCTCGTATTTCTAAAGCCATATCTATTCTATCTTCCATGGTTTCTCCTATTCCCATGATACCGCCACTACAAACACTCATACCTGCTCTTTGTGCTGCTTTTATAGCTTCTACCTTATCTTCAAAAGTATGCGTAGTACAAACTTTATCAAAATGATTTTTTGAGGTTTCTAAATTGTTATGAATTCTTTCTACGCCCACATCATTTAATTTCTTAAATTGAGCTTCATTTAATAAACCACCAGAAACACATAATTTTATTTTGCATTTTTTATGTACTTCGTCTAAAGAATTTGCCAATTTTTCTACTTCTTCATCACTTAATCTCTTGCCCGAAGTTACTACTGCATAACGTGCCACACCTTTGCTATAATTATACTGTGCTTCTTTTAAAATAGGCTCAGTATTTAATAATGGATAAGTTTCTATTTTTGTAGTATAATGAGCTGACTGTGCACAATATTTACAATCCTCGGAACATCTACCAGATTTTCCATTAATAATGGTGCAAATATCAAAATCATTACCACAGAAATGTTTCCTTATTTCATCAGCGGCTATAGATAATTCATCTAATGGAGCTTCTACTAAATCTAAAGCTTCTTGCTTATTAATTCTATAACCTTTTAGTATTTTTTCTTTTAAATCATTTACGTAATTCATTTGTTATCACCTTAACTTTTTTATATAAATATAATTAAACCATTATATTTATATAATGTCAACTTTCAAAAAGCACAGGTTAACAAATTATATAACAACCAAGAAAGGAATTTTATGAACTCAACAGATATTTTACAAATACATGGTACAAATCTTTATGAAATTACTTCTAATTTATTATCTAATTCTAAATTAGAAGAATTTATTCCTAATAAAAATAGCACAATTATCATTAAACCTGATATAAAATACATCGATAATACTCTATACTCTACTTCTCCAGTAATTTTAACTACAATAATCAAATACCTACAAGACCATAATTTTACTAATATCAATCTTGTATTCGGTTCTTTAATTGATGATGATTTAAAACAATTATTAATAACTTGTAAATACGATAAAATTATAGATAAATTAAATATCCCAGTATATGGTCTTGATGATAACGATTATATTACAAAAACCATTGGTGGTATTGAATATAAATTAATAGAAAAAGTCATCAATGCCGACTTTTTTATAAATTTAGTTACTTCCTCACCAAATGAAAAAACTATACTACACAATGCACTGCAAGCTATGCAAAATATCTTACATGCTAAAAATCGCTCTTTATTCACTACAGATAATTTTTATAAATCAATCTGTTTCTTAAATTATTTAATTAAATCTAATTTCACATTAGTAGAAATCGATAGTTTATCTGATATCCAAGCAGATAAACATATGTATGCTACTATAGATAATTTATTAGCTGATGCTTACTATGCTAAAAATCTAGGCTATAAAGCATTTGATATCGAATACATTGAACTAGCATCTAAATTAAATATAGGCTGTGCTGACATCAATAAAGCCAATATTATCAATTTAATAGATAATACTGTTACTTGTGACAATAATTCAAAATTAGCTTCTCATATCAATGCCTCTAGCCCTTGTGAGCAATGTTATCAAAATTTGCTGCAAGCACTATCCTTATTAGATAAAGATAATTTACTTGATAAATTACCTACAAAATTATTTATCGGTCAAGGTTGGCGAGAATTTAGCGAAAATGGCATTGGCATAGGTCGCTGCACTAGCAAATTTGAAAATTATGTTAGAGGTTGCCCACCAAGCCCTCAAAAATCTTATGAATTCCTAAAAGAATTCATTCTTAATAATCAAAATGAATAAAAATTAATAAAAGCTCTATAAGTTAAATATCATAAATAACTTATAGAGCTTTTTCTTTAGATTATATTAATACCATCTTGTTATTGGTAATTCATTATTAACACCATTTGTTATTAAAATTTGATGCACTTCAATAACGCCAGTATAAAAAGCTGCTGCACAACCTGCTAAATATAAATCCCACATACGAATAAATCTTTCATCAAACATTTCTCTAACTTCATCTAAATGTTCATGGAAATTTTTATCCCAGCAAAGCAATGTTTTATTATAATGTCTGCGTAAATTTTCAATATCTAAAATATGGAAATCTTCATCTGCCATTATATTAACCATTTCACGTAAACTTGGTAATTCTCCACCTGGGAAGATATATTTTTGCATCCAACCATTACCACTATCTTCATTTAATTGACTAATATAATGTAAGAGGAATAATCCGCCTTTTTTCAATACTGCTTTTACACTATCATTAAATAATTTATAATTTTCACGACCAACATGTTCTACCATGCCAACGCTTACTACACGGTCAAATTTTTTGCCAGTTTTTGGTAAATCGCGATAATCCATTAATTCTACAGTCAAATAATCTTCTAAATGTTGTTCTTTTATTCTTCTGCTAAATTCTGCATATTGTTCATGACTTAAAGTAATACCCATACCTTTAATTTTATATTTTTTAGCAGCTTCAATGAGTAAAAAGCCCCAGCCACAACCGACATCAAGAAGTGTCATACCTTCTTCTAAGTGCAATTTTTCTAAAATGTAATCAACTTTATTTACTTGTGCCTGATATAAACTATCATCTTCATTTTTAAAATATGCACAAGAATAACTCATAGTTTTATCGAGCCATAATTTATAAAAATCATTACCTATATCATAATGACTTTGTACTTCTTTAGCCTGTGTTTTTTTAGAAAGAGATGGATGAAGCAATTTATTAAGTAAATGTTCATCAGTAGAAAATTTGCCCATCTGTCCTAAAAAATGAACTAAAGCATTGTATAAATCTCCCTCAATTGTCAAATTTTCATCCATATAAGCTTCACCAAGAGCCATAGATGTGCTCTTCATAAGTTCAGATACAGGTATCGGTTTTTTTACATTAACGACAAAAGTCGGTTCACCTTCACCAATTAAATATTCGTCGTCTTGAAATTTAATAAGAAAAGGATTTTCGTCAAATCGTTTTAAAAATGATACCATAGCTTTTTCTTCTGCTATGCGTTCTGCTTTTTCTTTTAATTTATCGAACATATCACTGCCTCCAAGTATGTATCTTTATAAAAAATTATAAACTACTAAAATTAATTAGTAGTTTAATATTTTATAAATAATATTCTTTTGTAACTTGCCAATATACAATATATTCGACTAGTTAACTATATATATATTTATACTATACCTATCTATAATTATTGTCAATCAAATAAAATTTAATAAGTTCAACAAAAAATTTAATCTTATAAAATAAAAAAAATGCTTTTTAAAATCTAGATAATAAATCTGGACTTTAAAAAGCATTTTTAAATCTATATAAAAACTCTTTTATAAGAGTTGAATAACCTTGGTGACGCGTATGGGATTCGAACCCATGAAGCCGCCGTGAAAGGGCGGTGTCTTAACCACTTGACCAACGCGCCATATTAAATTTTCTTACAGACATAAAAAAAGCTGATATCATATCGGTATCAGTTCATTTTTAACATTAATGGTGCGGTTGATGGGACTTGAACCCATACGACCATTGATCACTACCCCCTCAAAGTAGCGCGTCTGCCAATTCCGCCACAACCGCATATACTCTTAATGGTGCGGCCGAGTGGATTTGAACCACCATGAGGTAACCCCCACTAGCGCCTGAAGCTAGCGCGTCTGCCATTTCGCCACGACCGCAAAGGGCAAAAATAACAAATGATGGTGATTGGTGCCGAGGACCGGAATCGAACCGGTACGGTTATCACTAACCGCGGGATTTTAAGTCCCGTGCGTCTGCCAGTTCCGCCACCCCGGCATTATTCACTTCTTTGTTCTCGTCGAGAACATTTAATATGTTACCATATCGTTTTGTTCTTGTCAAGAACTTTTTTAAAGTTTTTTCAAACTTTTTTATGGAGCGGGTGATGGGAATCGAACCCACGTAACTAGCTTGGAAGGCTAGGGCTCTACCATTGAGCTACACCCGCATTTCATGGAGCTGGCGAGAGGAATCGAACCCCCAACCTGCTGATTACAAGTCAGCTGCTCTGCCAATTGAGCTACACCAGCATGTTAATAAAAATGGTGCCTCAGAGCGGAATCGAACCACTGACACGGGGATTTTCAGTCCCCTGCTCTACCGACTGAGCTACCGAGGCAAATAAAAATGGCGACCCGAAGGGGACTTGAACCCCTGACCTCCGCCGTGACAGGGCGGCATTCTAACCAACTAAACTACCGGGCCATCTTAACCTTTATTGCTGTTTTTTCTCTGTGAGTTACTGTCTCACGAGCCAGCTTCTATAGTATATTATTTTAAAATCATTTTGTCAACACTTTTTTTGAAAAAATTTTAAAAAACTATAAAAAAGTTAATATATCCCTGTTTTCATACTAAAAACTACCTAATTATATAAGATATTTTATTGAATTAGCATAAATTTTTCATAAAATCATAGACAAATAAAATTTATTGTATCAAACTATTACATAATCAAAATTTTTCTTTTATAATACTTTAAAATAAGGATTTTATAAAAAAGTGAATACAATTCATTTTGGTAAATCATTTATTCTATGATATAATACATATGCACAATAATAACTATTTAATGATTATATCTCAAATTTCTAAAGTATTAATAAATATATATTTTTATAGGTGGTGTTATCTTGAATTTTTCGTATAAACTTGGTATTGATATCGGTTCTACTACTATAAAATTAGTTGTCTTAGATAAAGATAATCAAGTGGTTTATAAGAAATACATGCGTCATTTATCAGAAATCTATAAATCCATGCATGATAATATGATTTTATTATCCGATACATTAAAAAATCATAAATTTACTTGTGCAATAACTGGCTCTGCTGGTATGGGTATGGCGAATAATTTAAAATTGCCATTTGTCCAAGAAGTAATTGCTTGTTCTAAAGCTGTAAAAAATTGGATACCTCAAACTGATGTAGCTGTTGAATTAGGTGGCGAAGATGCAAAAATCACTTATTTTGGCTCCGCTCCAGAACAACGTATGAACGGTGTTTGTGCTGGTGGTACTGGTTCATTTATTGATCACATGGCTTCCCTTTTAAATACTGATGCTATGGGATTAAATGAATTAGCTCAAAAAGGCACACAAGTTTATACCATTGCTTCTCGTTGTGGTGTTTTTGCTAAAACTGATGTTCAAGCTTTATTAAATGATGGTGTTTCTAAGGCTGATATCGCACTTTCTATTTTTCAAGCTGTAGTTAATCAAACCATTGGTAATTTAGCACAAGGTCGTCCACTTGAAGGCAATATAGCATTTTTAGGTGGACCTTTATATTTCTTAACCCAATTAAAAGATCGCTTCATTAAAACTTTAAAATTAACTGATGAACATATCGTAAATGTTGATGATGGTTGTTATTTCGTTGCTATGGGTTGTGCACTAAGTGATAATGCAATTGAAATGACATATGATGAATTAATGCAACGCTTAAATACTTGCAAGAATTCTTCTACTGAAACTGAATCTGTAGCATTTACATTATTCAAAAATGAACAAGAATATGCTGAATTTAAACAACGTCATAATAAAGATGTTGTAAAAAAAGCTTCATTATCAGATTATCAAGGACCTTTGTACATAGGTATTGATGCTGGTTCTACTACTACAAAATTAGTTGCTATTGGTAAAAATCATGAAATACTTTATTCATCTTATGGTAGTAATCATGGTTCACCTTTAAAAACAGCCATAGATAAAGTAAAAGCTTTATATGAAGTTATTCCTCCTAATGCCTATATTGCTACAGTTGGTACTACTGGCTATGGTGAACATATTATAAAAGCCGCTCTTCATGCCGATTTTGGTGAAGTAGAAACATTTGCTCATTTACGTGCTGCTCGCGAATTTTGTCCTGATGTATCTTGCGTTTTAGATATCGGCGGTCAAGATATGAAATGCTTTTATGTAAATAAAGGTAATATCGGACAAATCATTTTAAATGAAGCTTGCTCTGCTGGTTGCGGTTCTTTCATTCAAAACTTCGCTCAAGGTTTAAATATGGAAGTCAGCGAATTTGCCAATAAAGGTTTAACTGCTAAAAATCCAGTAGATTTGGGTACTCGCTGTACTGTTTTCATGAATTCTCGTGTAAAACAAGCACAAAAAGAAGGAGCTTCTGTAAATGATATCTCTGCTGGTATAGCTCTTTCTGTCATCAAAAACGCTTTATTTAAAGTAATTCAAGTAAAAGATGTATCTGAGCTTGGCGATAATATCGTAGTTCAAGGTGGTACTTTCTATAATGATGCTGTACTTCGTTCTATGGAATTATTATTAAATAAAAATGTAATTCGTCCAGATATCTCCGGATTAATGGGTGCTTACGGTATTGCACTCTTAGCTATAGAACGCCAACAAGAAAAATCTTCTATTTTGACTAAAGAGGATTTAAAAGATTTCCATATGGAAACAAAAACTTACCGCTGCCATGGCTGTGGTAATAATTGCTTAATCACAACACAAATTTTCCCTGATGGCAATCGCTATTCTACAGGCAATCGCTGTGAAAAAGGCATTGGTAAACAAATAGCTAAAGAAGACAAAGCTCCTAATATTTATAGATATAAATATCATCGTTTATTTGAATACTATAAACCATTGACTAATGCCCCTAAAGGACGCATAGGTATTCCTCGCGTACTCAATATGTATGAAGATTTCCCATTCTGGTTTACCTTCTTCACTTTATTAGGTTATGAAGTAGTCTTATCTGGCAAATCTTCCGCTCAATTATATTGTAAAGGTATGTCCACTATACCTTCCGACTCTTTATGTTATCCAGGAAAATTAGTACACGGTCATATAATGGATTTAATCGAAAAAGGTATCACTACTATCTTTTATCCATGTATACCTTACAATATGAAAGATCCACTTCATGCTTCTGATAATAATTACAACTGTCCTATCGTAGCATCTTATGCTGAAAATATCCGTGCTAATATGGATATTCTCCGCCAGAAAAATATAAACTTCCTTCAACCATTCTTACCAATAAATAATAAAAAAGCTTTGATTAAACGTTTACAAGAAGAATTATCTTCTTTAAATATTCCTAAAAAAGACTTAATCGAAGCTGTAGAAAAAAGTTATCAAGAATTAGATAAATATAAAGAAGACATTCGCAACTATGGTGAAAACATCATTAAAGAAGCTACTAACAAAAAAATGCCAATTGTCGTTTTAGCTGGTAGACCATACCATGTTGATCCTGAAATCAATCATGGTATTCCTGAAATGATACAATCTTACGGCATAGCTATTTTATCCGAAGATGCTCTTTATCACTTAGATTGCCCAGAAGATAGCTTAGATATCGTAAACCAATGGAGCTATCATGCTAGATTGTATCATGCTGCTAGTTATGTAGCTCGCCACAAAGAAATGACTTTAATTCAATTCAGTTCCTTCGGTTGTGGTCTTGATGCTATCACTACTGGTCAAGTACGTGAAATCTTAGAACAACATGGCGATATCTACACCATGATAAAATTAGATGAAGTAAGTAACCTTGGTGCAGCTCGTATACGTATTCGTTCTCTCATGGCTGCATGGAAATATGGCTTTGCCCAAATTGACGAAATTGAACCTCCAAAACAACGTGCTTATTTCAGCAAAGAATGTCAAGAAGAACATACTATCTTGGCACCGCAAATGTCTCCTAAACATTTTGATTTCATTCAACATGCTTGTAAAAAATCTGGCATGAAAATCGTCATTCCGCCAATGCCTACACAAGAAGATATTGATTTAGGTCTACGCTATGTCAATAATGATATGTGTTATCCTGCAATCGTAGTCATCGGTCAATTATTAAAAGCATTAAAATCAGGCGAATATGATGTAAATAATACTTCTATCATGCTTTTCCAAACTTGCGGGGCTTGTCGTGCTACAAATTATCTAAATTTAATGCGTAAGGCTTTACAAAATGCAGGTTTAAGTCAAGTTCCTGTATTTGCTTGCGTTGGTCGTGAAACTGACGACTTTAAAATAAAAACAGAAATTTGGATTGATGTCATCAAAGCTACAGTTTATGCCGATTTATTAATTCGCTTATCTAATAGAACAAGACCTTATGAAAAAGTAGCTGGTTCTGTTGATGTTCTTTATAATAAATGGCGTAAAATCTTTATGGATGAAATCACTAATGGCAACTATCTCAAATTCAGCAATAATATCAAAAAAGCTGTAAAAGAATTTGATGAACTTGCTTTAGATGAAAGTATCTCAAAACCAAAAGTAGGTATCGTCGGTGAAATTCTTGTTAAATATCACCCAACTGCCAATAATCATGTAGAAAAAGTTCTCTTTGATGAAGGTGCTGAAGTTGTAACACCAGATTTAATGGACTTCTTCATGTACATGGCTTATGATGATATTATTAGATATAAAATGCTTGATGGTAAATGGATAGATAAAGCTAAATCCGAAATCTTCATCAAAGTACTTGAATTTTTCCGCAAACCTATGCGTAAAGCACTTCGTGCTAGCAAGCGTTTCACCGCTCCATATACAATTAAAGAAATAGCTAACTTAACTAAACCGCATGTTTCTTTAGGTAATATGGCTGGTGAAGGTTGGTTCCTAACTGGTGAAATGGCAAAATTAATCCAAGAAGGTGTAGATAATATCATTTGTTTACAACCATTTGGTTGCTTGCCAAACCATATCACAGGAAAAGGTATGATACGTGAACTCATGCGTACTCACGATGGTGTAAATATCGTAGCTATTGACTGTGATGCTGGTATCAGTGAAGTAAACCAATTAAATCGTATAAAATTAATGCTTTCTGTAGCTAAAGAAAAAATCGCTGAGCAAGACCATAAAGCTCTATAAAAACATTTGATAAAGTAATAAAAAATAAGAACTGTATTTTCAAAGATACAGTTCTTATTTTTTTGCATTGACTTGAAGTAAACTCCAAGTTTTATAATTAAAATATAAATAATTTGTAATGGAGGTCTTCATTATGTCTAAACATTATATTGCCCCATTAAGCGATAATATTGAGCGTACTTCTGTATTTTATAAAAATCGCTATGGTTTTACTCTAGCTGGAGATTTATATCATCTAAAAAATTTAAATAAAAACAAACAATATCCAGCTTTAATTGTAGGTGCTCCCTATGGTGGTGTTAAAGAACAAGGACCTTGTATTTATGCTAATGAACTTGCAAAACGCGGATTTATCATTTTAACATTTGATCCTTGCTTTATGGGTGAATCCGAAGGATATCCTCGCCATGTTTCTTCTCCGGATATTTTTACAGAAAATTTCAGTGCAGGTGTTGATTATTTAGGGCTTTTACCATTTGTAAACCGTGAACAAATTGGAGCTATCGGTATTTGTGGTTCTGGTGGTTTCGCTTTATCTGCAACACAGATGGACACACGTATAAAAGCTGTGGCTACAGCTTCAATGTATGATATGACTGTAGCTTCTCGCTTAGGCATGGATAAAGAAACTATTCAAGCTACTAAAGAAAAATTATCTAAACAAAGATGGATTGATGCTCAAAATGGCTATCCTGAATACATTCCATATTTTCCAGATAAACCACTTGAAAAAGTTCCTGAAGATTTAACAGAGCCAACAGCTGAATGGTTCCGTTTTTACGCTTTAAAAAGAGGACATCATATCAATGCTTTAGGCGGATTTACTACAACTAGTGATCTTGCTTTTATGAATTACCATCTACTTGATTATCTTGATGAAATTTCTCCTCGTCCAATATTATTCATCGTTGGCGATAGAGCTCATTCTAAATTTTTCAGTGAAGAAGCCTTTAATAAAGCCTCTGAACCTAAAGAATTATATGTTGTAGATGATGCTGAACATATTGATTTATATGACAAAGTCGATAAAATACCATTTGATAAATTAGAATTATTCTTCAAAAATAGTTTTAAATAAATATTTCTTAACCCTGTAGAGCATTTTAAGCATTTCTTAAAAATATACAGTCCAATTATTGTTATAAATTATCTTATTTTGTGCAAAAAACAGCTTAAACATATTTGTCTAAGCTGTTTTTTTTACTATTTTTATTATTTCAAAAAGCTAATTATTATAGTAGCACTAACGATTAAAATTAAACCTATTCCCGTTTTTAAATTCAATTTTTCTTTAAATATTAACCATGAAAATAATATTGTTATCACTATACTCAATTTATCTATAGGAACAACAATACTTACTACACCATATTTTAAAGCATAATAATAACAAATCCATGACAATGTTGTTGTTATACCTGACAAAATAATAAAGCACATTTCTTTATGCGATATTGCTTTTATCAATGGCATTTTTCCTTGATAAATTACAATTAGCCATGATATCAAAAAAATAACTATTGTACGAATAGCTGTAGCTAAATTTGTACTTATATCAGCTACACCAAATTTAGCTAAAATAGATGTCAATGCAGAAAAAACAGCAGATAAGACAGCATATATTATATATTTTTGTGATAGTGCCTTTTCTTTACTATTTTTTAAATCAACCATTAATAACGTACCTATAAAAATTATAATTATACATATTATCTTAGCTTCAAAATATATGTATTCATGAAAGATAATTATTGCTAATAAAACACTAAGAACAACACTTGATTTATCAATAGGTACTACTTTATTTATATCTCCCATAGATAGAGCTTTAAAATAACAAAGCCATGCTATACCTGTAGCTATTCCTGATAAAATCAGAAAAAATAATGCTGATTTATTTATATTATTGAAAGAATGTATGTCCTCTACAAAATAGACAATCAACCATGCAAAAATCAAAATTGCCATTGTTCGCAAAGCATTTGCTATATCTGAATCTGTATGTTTAATACCACACTTTACTAAAATAGCCGTAACACCTGCAAAAAATGCTGATAAGATAGCCATAAACAACCACATTTTATCACCCTATTTTAATTTAAACTTCATATATGAAAAATTTCTGACTATCCTCTTATTATAAAATAAAAAAGGAACTTAAAACTAAGTTCCTTTTCTTCTATCGTTATTTATTTAAATCGCCATAAAAATATGCTGCTGTAGCTCCGCCATCGACTAAGAAATCCGCTCCTGTAATAAAACTACCCTTTTCACTCATCAATAATTCTGCTACATTTGCCACTTCATCTGCTGTACCTGGTCGTCCTGCTGGTGCTTTGGCAAACATATTTTTATAAAAAGCACCTCTTTTACCATTAAATTCATCTATAGCAAGTGGAGTAACTATAATTCCTGGAGAAATTGAATTTATACGAGCTTTTTTCTTACCCCATTTTACAGCTTCTGCCATAACTCTTTTTACATTACAACGTTTTGCTAATTGATAAGCATGTAAATTATCTTTTATATTTTCTGCTTGTAAAACAGACAAAGATAATAAATCTTCACAATTAGTAGTTGCTAATTGTTCATCAATTTCACTACCTAAAGCTTCCATGCGATGACCTGATTGACTAGAAATCGTTACGCCTGTGCCATATGGTTTGATTACTTTTCCGACTTCTTCTAATAAAACAGCTGTTCCATATAAATCTACTTTTAAAATAGTTTCTATAGAAGCTTGACTAGGTGATACACCAGCTGCATTTATAAGCATTCCTATCTGACCATATTTTTGAGCTTCCTGTATATAATTCTTAATAGATTTCCTATCTGCTAAATCTACTTCTAAATAATTTACATCAAAACCAGCATTATACATAATATCTGCTATTTTTTTAGCATTCTCTAAATTTTTATCACCAATTATTATCTTTTTATCAAAGCCAATACGTCTAGCGATAGCCATACCTATTTGACCTGCGCCTACTAATAATAAAACATCTTTCATCAAAAAATCTTCTTTCCTTATTTATCACAAACTTTTTTTATACAAGCTAGAGCATTTAAACTTCTAGGATAACCAATATACGGCAAACATTGAGTTAAAACTTTTAATAAAAATTCTTTATCATTGCCAACATTTAAATTACCTTGAATATGTGCTGTCAATTGATTTTCACAACCGCCTTGTGCCAAGATAAAACAAAAAGTTATCATCTCTCTTTGCTTTAAATCTAAACATTTGCGAGTGTAATAATCACCGAAACAATTTTCTGCAAGCCAACGATTTATATGTCTAGTTTCACTATCTCCGGATTTCCAAAAATCTTTCATATTTTCGCCAAAGATATCAACTTGAGCTTGTATACCTTTTTCTAATCTAGTCTGTCTTGTAGTTGTTGATTGTGCTTCAAGTGGTAAATTGATATTTAAAGATTTAAAACAATCATTTGCAATCTCTAAAAAATCAGCTACTCTGCCTATTCCTAGATAAGCTACAGCTTGATAAATTATTTCTTTTATTTCTACAGGTGTAACATTCATCTTCAAACTATCTGGCAATATACTTTCAAAAGCTTTTCTGCCCTGACAACCAATCAATGTAGCAAGTATAGCCATCATGCGAGTTTTATCATCTAAATCATTTTGATTAATGACATCATCAAAAGCAAAATCAGCAAAAAACTTTGCAAAATCTGGGTCTGTTTCACTAAATAATATAGCTTTATCATTTAATAATTTATCCTGATATTTTTCTCCGTTATCCATAAAAATCACTCTTTTCTTATGTATTTTTTTATTATTATAGAACTTTAAGTAAACTCCAAGTCAAATGATTATCTGAAAAATTTTTTAATTAAACTTGTTTTTTCTTGATTAATATCTTATAATAATAATCGACATATGTCGGAAATAAATTTTAGTGAGATGATTTTATGGCAAGACCTAGTCGCTGTCGCAAAATTTGTTTTGAACCCACTTATGATAGTTTTATTCCTGAAGGTATCTCTAATGGTGAAAAAATTATTTTGACCTTAGATGAATATGAAGTAATTCGCCTAATAGATTTAAATAAACTCACCCATGAACAAGCTTCTAAACAAATGAATATTTCTCGCACTACAGTCAGTGAAATATATGAAATGGCTCGCTATAAAATAGCCAACAGCCTTGTACATGGTCGTCCACTATTGATTTCTGGTGGCAATTATCAACTTTGCCAAGGAGAACAAAACTGTTTACAAAATTGCCCTAAACGAAAAATTCACAAACAACAAATTATAACTAAAAAAGGAGTAAATACAATGAGAATAGCTGTTACATACGATAATGGAAATATCTTCCAACATTTTGGTCATACATCACAATTTAAAGTTTATGATATTGAAAATAATCGAATCGTAAATGAACAAATCATTGATACACAAGGTCAAGGACATGGTGCTTTAGCTACATTTTTAAATAATGCTCAAGCAGATATCTTAATCTGTGGTGGTATCGGCGGTGGAGCTCAAAATGCTTTAGCTCAAGCTGGTATTAAATTATTCGGTGGCGTTATGGGAAATGCTGATGATGCTGTAAAAGCATATCTTAATGGCACCTTAAACTATAATGCTAATGTACAATGCAATCATCATGGTCACGGTCATTCTTGCGGTGGTCATGGACATGCTTGCCATGAAGATAAACATGGTTGTTCTGGTAACTAATCAAATTATTCGCTAACAAAAAAGCAGTAGATATAAATCTACTGCTTTTTTTATATATCACTTATATTATATTTTTCATCAATTAATATATATTTATAATTATATTGTTTACATATCTCTAAATTACGTTTATTTTCCTTTATCAACAATTCTTTTGTACAATAACTATCATCTAAACGCTTTTCAATGATATTCGCTTTTTGTTTTATCGTACTAAAATTATTTTTTATATATTCTTCACTCATAATTAAACAACAATATTTTATTTCTTCTAAATATCTTTGTTTAAAATACCTAATCCAATCTGCTGGAATATAACAGCCTTCAACAATTAAATTTTGTTTATTTTCAATAACAGTTTTTATCATTTCCACAACAATTGACCATAAATATTTAGTCAGTTGCTCATCATCTTCCACTGTTAAATTAGTTTGCCCACTTCTAATTAAGCCCATCTTTAAATGATCTATACTTAAATAAGGATATTTATATTTTTCTAATAATTTCTGTGCTAACAAAGTCTTCCCTGTATGACTAGCACCTGCAATTAAAATGATCATTTATACCTCTACATCTTTATTATTCATAGCTTAAACAAAATATTATCAATAATATACTTTTTGCAAATACAATCCATTTGCTGGTGCCATCTTCCCTGCTAAAGCTCTATTTTTAGCCTCTATTATTTTTGGCACTTCATGTTTATCTACTCTACCAAGCCCAATATTTATCATCAGACCCATGATATTTCTGACCATATGATATAAAAATCCACTGCCCCAAAATTTAAAAGTATATACATTCTTTTCTTTTGTACAACTAGCTTCATAAATTTCGCGAATAGGGCTTGTATCATTTCCGCCAGCAGAACGAAATGAAGAAAAATCATGCTCTCCTTCAATATATTTTAAAGCCTCTTGCATATCTTCTAAATTTAATTTTTTATTTACATGCCAATAAAATCTACTCATAAATGGGTCTGCCAATTCATTTTCAAAAACCTTATAAATATAAATCTTAGATTTTACACTATGTAGTGCACTAAAATCACGGTCAGCTTCTTCTGCTTTTAATAAAACTATATCATCTGGCAACAAGCGATTTCCTGCTCGCACTACATTTTGAATAGGAATAGTTCCATCAGTAAAAAAATTCACCACTTGACCTATAGCATGAACACCAGCATCAGTTCTACCTGCTGCCGCTAACTCAATACTATCGCCAAATAATTTAAATAATGCACCCTCTAATACATTTTGCACAGCTACAACTTTAGTCTGTCTTTGAAAACCATGATAATTTGTCCCATCATAACTAAGCGTAAGTTTTATATTACGTCTTCTAGCTTTCATCATTTCCTTATGTTCAGATTTCATTTTCTATCCTCGTTTAATTTTTTATTTTATCGCTTCAAAAAAGAACTAGTCTATTATATACATTTAAAATAAACTAGTTCTTTTAGATTATACATATTTAATTTTATAAAGTAAATAATACCATATGGGGAAAAACTATTTTTATAACTGTCAAAATTAATAAAATCCCTATAAAAGCAGTCATTGCTATATAATCTCTAGAAGCAAAACTCAATTGTTTCAAGCGTGTTCTACCCACTCCGCCATGATAACATCTTGCTTCCATAGCCATAGCCAATTCATCAGCTCTGCGAAAAGCACTGATAAATAACGGTATCAATATTGGCATAAAAGCTTTTACTCTCTTAAAAATATTTCCCGTCATAAAATCAGCACCACGAGATTTTTGAGCTTTTATAATTTTATCCGTTTCTTCTAATAAAGTAGGAATAAATCGAAGTGCTATCGTCATCATCATAGCTAATTCATGAGCTGGCACGCCAAATCTTTTCAGTGGCTTCATCAAATCTTCCAAAGCATCAGATAATACAAGTGGTGGCGTTGTAAATGTCAATAAAGATGCTCCAAACATCAATAATAACAATCTAAGACAGACAAAACTACCATTTGCCAAACCTTCCCATGTAATGCTAAGCTTCCAAATTTCAAAAATAACTTTTCCTTGCGTCGTAAATAAATGCAAAATAAAAGTGAACAAAATAATCCATATAATCGGCTTTATCGATATAAAAAACATCTTCAATGGTATTTTAGAACTATACATCAATAGACCAATAATCACACACCATATAAGATAATCCAACTGACTATCAAAAATGAAAATACCCACAATCAAGATAAATAAACTGACTATCTTCAATCTAGCATCTAGTTTATGCAACAAAGAATTTGCTGGGAAAAATTGACCAATTTTTATATCAGTTAACATTTTATCCCTCTCTTTCTCAAAGCTACTAAAATATTATTTAAAGCTTCTTGCTTGTTCAAGGCACTTACTTCTACATCTAAACCATATTCTTTTATTTTTCGCAACAACTGCATCACTTCTGGTTCTAATAAACCAGCTTGCTCTATTATATCCCTATGTGCAAAAACCTTTCTAGGTTCATCATATATCATTAGCTTACCTTGATTCATAACAGCTACTTTATTTGCTAAAAGTGCAATATCATCCATATTATGCGAAACCATGATAATAGTTACATGTTCTTTTTGATGTAATTTTTTTACTTTCTGCAATAAATTTTGTTTAAGTCTAGGATCAAGACCGGCTGTAGGCTCATCTAGTACTAAATACTTAGGCTTCAATGCAATTATTCCTGCAATTGCCACACGTCTCATCTGCCCACCACTCAATAAAAATGGAGACTTATCTTTATATTCTTCATAATCCAATTCTACAAAATCCATTGCTTCTTTTACTCTCTGTTCCACTTCAGATTCTGATAGACCAAAATTTCTAGGACCAAAAGCAATATCTGCAAAAATACTCTCTTCAAATAATTGTTGTTCTGGATATTGAAAAACTACACCTACACTGCGTCTAGCATTTAAAGTTTGTTTATCCTTTTTTTTATTGATATCAATACCATCAATAAAAACTTTTCCCTTATTAGGATTTAATAAACCATTTAAATGTTGCATAAGTGTAGATTTTCCTGAACCTGTATGCCCTGCTATAGCTACAAAATCGCCATCATTTATAGTTAAACTAACATTATTCAAGGCTTTTTTCTCATATGGAGTTTTTTCCATATAAATATGACTTATATCTTTTATCTCTATTGGCATCTTCTCACCGCTTTAAAATCTATTTATTACTATTTACAAATCAAATTTCGTAGTTCTTTAGCCAAATTTTCATTATCAAAAACATCTGCTATTTTTAAACCTTTTTTTTGCAAAGCATCTACAATATCTACAGCTAAAGGTACATTGAGACCTATCTTTTTTAATTTATCTTTTTCCTTAAAAATATCTTTAGCTGCACCATCTTGAATTATCTTGCCTTCATCCATAACGATAATTCTATTAGCTTGCACAGCCTCTTCCATGAAATGAGTAATCATTATAATAGTTATATTATATTTTTCATGCAATTCTTTTAAAGCTTTCATTACTGCATTTCTACCTTGAGGATCAAGCATCGCCGTCGGTTCATCTAAAACTATACATTGTGTACGCATCGCTATAGCTCCGGCAATTGCCGTTAGTTGTTTTTGTCCTCCCGATAATAAATGTGGTGGCATCTTACGTAAATGTTCAATATGCAAAGATTTCAATGCAAATTCTATTCGATTTCTTATCTCTTCACGCTCAAGCCCCATATTTTCAGGTCCAAAAGCAATATCATCTTCTACCACAGTGGCTATTATCTGATTATCTGGATTTTGAAATACCATACTTACTTTTTGACGAACCTTCCAAATATCCTCATTATCATCAACTTTCATGCCATCAACAATACATTGACCTTCACTTGGCAATAATAAACCATTAAAATGTTTTGCTAGTGTTGATTTTCCTGAACCATTGACACCAATAATAGCTATAAATTCGCCTTTATCTATTTTTAAATTAATATTATCTAATGCTATTTTTTCTGTTTTTTTCTCATCATTTTCCCTAAAAATATGCGTTAGATTTTTTACTTCTATAAAACTCAATATCATCACCTATAAATCTATATAAAAAAATAAGAACTGTAAAAAATTACAGTTCTTATTATACCTATTTTAAATTGTTAACACAATCACCTTATCAAGTAAACCAAAAATCTAACATCAATTTTTAACTTAATTGATAAGGCGAAGGCGGCCCATCTGACCGCCTCACATATCAATAATTCAATGAATTACTAATTCTAAATTATTTTACTAACTCTAAAAGAGCCATTGGAGCAGCGTCACCACGACGTACGCCTAATTTAAGAATACGAGTGTATCCACCATTACGTTCTTTATATTTAGGTGCAATTTCATCGAATAATTTTTTAGCAACTTCTTTATCAACAAGTTCAGCAACAACCTGACGACGAGCACTTAAGTCATCGCGTTTTGCAAGGGTAATGAGTTTTTCAGCAAGACCGCTGATTTCTTTAGCCTTAGCTTCAGTAGTTTCAATGCGTTCATGTTTAAAGAGGGAAACTAGTACACTACGGAATAAAGCTTTACGTGCACTGGAGTTGCGTCCTAATTTACTGTAGCCCATTAGCAGCCTGTCCTTTCCTGTTATTCTTTTTCAGCGAGTGTTAATCCTAATTCCTGTAATTTTTTCTTAACTTCTTCAAGAGATTTACGACCAAGGTTTCTAACTTTGATCATATCATCTTCACTCTTTTGCATTAAATCTGCAACAGTATTGATTTCAGCTCTCTTCAAGCAGTTATAAGAACGTACAGATAAATCAAGATCCTCGATTGTCATTTCCATAACTTTAGAAGTATTATCTTCTTCTGGTGTATTGAAAATTCCTTCATCAGCAGGAATATCTTCTACAGAACCACCCATATTCTGGAATAGACGCAAGTGAGTAATCAAAATGCTAGCTGATTTACTTACTGCTTCTTCTGGTTTTATAGAACCATCAGTCCATACTTCTAATGTAAGTTTATCATAATCGGTAACATTACCAACACGAGTATCTGTTACTGTGTAGTTAACTCTTTGAATAGGAGAGAAGATGGAATCGATAGGGATAATACCAATAACCTGATCTGGTTTTTTATTCTTATCAGCAGGAGTATATCCTCTTCCACGTTCAACTACCATTTCCATTTTCAAAGAACCAGTTTCATCAACAGTAGCAATATGCAAATCTTTATTGAGAATTTCAATATCAGAATCAACAATAATGTCTGCTGCTGTTACTTCTTTTTCACCAGTAACATCTATACGAATGGTATGAGGTTCTTCATCATGCATTTTTAAGCATAATTCTTTTAAGTTTAAGATAATGTTTGTTACATCATCACGAACCCCAGGAATAGTAGAAAATTCATGAAGAACACCATCAATTTTGATAGATGTTATAGCTGCACCCTCTAAAGAAGACAACAAAATACGACGTAAACTGTTGCCAAGAGTAGTACCATATCCGCGTTCCAATGGTTCACAGACAAATTTACCATAACGGTTGTCTTCACTTATTTCTACAATCTCAATCTTTGGTTTTTCGATTTCGATCATCTGAAACAACCTCCTATTCTATGCGCTATAAAACACAGACATATTATCTGGAGTACAATTCGACAATCGCCTGTTCATCAACTGGAATATCGATTTCGTCGCGGTTAGGGAATCTAGTAACAGAACCGCTAAGATTCTGGATATCAGCAGTAAGCCAAGCTGGTACATTCAAAGCATTTTTGCTTTCAGCAATTTCTTTGAATAATGCTGTACCACGGCTTTTTTCTTTAACACCGATTACGTCGCCAACTTTAATTAAAGCGGAAGGAATATCAAGACGTTTACCATTTACAGTGATGTGACCATGGGAAACGAGCTGACGAGCCTGACGACGAGTGGATGCAAGACCTAAACGGAAAACAACATTGTCAATTCTACGTTCGAGAAGACCAAGTAAGTTTTCACCAGTTACGCCTGGCATAGTTTTAGCTTTATCATAATAAGCTCTAAACTGTTTTTCTAATACACCATATATAAATTTAGCTTTTTGTTTTTCTTTTAACTGCATTCCGTATTCGCTTACTTTGCGGCCAGAACGTTTAGGCTGTCTTTTGGAGCTTTTTGCAAGACCAACTACAGCTGTTTCTAAACCGAGAGCGCGACATCTTTTCAGAGAAGGAACTCTGTCAATAGCCATATTTCTACTTCAACCTCCTAATTATACTCTTCTACGTTTAGGTGGGCGACAACCGTTATGAGGAATTGGAGTAACATCTTTAATCATATTAACTTCAAGACCAGTTGCCTGTAAAGATCTGATTGCAGCTTCACGACCTGCACCAGGACCTTTTACATATACTTCAACCTGTTTTAAACCATGTTCCATTGCTGCTTTTGCTGCAACTTCTGCTGCCATTTGAGCTGCAAATGGAGTGCTTTTTCTGGAACCTCTGAAACCGAGTCCACCAGCACTAGCCCAGGATAAAGCATTACCATTTTTGTCAGTGATAGTAACAATTGTATTATTGAAAGTCGAACGAATGTGTGCAACACCGTATTCGACATTTTTACGATCTTTTCTCTTTGGACGAGATGTTTTATTTGCTGCCACTTATTAAACCTCCTTCTTCTTAGCCTTTTTTACCCATTACAGTCTTTTTAGGACCTTTACGAGTACGAGCGTTGTTTTTAGTGTTCTGACCACGTACAGGTAAACCTAAACGATGACGTCTACCTCTATAGCAGCCAATTTCAACTAAACGTTTAATATTCAAAGAAATTTCACGACGAAGGTCACCTTCTACAAGGTGATTTTTGTCGATATATTCACGTAACTTAGCAACTTCATCTTCAGTAAGATCACGTGCTCTAGTATCTGGATTAATACCAGTAGCAGCTAAGATATTCTGAGAAGTTTTAAGACCAATACCAAAAATATATGTTAAAGCAATTTCAACTCGTTTATCGCGTGGTAAATCTACACCGGCAATACGTGCCATACAATCAGCACCTCCTTATCCTTGTTTCTGTTTATGTTTAGGATTTTCGCAAATAACCATTACATGACCTTTGCGTTTAATAACTTTACATTTTTCACAAATAGGTTTTACTGATGGTCTAACTTTCACTGCATGTACCTCCTTCTACATTGCTATAATGCCTATCAATTATAATTATAATAGGTCTTATTTAAAACGGTAAGTGATTCGGCCTCTGGTCAAATCATAAGGCGTAAGTTCAATAGTAACTTTATCACCCGGCAGGATGCGAATAAAATTCATACGAATTTTACCAGAAACATGAGCTAAAACAACGTGACCGTTTTCTAACTCTACCTTAAACATTGCATTAGGCAAAGCTTCTAATACTTTACCTTCAACTTCAATTACATCTTGCTTAGACATGAAATTCTCCTTCAATTAAAGCTTAAGTTGGGCCGAAAACTCTTTGAGGTTTGAATTATCATGCCCATGATATGCCCAAACCTGTCAGTAATCCGTTTTTACAGCAATGCCATGCCCAACATTATTGTTATCTGCCGCAGAAAAACATTCCTGTTCACTGCCCGAATATTAATTATAACATATTACAGCGTTTAAATATATCATTATCAGCGATTTTTTTCACACTTTTTTTATACAGATATATTACCGTATTATATTATCAATTAACTGCGCAAAATTGCAACAATGTCTTGGAATACTTTATCCATTGACTGACTTCCGTCAACTTCTTTGTAAAGTTCTTCTTTTTCATAATAAGAAATAAGAGGCTTTGTCTGTTCTTCATAAACAGAAAGACGATTTTTCATTGTTGCTTCGCTGTCGTCAGCTCTTTGATAAAGTTCACCGCCGCACACGTCACAAATTCCGTCTTTCTTAGATGGCTTAAATTCTACATGATAAGTAGCACCACATTTTTTACAAATGCGACGACCAACTGCTCTTCTTATTAATTCACTTGCTGGAACAGCAACGTTTAATGCACAGTCGAGTTTTAAACCTAATTCATTTAAAATTTTATCCAAAGCCACAGCTTGTTCTACTGTACGAGGAAAACCATCCAAAATAAATCCTTTTTCGCAGTCAGCTTTAGCTAAACGTTCTTTTACAATACCAATTGTAACTTCATCTGGAACTAATTGTCCAGCATCCATGCAAGCTTTTGCTTGTTTTCCAAGTTCAGTACCTTCTTTTACTGCTGCACGAAACATATCCCCAGTGGAGATATGAGGAATTTTAAATTCTTCTACTAGCCTAGCTGCCTGTGTACCTTTACCAGCACCAGGAGGGCCCATTAAAAGGATGTGCATAAAAATCCTCCTTACTTCATAAAACCTTCATAATGGCGCATTACGACCATTGATTCAATTTGTTTCATCGTATCAAGAGCAACCCCTACTACGATTAATAACGCTGTACCACCAAAATGAATTCCTTCAATATGTGTAGCACCCGCTATCATTGTTGGTAAGATTGCAATGAATGCAAGGAAAAATGCACCCGCTAATGTAATACGTGTCATAATACGGTCTAAATAATCTGCAGTTGCCTGACCTGGACGAATTCCAGGAATAAAACCACCGTATTTTTTCAAATTATCAGCGAGGTCCGGAATTTTAAATGTAACCGCAGTGTAAAAATACGTAAAAAATAAGATCAATAATGCATATACAGCACTTTGGAAAGGTGTTCCCCATTGGAAATAATCAGCAATTGTCTTAATCCAAGGAGTTTGTACAAACTGAGCTAATGTAGCTGGGAACATCAATACTGATGATGCAAAGATGATTGGAATAACGCCGGCCTGATTTACTTTAAGCGGTATATGCGTAGACTGGCCGCCGTAAGTTTTACGACCTACAACGCGTTTTGCGTAGGACACCGGAACTCTACGTTGTCCTTGCTGAATGGCAATAACAAAAACAATCATAGCAAGGGCGATTATTGCAAAGAATAACACATTAAAATAGCTTATTGTGCCTGCTTGCAAGTAATTATATATAGTACCCAAATTTTGTGGAAGTGCTGCTACGATACCTGCGAAAATGATAAGTGATATACCATTTCCCACACCATGTGCAGTTATCTGCTCACCAATCCACATGAGGAACACTGTTCCCGCTGTTAGGGTAATTGCAATAATAAGAATTGATGTAATACTAGGATTAATTATGGCCTGTTTCAGACCAATAGACATACCTATAGCTTGTAAAAATGCCAAGACAACAGTCAAATAACGGGTCGTCTTGGTTATCTTTTTATGTCCCTCTTCACCTTCTTTAGACCATTGCTCTAAAGTAGGTACTACTACGGTCAATAATTGAATAATAATTGACGCGTTGATATATGGGGTAATACTCATAGCAAAGAGAGAGAATTTACTTAAAGCACCACCGGAAAATAAATCCAATAATCCGAACAAGTTACCGCTGTTAAATAACTGTTCAATCATTGATGGATTTACTCCAGGCACCGGGATATGAGTCCCGAGCCTGAAGATTGCAAACATAATAAGTGTAAATACTATTTTCTGTCGCAATTCGGTGATTTTGAGGATATTGCTAAGAGCTGAAAGCACTTAGATCACCTCTACTTTTCCACCTGCTGCTGTAATTTTTTCTTCAGCAGATTTTGTGAAGCCGTTTGCTACAACAGTCAATTTCTTAGTAATTTCGCCGTTACCAAGAACACGTACACCGTCACAAACGTTTTTAAGAATACCTGCTTCTACTAATGCTGCTGGATCTACTGTTGCGCCATCTTCAAAACGATTTAAAGAAGAAACGTTTACTTCAGCATATTCTTTTGCAAAAATATTTTTGAAGCCGCGTTTTGGCAATCTACGGTATAAAGGCATCTGGCCACCTTCAAAACCTGTACGTACGCCGCCACCAGAACGAGCATTCTGACCTTTATGACCACGTCCGGAAGTTTTACCTAAACCAGAACCTAAACCACGACCAACACGAATACGAACTTTTCTAGAGCCCGGTGCTGGTGATAATTCATGTAATTTCATAACCTGGACACCTCCTCTAAATTATTCGCCGATTTTTTCTACTGTAATAAGATGTTCTACTTTATGAATCATACCTCTAATAGTAGCTGTATCTTCATGTTCTACTGTAGAATTTAATTTACGTAATCCCAAAGCCTGAATTGTTCTTCTCTGAGTTTCAGGTCTGCCGATCAGACTTCTTGTAAGGGTAATTTTCACTTTTGCCATTGAAATATTTCCTCCTTAACCTAAAAGTTCCTGAACGGATTTTCCACGAAGTTCAGCTACAAGCTCAGCTTTTTTAAGCTGTTCTAAACCTTTAATAGTTGCACGAACCATGTTATTAGGGTTAGAAGAACCAAGGGATTTTGTTAAGATATTACCAACACCTGCAAGTTCTAATACTGCACGAGCTGGACCACCTGCGATAACACCAGTACCTTTTGCAGCTGGTTTTAAGAGCACACGACCTGCACCGAATACACCGAGGCTTTCGTGTGGAATAGTTTTATCTACTAAAGAAACTTCTACAAGATTCTTTTTAGCATCTTCAATGCCTTTTCTGATTGCTTCAGGTACTTCGCTAGCTTTACCGAGACCTGCACCAACATGACCGTTTTTATCGCCTACTACAACAAGAGCGCTGAAAGAGAAGCGACGGCCACCTTTTACAACCTTAGCAACGCGATTAATATACACAACTTTTTCTTCTAATTCAAGTGCGTTAGCGTCAATCTTGGCCATTAATTTACCTCCTGTTCCAATATTAGAATTTTAGACCAGCTTCACGAGCTGCATCTGCTAAAGCTGCTACACGACCATGATATACATAGCCACCGCGGTCAAATACAACTTCAGTAATGCCTTTTTCAAGAGCACGTTTTGCTACAGCTGCACCTACAGCTTTAGCTGCTTCGATGTTACCGCCGTAAGCGTTGAAATCTTTATCTTTGGAGCTTGCGGATACTAATGTAACACCATTAACATCATCAATAACTTGAGCATAAATGTTGCTTAAGCTACGGAATACGTTTAAACGAGGTCTTTCAGCTGTGCCAGAAATATGATTACGAACTCTTAAATGACGTTTCTGACGAGCTTTATTTTTATCCTGTTTATTAAACAAAACCAGCCTCTCCTTTCTATTTCTAACTAAAGATTATTATTTCTTAGAACCAGTTTTACCAGCTTTACGACGGATATGTTCGCCTTCGTACTTAATACCTTTTCCTTTGTAAGGTTCAGGTTCTCTGTAAGAACGAATTTTAGCTGCCATAGCGCCAACTGCTTCTTTATCGATACCAGATACAACAATCTTGTTAGGAGCAGGAGCTTCTAATTTGATTCCAACAGGAGGTTCAACAACTACTGGATGGGAAAAACCTAAGGATAAGTTAAGGTTTTTACCAGCCTGTGCAGCTCTATAACCTACACCATTAATTTCAAGATTTCTTACAAAGCCTTGTGTTACACCTACAACCATATTGTTGATAAGAGTACGAGTAAGACCATGTAAAGATCTATGCATTTTATCTTCGGATGGACGTTCTACTGTTACAACGCCTTCACCTACTGTAATTTTCATATCTTTATGACAGTCACGGCTAATTTCACCTTTAGGTCCTTTAACCGCTACGTGATTATGTTCATCAACTGTTACAGTAACCCCAGCAGGGATTGTAATCGGTTCTCTACCAATTCTTGACATCTGTACACCTCCTAGTCTAAAACTAATTTTACCATACGTAAGCTAAAACTTCGCCGCCAACACCTTCACGACGTGCTTGTTTATCACTCATAATACCTTTAGAAGTAGAGATGATAGCAATACCAAGACCACCAAGTACGCGAGGTAATTGATCTTTCTTAGCATAAGCACGAAGACCAGGTTTAGAAATACGTTTAATACCAGTGATTACTTGTTCACGGTTTGGACCATATTTCAAGTTAATTGTAATAACACCTTGTTTGTTATCTTCTGCGAAGGAGAAGTCTTTAATGAAACCTTCTTCTTTAAGAACTTCTGCAATAGCCTGTTTAATTTTAGAACCAGGAATTTCAACTTTATCATGAAGTACGGAGTTTGCATTACGCAAACGAGTTAACATATCTGCAATAGGATCAGTCATTCCCATAAATCGATATCCTCCTTTCTTTCAACCTTACCAACTAGCTTTTGTTACGCCAGGGATTGCGCCTTTATAGCTCTGTTCTCTGAAACAGATACGGCACATTTCAAATTTACGCATATAACCGTGTGGACGACCACAGATTTTGCATCTGTTATATTTACGAACCTTGAATTTAGGTTCTTGACTCCATTTCTGGACCATTGCCTTTCTGGCCATAGATCAGTATACCTCCTCTTAAGAATTAAGCACTAAACGGCATACCCATTAATTTAAGAAGAGCTCTAGCTTCTTCATCAGTCTTTGCCGTAGTAACAATAATAATATTCATACCATGAATTTTTTCGATTTTATCATATTCGATTTCAGGGAAAATCAATTGTTCTTTAAGACCAACTGAATAGTTTCCGCGACCATCAAAAGCTTTAGGGCTTACGCCACGGAAGTCACGAACGCGAGGCAAAGCGATATTCATAAATTTATCAAGGAACTGATACATACGAGTTCCACGAAGAGTAACTTTAGCGCCAATAGGCATTCCTGCACGTAATTTCCATGCAGCAAGAGATTTTTTCGCACGAGTCAAAACAGGTTTTTGACCAGCGATAATAGTGAGGTCAGCTACAGCAGAATCTAATGCTTTAGAGTTGTGAGCAGCTTCACCAACACCCATACTAATGATAACTTTTTCAATCTTAGGAAGTTGCATTACATTTTTATAACCGAATTTTTCAGTCATAGCAGGAACAACTTCATTGATATATTTTTCTTGTAATCTATCCACCAAGATATCCTCCTTCCTCAATTATTTTGCTTGGTCTAATGCTTCACCGCATTTTTTGCATACACGAACCATTTTACCATCAATTTCTTTTTTCGCAACACGAGTTGCTTTAGAGCAAGCTGGGCAAACTACCATTACTTTAGAAGCGAACATAGGAGCTTCTTTTTCAATGATACCGCCGTTTGGAGCTTTCTGATTAGGTTTAGTGTGACGTTTAATTTTGTTAACGCCTTCAACTACAACCTTATCTTTAGCAGGCATAGCCTGAAGGATTTTACCTTGTTTACCTTTATCTTTACCGGATAATACTAAAACTGTATCACCTTTTTTTACATGCAATTTAGCCTGTGACAAATCTTGGCACCTCCTGTCTATTTATTAAATTACTTCTGGTGCCAGTGAAACGATTTTCATGAAATCTTTGTCACGTAATTCTCTGGCTACCGGGCCAAAAATACGAGTTCCGCGTGGAGTTTTATCATCTTTAATAATAACAGCAGCGTTTTCATCAAAGCGGATATAAGAACCGTCAACACGACGTAAACCCTTTTTAGAACGTACTACTACAGCTTTAACAACGTCACCTTTTTTAACCATACCACCAGGTGAAGCAGATTTAACTGCAGCTACGATTATATCACCAATGTTGGCATATTTACGATAAGAACCGCCCATTACACGGATACACATAATTTCTTTTGCACCAGTGTTATCACCAACATTCAACATTGTTTGTTGCTGAATCATTGCTTTACCTCCTTCTAAAATTCTCTATTAAGTAACAAATTATTTTGCTCTTTCAAGAATTTCAACGAGTCTCCAACGTTTATCTTTAGATAAAGGACGAGTTTCCATAATAGAAACTGTATCTCCTACGTGAGCTTCGTTGTTTTCATCATGTGCTTTAAATTTAACAGTTTTCTTAACTGATTTTTTGTAGAGTGGATGACTTTCAGTATCAACTACAGCAACAACAATAGTTTTTTCCATTTTGTCGCTTACAACTTTACCAACTTTAGTCTTGCGTTCATTTCTAATTTCGCTCATTAAAAGAACCTCCTTCCTTCTGCATATCATTTATTATCTATTAATCAATCTAAACTATTAAGCTTTTAATTCTTGTTCGCGTTGAATAGTTTTAATACGAGCAATAGTTTTTTTAACTTCTTTGATACGCATAGGGTTTTCAAGCTGACCTGTAGCAAGCTGGAATCTGAGGTTGAATAATTCTTCTTTAAGCGAAGCAAGTTTCTGGTTAAGTTCGCCAGCACTCATTTCACGTATTTCATTAACCTTCATTTACTTCACCCTCCCCTTGCACTTCACGCTTAACAAATTTTGTTTTGATTGGGAGTTTATGGCTTGCAAGACGCATAGCTTCTTTAGCAACTTCTTCGCTAACGCCGCCCATTTCAAACATAATACGACCTGGTTTAACTACTGCTACCCAGTATTCAGGTGAACCTTTACCGCTACCCATACGAGTTTCAGCAGGTTTTGCAGTTACTGGTTTATCAGGGAAGATTTTAATCCAAACCTGACCACCACGTTTAATATAACGAGTCATCGCAATACGAGCTGCTTCGATCTGACGGTTTGTAATCCATGCAGGTTCGAGAGCTTGTAAACCGAATTCACCATGTACTACAGTATTACCTTTATGAGCTTTACCTTTCATAGTACCACGGAACTGTTTACGGTATTTTACTCTTTTAGGTATTAACATTAATCTTCGCTCCCTTCAACAGCTTCTGCCTGTGCAGCAAGTTTCTTTTCAGGAAGAACTTCACCTTTGAAGATCCATACTTTTACGCCAAGACGGCCATAAGTTGTATGTGCTTCAGCTGTACCATAATCAATATCAGCACGTAAAGTATGAAGTGGAATACTACCTTCACGGTAAGATTCACTACGAGCAATTTCAGCACCGCCGAGACGGCCACCTACTGTTACTTTAATACCTTTTGCACCCATACGCATTGTACGGCTAACAGCCTGTTTCATTGCACGACGGAAAGCAACACGGCGTTCGAGCTGAGAAGCGATGTTTTCAGCAACGAGTGTAGCATCCATATCTGGCTGTTTAATTTCTGCGATATTAATATCTACGTGTTTATCAGTGTATTTTTTAAGGCCTTTTTTGAGCTGTTCAATACCAGAACCACCACGGCCGATAACCATACCAGGTTTAGCAGTATGAATAGTTAATCTGAGACGATTTTTAGAACGTTCTGTTTCAATTTTAGATACGCCAGCAACTTTTAAAGTTTCTTTTAAGAAGCTACGAATTTTAATATCTTCGTGTAAGTTAGCAGCGAAATCTTTACCAGCATACCACTTCGCATCCCAAGTTTTTACGATACCAAGACGCATACCATGTGGATTAACTTTTTGTCCCAAATCTATTCCCTCCTTCTAATTATTTTTCTTTAACTACGATCGTAACATGAGATGTACGTTTTAAGATTTTGAATGCCTGTCCACGGGAACGTGGGTGAATACGTTTAAGGGTAGGTCCCTGATCAACGAATGCTGTAGCCACATAGAGGTTATCAGGATTCATATCAAAATTATTTTCAGCATTTGCTACTGCTGATTTTAAAACTTTATTAATTACATCAGCACCTGCTTTAGGTGTGAATTTTAATATTGCAAACGCGTCAGCTACGTTTTTGCCACGAATAAGATTCATAACAATACGTACTTTACGCGGAGAAATACGGATATATTTTGCTACTGCTTTAGCTTCCACAGTTGTTCCTCCTTTCAACAATTATCTTAAAGATGTACGTCTTTCTTCGCCAGCATGGCCTTTGTATGTTCTTGTTGGTGCAAATTCACCAAGTTTATGACCAACCATGTCTTCTGTAACATATACAGGTACATGTTTGCGACCATCATGAACTGCAATTGTATGGCCTACAAATGTAGGAAGGATTGTCGAACTGCGGGACCAAGTTTTAACAACTTTTTTGTCATTAGCTGCATTTAAAGCATCAATTTTCTTTTCGAGGCTTTCAGCAACGTAAGGTCCTTTTTTTACTGATCTTGACAAAATATGTCCTCCTTTCATTTTAGAATAAGGTAATCAGTTAAGCTACCTTATTCACAAATTTATTATTTACGACGTTTTGCACGACGTTTAACGATAAGTTTATCAGATGCTTTTTTACGGCGAGTTTTAGCACCCATAGCACATTTACCCCATTTAGTAACAGGATGTTTACGTCCAACTGGGCTACGGCCTTCCCCACCACCATGTGGATGGTCATTAGGGTTCATCGCAACACCACGGTTTTCAGGACGAACGCCTAACCAACGGTTACGACCTGCTTTACCAATTGTGAGGTTTTCATGTTCTAAGTTACCAATCTGACCGATTGTTGCACGGCAGTTGATATGAATTTTACGGATTTCACCGGATGGCATACGTAAGAGAGCATAGTTGCCTTCTTTAGCCATGAGCTGAGCAGCTGCACCAGCGGAACGAACCATCTGGCCGCCTTTACCGATTTTCATTTCAATGTTGTGTACTAATGTACCAAGTGGAATATTAGCAAGTGGTAATGCATTACCTACTTTAATATCTGCTTCTGGACCGGATACGATCTGGTCACCAACTTTTAATCCATCTGGAGCTAAGATGTAACGTTTCTCACCATCGAAATAGTTAAGAAGTGCGATACGAGCGCTACGGTTTGGATCATATTCTATAGTAGCAACGCGTGCTGGAACACCATCTTTATTACGTTTGAAATCGATTATACGATATAAACGTTTGTGTCCGCCGCCTTGATGTCTTACTGTTAAACGGCCCTGGAAGTTACGACCACCGTTCTTTTTAAGACTTTCAACCAAGGATTTCTCAGGTTTTTTAGCTGTAATTTCTTCGAAAGAAGAAACAGTCATAAATCTTCTACCTGCAGAATAAGGTTTAAAACTCTTTATTGCCACTTAATTAACCTCCTTTTTTTATCTTTTTACTTAAGCTTGGAAGAACTCGATAGTTTCTCCAGCTGCAAGTTTTACGATTGCTTTTTTATAGTCAGAACGTTTGCCAAGATTACGGCCCATACGTTTTACTTTACCAAGAACGTTAACTGTATTTACAGATTCAACTTTTACATTGAAAATTGTAGATACTGCTTTGGCAATTTCAATTTTGTTAGCTTCTTTAGCAACTACAAATACGTATTTGCCTTCTTCCATCAATTCAGTTGTCATTTCTGTAACAAGCGGTCTGATAATGATATCTCTAGCTTCCATTATGCTAATACCTCCTCAATACGTGTAATAGCATCTTTAGTAATGAAGAGTTTGTTATGATTTAAGATATCATATACATTTAATCCGCAAGAACTGATAGCTTTTACACCAGGGATATTGCGAGAAGATTTCTCTACGTTTTCTACTACATCAGCAGTAACGATAAGAGCTTTCTCTGCAACGTTGAAATCGCTCATCATTTTTACAACTTCTTTTGTTTTAGGAGCTGCGAAATCTAAGCTTTCTAATACAATGAAATCACCATTGTTTACTTTATCTGTTAAAGCGCATTTAATAGCTAAACGACGCTGTTTACGAGGCATTCTGAATGCATAGGAACGAGGAGATGGACCAAAGATTGTACCACCGCCTACCCAAAGTGGGGAACGGGTGCTTCCGCTACGAGCACGACCTGTACCTTTTTGTTTCCAAGGTTTACGACCGCCACCGCGTACTAAACCTCTAGTTTTTGTTGCATGCGTTCCTAAACGCTGAGCTGCCAACTGCATTACTACAGCCTGATGAACAAGGCCTTCGTTAACTTCAACGCCAAATACGCTTTCATTTAATTCGATATCACCGATCTGCTGGCCGGCAACTGTATAAACTGCTACTTTAGGCATAATATAGCATATCCTCCTTCCAATTATTATTTCTTAGGTTTAACTGTATCTTTAATAACAACAAAGCTATTTTTAGCACCAGGAATAGCACCTTTGATTAAAATAAGGTTACGGTCTGCATCAACACGTACAACGCTTAAACGCTGAACTGTAACTTTAGCGCCACCCATACGGCCTGGTAATTTTTTACCTTTTAGTACACGTCCACCATGACCAGAAATCATAGCACCTGTAGAACCTGGTTCACGATGAGATTTAGAACCGTGACCCATAGGACCTCTAGCAAAGTTATGACGTTTAATACCGCCGGCAAAACCTTTACCTTTGGAAGTACCAGTAACATCAACTAAATCACCGGCACCAAATATGTCAACGCTGATGGAGTCACCAGCCTTATATTCAGGAACATCTGCAAGGCGTAATTCGCGAATGAATTTTACTGGTTCAACGCCAGCTTTTGCGAAATGGCCTTTCATTGGTTTAGTTACATTTTTTTCTTTAACTGTTCCAAAGCCAATCTGAACAGCATTATAGCCATCAGTTTCAACAGTTTTGCTCTGAAGAACAACATTTTTACCGGATTCTACAACTGTAACAGGAACTACTTTACCTTCTTCAGTAAAGATTTGAGTCATGCCAAGTTTTTTACCTAAAATTACTTTTGCCATCTATTGCCACCTCCTCTTACAATTTAATTTCGATATCCACACCTGCTGGCAAATCTAAACGCATTAAAGCGTCAACAGTTTTAGATGTTGGTTCTAAAATGTCAATAAGACGTTTGTGAGTTCTCATTTCGAACTGTTCACGGGAGTCTTTATTAACATGTGGAGATCTTAAAATTGTAAAAATATTTTTTTCGGTAGGCAATGGAATAGGACCAGATACCATTGCACCTGTTCTTTTAGCTGTTTCAACAATTTTAACGGAGCTCTGATCAAGTGCTTTGTGATCATATGCTTTTAAACGAATTCTGATTTTCTGCTGTTTAGCCAAATTATTTTCCTCCTTGTCGCCCAGATTCTTGACCCGGACAATTTCTCCACGCCAGTTCCCTTGCCTTATGCAAGCAATCTGCCGCGTCATCGCATTTTAAAAGAACTTTATATAAGGGCAGCAAAATGCCGCCCTTATACAAATTAATTATTAAAAGTAATAAGCTCTTAAGCTTAAAATTATTCGTCGATTTCGATTACACGACCAGCGCCTACTGTATGGCCACCTTCACGAATAGCGAAGCGAAGACCTTTTTCAATAGCGATTGGAGTGATAAGTTCGATAGACATTTCAATGTTATCGCCAGGCATAACCATTTCTGTACCTTCTGGAAGAGTTACAACACCAGTAACGTCAGTAGTACGGAAATAGAACTGTGGACGATAGTTGGAGAAGAATGGAGTATGACGTCCACCTTCTTCTTTAGTAAGAACGTAAACCTGAGCTTTGAATTTTTTGTGTGGATGAATAGTACCAGGTTTAGCAAGTACTTGACCACGTTCAATTTCTTTACGGTCTACACCACGAAGTAATGCACCGATGTTGTCACCAGCAACAGCGCTATCAAGCATTTTGCGGAACATTTCGATACCAGTTACAGTAGTGGATTTCTTTTCTTCGGAAAGACCAACGATTTCAACAGTGTCACCAAGTTTGAGTTCACCACGTTCTACACGGCCAGTAGCAACTGTACCACGACCAGTGATTGTGAATACGTCTTCAACTGGCATTAAGAATGGTTTATCAGTGTCACGAGTTGGAGTTGGGATATAATCATCAACAGCATCCATTAATTCAAGGATTTTCTTTTTAGCTTCTTCGTCACCTTCAAGAGCTTGAAGAGCGGAACCAGTTACTACAGGGATATCATCACCTGGGAAGTCATAGCTGGAGAGAAGTTCACGAACTTCCATTTCAACGAGTTCGAGAAGTTCAGGATCATCAACCTGGTCAGCTTTGTTGAGGAATACAACGATAGCTGGAACACCAACCTGACGAGCAAGAAGGATGTGTTCACGAGTCTGAGGCATAGGGCCATCAGCAGCACTAACAACGAGGATAGCACCGTCCATCTGAGCAGCACCAGTGATCATGTTTTTAACATAGTCAGCATGGCCTGGGCAGTCTACGTGAGCATAATGTCTTTTATCAGTTTCATATTCAACGTGTGCAGTGTTGATTGTAATACCACGTTCACGTTCTTCTGGAGCTTTATCAATCATGCTGTAATCTTCGAACTGAGCCATACCTTTTTCAGATAAAACTTTAGTGATAGCAGCAGTTAAAGTAGTTTTACCATGGTCAACGTGACCGATTGTACCAATGTTTACATGTGGTTTAGTTCTTTCAAACTTCTGTTTAGCCATTTAATTAATTTCCTCCTTTATTATTCGCCTTTTGATTTAGCGACAATAGCATCAGATATATTTTTAGGAACTTCATCATAGTAAGAAACTTCCATGGAGTAGTTCCCACGACCCTGTGTTTTAGAGCGTAAGTCGGTTGCATAACCGAACATTTCAGAAAGTGGAACAAATGCGTTGATTACTTGTACGCCATTACGTGGTTCCATACCTTCGATACGACCACGACGGGAGTTTAAGTCACCAATTACATCGCCCATATATTCTTCAGGAACAGTAACTTCAACTTTTACATATGGTTCTAATAATACTGGATTTGCTTTTAAAGCACCAGCTTTGAATGCCATAGAACCTGCAACTTTGAAGGCCATTTCTGAGGAGTCAACTTCATGATAAGAACCATCATAAACGACAGCTTTGATATCAACCATTGGATAACCAGCAACAACACCGTTTTCCATAGCTTCTTTGATACCATTTTCGATTGGTCCGATGTATTCTTTAGGAATAGCACCACCAACGATTTTACTTTCGAAGGAGAAACCTTCACCTGGATCCTGTGGAATAAGTTCAAGCCAGCAATGACCATATTGACCTTTACCACCGGACTGACGAACGAATTTACCTTCAGATTTAACTGTTTTGCGAATTGTTTCACGGTAAGCAACCTGTGGTTTACCTACTTTACAATCTACTTTAAATTCACGGCTCATACGGTCTACGATAATATCGAGATGTAATTCACCCATACCAGAGATGATTGTCTGTCCAGTTTCAGCATCAGTTCTTACACGGAATGTAGGATCTTCTTCTGCTAATTTCTGAAGAGCAATACCCATTTTTTCCTGGTCAGCTTTAGTTTTTGGTTCTACAGCTACAGAAATAACTGGGTCTGGGAATTCCATAGATTCGAGAACAATTGGATGATTTTCATCGCAAAGTGTATCACCAGTTGTAGTATCTTTAAGACCTACAGCAGCAGCGATATCACCGCTATAAACAACTTCAATTTCTTTACGGTTGTTTGCATGCATCTGTAAGATACGGCCGATACGTTCTTTTTTGCCTTTTGTAGAGTTATATACATAAGAACCAGCATTTAATGTACCGGAGTATACACGGAAGAATGCAAGTTTACCAACAAATGGGTCAGCCATGATTTTGAATGCTAACGCTGCGAATGGTTCTTCATCGCTAGAATCACGATGGTCTTCTTCATTTGTTTCTGGATTAATACCTTTTATTGCTGGAATATCAACTGGAGCTGGCATATAGTCAACAACAGCATCAAGCATAGGCTGAATACCTTTATCTTTGTAGGAAGAACCGCAAACTACTGGACAAATTTCACAAGCAATTGTAGCTTTACGAATTGCTGCTTTAATTTCTTCTTCAGTAAGTTCTTCGCCTTCAAGATATTTCATCATTAATTCATCATCTGTTTCAGCAACAGAATCAAGCATTTTCTGACGATATTCTTCAGCTTTTTCTTTATATTCAGCTGGAATTTCTACGGATTCAGGTTCTTTTGTATAATCTTCTTCGTAGATTACAGCTTTCATTTTAATTAAGTCAATAAGACCTTGGAATGTATCTTCAGATCCGATTGGAATCTGAATAGCAACTGGATGTGCGTTAAGACGTTCAACCATCATTTTGAGAACATTATAATAATCAGCACCTACGATATCCATTTTGTTAACGTATACCATACGAGGTACATGATATCTTTCAGCTTGACGCCAAACTGTTTCAGACTGAGGTTCAACACCGCTTTTTGCGGATAATACTGTAACAGCACCATCAAGTACTTTAAGAGAGCGTTCTACTTCAACTGTGAAATCCACGTGGCCTGGTGTATCAATGATGTTGATACGATGGTTTTTCCAATGGCAAGTTGTTGCAGCAGAAGTAATTGTAATACCTCTTTCTTTTTCCTGTGCCATCCAGTCCATTGTTGCTCCACCTTCATGAACTTCACCCATTTTATGAAGTATACCTGTGTAGAACAGAATACGCTCTGTAGTAGTGGTTTTACCAGCATCAATATGTGCTATAATACCAATGTTACGAGTTTTTTCAAGGGAAAACGCTCTTGCCACTTACTCATCGCTCCTTATATTATACAAAAGATACTTTAAAATTACCAACGATAATGAGCAAATGCTTTATTAGCTTCAGCCATTTTATGAGTATCTTCTTTTTTCTTAATTGCTGCACCAGTGTTGTTAGCAGCATCCATTAATTCGCCGGAAAGACGTTCGTTCATAGTTTTTTCACCACGAAGTCTAGCATAGTTAACAATCCAACGAATACCAAGTGTCATACGACGGTCCTGACGAACTTCTACAGGAACTTGGTAGTTAGCACCACCAACACGGCGTGCACGAACTTCTAATACTGGCATAACATTTTTCAATGCAGTTTCAAAAACTTCCATTGGGTCTTTACCAGTTTTTTCTTTTATAATGTCAAATGCATCATATACAACTTTCTCAGCAACACCTTTTTTACCGGAAAGCATAACTTTATTTATGAATTTAGTTACAACCTTGGATTTGTACACCGGATCTGGTAATACATCTCTTTTAGGTACGGAACCTTTTCTTGGCATTACTACCCCTCCTTGTCATAGTCTTCAATGTTTTAAGTAATTATTTTTTCTTAGGACGTTTTGCACCGTATTTAGATCTTCCTTGTTCACGGTTTTGAACACCAGCAGTATCCAAAGAACCACGAATGATGTGATAACGCACACCTGGTAAGTCTTTTACACGACCGCCTCTAATTAAAACAACACTATGTTCCTGAAGATTGTGACCAATACCAGGGATATAAGCTGTTACTTCAATACTATTCGTTAAACGAACACGGGCAACTTTACGCAATGCGGAGTTTGGTTTTTTAGGAGTAGTAGTATATACTCTTGTGCAAACACCACGTTTCTGCGGGCAATTTTTTAATGCCGGTGCTGTAGATTTTTCCTGCATGCTCTGTCTGCTTTTACGAATCAACTGATTTATTGTAGGCATACATGCACCTCCTTCCTTAAATTTCCAAAGGCTTCAAAGCCCTATCCTTATTTCGGATATTTTAGATTAAGAAATCTTACTTGCTGTAAGATTTTCAGCTTAGTTAACGGTATCCCTTAAAGTAATGCTACCGCAGCAGCACCTACTTCAATATTACAGGACTTACCTAATTCAGCCATTGTATTTCCAAAAACCATTTTAACATTCTTGGTCATACAAAGCTCTTTTAAAGGGCTTAAAACTCTATCATCTGCGTCATCTGCTATGTAAACACATTTCGCTAAATCGTTTTTCACCGCTTTAGTAACTTGTTTTATGCCAATAACGCGTTTAGCATTTTTTAGTGTAACTGTCATTTTATCACTCCTAAATACTAACTGACAGATTTCAGGCACTCATTAATATTATCATCATTAAAAAGTATTGTCAACACATATTTTATAAGTATTTTTATTTACACGGTTCCTGGCGTATCATATATAAATATAAAAGCCGTAAAAACCCTTATAAATAAAGGCCTCATGCTATCTCACTTTCTAATTTATTAAATTTTAAGAAAATATTTTTATTTACATACCTTTTACATTAGACACTTGTTTTTGATAGAAAGATTTTATTTTTTCATCTAAATTCATCATAAAAAGCACAAAAAGGACACCGGATAATATCCAGTGTCCTTTAATAGCTTATCAACTTTACTTAAATAAAATTATTTAAGTTCTACAGTTGCACCAGCTTCTTCTAATTTAGCTTTTAATGCTTCAGCATCTTCTTTAGAAACGCCTTCTTTTACAGGAGCAGGAGCACCATCAACTAAAGCTTTAGCTTCTTTTAAGCCAAGGCCAGTTACTTCACGAACAACTTTGATTACGTTGATTTTTTTGTCGCCAGCGGAAGCTAAAACAACATCGAATTCAGTTTTTTCTTCAGCAGCAGCAGCACCAGCAGCTGGAGCAGCAGCTACAGCTACAGGAGCAGCAGCACTAACACCAAATTTTTCTTCCATAGCTTTTACAAGTTCGGATAATTCAAGAACAGTCATTTCTTCAATGGCTTGCATAATTTCTTCTTTAGTCATTTTTATATTCCTCCAAATTTAAAACATTAATTTCATTTTATTTTTATATTATTTATATAGAGAGAGTCTGCTTATGCAGATTCTTTCTGAGCACGAATTGCATCAAGCACATATACTGCGTTGCGAATAGTACCCTGAAGTACGTTGACAACACCAGAGATAGGAGCTTGCATACTTCCAAGAATTTTTGCGATGAGAACTTCGCGGGATGGTAGGGATGCCAAAGCTTTAACTTCTTCAACATTGATAATTTTACCTTCAACAAGACCAGCTTTAATAGTTAAAACTTCTGTGTTTTCAAGTTTATTTTCTTTGATGAATTCATAAATAACTTTAGCTGGAGCTACAGCATCATCAGCGGATACTGCAAGAGCAGTAGTACCGTTAAGAACTGGATCTAAACCTTCTAAGCCAATTTCATTAGCAGCAATACGAACCATTGTGTTTTTTACAACATGATAAGTAACACCTGCTTCACGAAGTTTAGCACGAAGTTTCATATCTTGAGCTACAGTTAAACCTTTATAACCTGTTAATACAGCACCTTTTGCAGAGCTAAGTTGTTCTTTAAGACCTGCAACTGCGGCCTGTTTTTCTGGACGAATGTTTGCCATTTTTCATGACACCCCCTCTCAAATAAGGATATTTATTACGAAACCAAAAAACGGTCTCTAGTGAGGACCAGAGACCGCAAAGTTTTCATGCCTTGCCAAGTATCTGACCTCGGCAGGCTATATTATGTCGCAAAATAAATTGCAACACCTGCTGTCTTAAGTCGCTTTACTAAATGAATATTAAATTATTCAGCTTTAGAAGCTTTGAAGTTTGTAGTTACAGTAACAGCTGGGCCCATAGTTGTGCTAACTGTGATGTTACGCATGTATTGACCTTTTGCTGCTGCTGGTTTAACTTTTACTAATGTGTCAAGAAGTGTCTGTAAGTTTTCAACGAGTTTTTCGTTATCGAAAGAAACTTTACCGATTGGCACATGTACGTTACCAGCTTTATCTGTTCTATATTCAACTTTACCTGCTTTAATTTCATTAACAGCTTTTGTTAAATCCATTGTAACAGTACCAAGTTTAGGGTTTGGCATTAAGCCACGAGGACCGAGGATTTTACCTAAACGACCTACAACACCCATCATATCAGGAGTAGCTACTGTAACATCAAAGTCACACCAGCCCTCTTTAATTTTTGCAACGAATTCATCGGAACCAACATAGTCAGCTCCAGCAGCTTGTGCTTCAGCAACTTTATCGCCTTTAGCAAAAACTAATACTTTTTTAGATTTACCAGTGCCATGTGGTAATACAACAGCACCGCGAACTTGTTGATCAGCATATTTAGGATTAACACCTAAACGAACAGCTACATCAACGCTTTCATCAAATTTAGCAGTAGCAGTTTTTTTAACTACTTCAATTGCTTCTACTAAATCATATGCTTTACCAGCTTCAACTAATTTAGCTGCGTCCTGGTATTTTTTACCAAATTTAGCCATTATAAAATTCTCTCCTTTGTGGTTTTAACGGTATAAGCCTCCCACAGTCAAGTATCTTATCTCAACTAATAAAATTAGTCAACGATTTCGATACCCATGCTGCGTGCAGTACCTTCGATCATGCGAGTTGCAGCTTCAATATCTGCAGCATTAAGGTCTTGCATTTTGCTTTCTGCAATTTTCATTGCTTCAGCACGTGGTAATTTAGCCACTTTCTTTTTATTAGGTTCACCAGATGCTTTTTCAATGCCAGCTGCTTTCTTTAATAATACAGCTGCTGGTGGAGTTTTTGTAACAAAAGTAAAGGATCTATCTTCAAAAACTGTAATTTCTACTGGGATAATTAAACCGCCCTGTTTAGCAGTTCTTTCGTTGAATTCTTTAACGAAAGCCATGATATTTACACCAGCCTGACCTAAAGCAGGACCAACTGGAGGAGCAGGAGTAGCTTTACCAGCGAGAACTTGCAATTTTACAAGTTTAACAACTTTTTTTGCCATTGTTATTTACACCTCCTTAGGATTATGGAATATAACTATATGTTATATTTAAATTTGCTGATTTATATTTTTTCTATCTGATCGAAATCTGCTTCAATAACAGTTTCACGACCAAACATATCAACAACGCCTTTAATCTTACTCTTACTATAATCAATTTCTGTTATAGTTGCAACAAAATTTTCAAAAGCACCAGAAGTAATATTTACTTGGTCACCCACTTCAATATCAAGTTCTGCTGGTTTATCCATACCCATTGCTTTTAAAATTCTATTTGCTTCTTCATCTGTTAATGGAACAGGTTTTGTATTTGAACCAACAAATCCTGTAACACCTGGTGTATTTCTTACAATATACCAAGAACGTTCATCCACTATCATTTCAAGTAAGACATAACCTGGAAAAATTTTTCTTTCTACTACTTTTTCTTTGCCATTTTTCTTTTCAGTCTCTTTTTCTACAGGCACGATTACATTGAAGATTTTGTCTTCCATACCCATGGAGTGGATTTTTCTTTCAAGATTAAGTTTTACTTTATTTTCATAACCAGAATATGTATGGATTACATACCATTTTTTTCCTAGTTCCATCTTTTCTAATTCCATGTCAAGGGACAAGACATCTCCACCTCCTGTATTTAACGTAAAATGAGATCAAATATACGGGCAAAAACAGTATCACATATCCAAATTAAAGCACAAACAAATGCCACCGCAACGAAAACTACTCCTGTATAAGAGACAAGTTCTCTGCGAGTAGGCCAAACAACTTTTTTTAACTCTGTTTTTACACCAGATAAGAATCCTATTATTCCGGATTTTTCCTGATTTACTGGAGTATTTTCATTCTGTGCCATTTTTTCACTTCCTCACACTACTACAAAGGAAAACCTTATTTTGTTTCTCTGTGTAAAGTATGTTTTTTACAGAATTTGCAATACTTTTTCATTTCAATTCTATCAGGATTATTTTTTTTGTTTTTATTAGTCTGATAGTTGCGCTGTTTGCATTCAGTGCAGGCTAAAGTAACAGCATTGCGCATCTCATGCACCCCTCTTTACATCATTTAGTATAATATTCGTTCGTCTTATAAACGTCGCCTATATAATTTATCACAATTAAAAACATGTGTCAAATAAATAACACGACTTCAGGCGAAATTGAACTACCAAAAACGCCTGACACTGAAAATATTATCATTTCTTATTGAATATTTAAACGAGATATTCAAACCTACCAACATAAATAAAGCCCCAATTAAGGGGTTGTTGTTTTGATTGGTGGCGGCGCAGAGATTCGAACTCCGGACACTGCGGGTATGAACCGCATGCTCTAGCCAACTGAGCTACGCCGCCATATTATATTTTTTTGGAGCTGATGACCGGGATTGAACCGGTGACCTTATCCTTACCAAGGATACGCTCTACCGACTGAGCTACACCAGCAGAATCGGCTTTGGTTGCGGGGAGAGGACTTGAACCTCTGGCCTTCGGGTTATGAGCCCGACGAGCTACCAACTGCTCCACCCCGCGATTTGGTAAAGAATATGGAGCTGGCGAGAGGAATCGAACCCCCAACCTGCTGATTACAAGTCAGCTGCTCTGCCAATTGAGCTACACCAGCGTTTCTCGCTTTCGTTTGTCAGCACCGTGCTGACAGGTAATAATGTTATCATAAGATAATCCATTTGTAAACCCCTTTTTTGAAAAAAATTAAAAAAAACTTAAAAAAAGTTGTTTTTGCCCATAATCATCACACTTATATATATTAATTAAGGATATCTTTTTCTCTCCAAAAACTTTAATAAAATCTTATTTTTTTATTAAAACTACTGTATTTTTAATAAACTAAAAAACTATTTCATTTTTTTATAATAGATTACCAACAAAAAAAGATTTTAATTTAAATTACTTTTGCTAATATATAATAAAAATTGTATAATAGGTATCATATATTATGTATTTAATATATATAAATTACATAAATATATTAGATTGGAGTTAGATTAATGTTAGAATTAAAAAATCTATCATTTTCTGTTGATGATGGAAATAAAACTAAACAAATTCTTAAAGATATCAATTTAGTTATTGATGATAAAAAATTTACAGTAATCACTGGCCCAAACGGCGGTGGTAAATCCACTTTAGCCAAAATAATCATGGGCATTGAAAAACCTACCAGTGGTAAAATCTTATTTAATGGAGAAGATATCACTGATTGGGACATTACTAAACGTGCTAATGCTGGCATCAGTTTTGCGTTCCAGCAACCAGTCCGCTTTAAAGGTATCGGTGTTAAAGATTTACTCAGCTTGGCTGCTGGTGAAAAATTATCCACAAGTGGTGCTTGCACATATTTATCTGAAGTTGGTCTTTGTGCTGCTGATTATGTAAATCGTGAAGTAGATACATCTCTATCTGGTGGCGAAATCAAACGCATTGAAATCGCTACTATTTTGGCCCGAAAACAAACAAAATTGGCTGTTTTTGATGAACCAGAAGCTGGCATTGATTTATGGAGTTTCCAAAAACTCATCAGTGTTTTTGAAAAATTACATGAACAACAACAATCAATTATGATCATCTCTCACCAAGAACGTATCTTAAATATAGCTGACCAAATTGTATTAATCGCCAATGGTTCTATTAAACAAATTGGTACAAAAGAAGAAATCATGCCTCAGCTCATGGAAGTTGCTGGTGTTTGTGATTTCTATAAAAAATAGGAGGACTCCTCATGTTAGATAATCTAGAAAAAGATTTATTAGAAAAAGTAGCTGGTATTAAAGATAAACCACAAGGTGCTTATAATATCCGTTTAAATAGTAAAGCTGTTGATAGAGCTTCTAGTAAAAATATAACTATAACTAAAAAAGAAGATAAAGATGGCATTGATATCCGCATTGCTCCAGGAACAAAAAAAGAAGTTTGCTACATTCCTGTTATCATGGATAAATCTGGCGTCAATGAATTAGTATATAATGACTTTTTCATCGGCGATGATTGTGATGTGACCATTGTCGCTGGCTGTGGTATCCATAACTGTGGCAATGCAGACTCTGAACATGATGGTATTCATGCTTTTTATATAGGTAAAAACTCTAAAGTAAAATATTTAGAAAAACATTATGGTTCTGGCGATGGTGATGGTAAACGCATCATGAACCCTACAACAATTGTTGAAATGGATGAAAATTCCTATATGGAAATGGAAACCACTCAAATTCGTGGCATTAACTCTACTAAGAGAATTACTAAAGGAACTGTCGGTAAAAATTCTACTTTAATAGTCAAAGAAAAACTTTTAACTCATGGAAATCAATATGCTGAAAGTGATTTTGAAGTAAATTTAGATGGTGAAAATTCTCACTCTAATATCATCTCTCGAGCTGTAGCACAAGAAAAATCCAAACAGATTTTTATAGCAAAAATCTACGGCAATAATAAATGCCATGGTCACTCTGAATGCGATGCCATCATCATGGATGATGCTACAATCTCTGCAATTCCTGAAATCAAAGCAAATCACCCTGAATCAAATTTAATTCATGAAGCAGCTATCGGTAAAATTGCAGGAGAACAATTAATAAAATTAATGAGTTTAGGCTTAACTGAAAAAGAAGCTGAAAATCAAATTATAAATGGTTTCTTAAAATAAAATAGAAAGGCTCCAAATAAAATCTCTAATTTGGAGCCTTTTTTAGCAGGAATAAAAAATTTTTAAACGAATATTATTTATTAATTAAATTTTATTTAGGAGGTTTTTTCATGAAAAAACTAATTACTATATTTTCATTGTTAGCAATCATGCTCTTTAGTATATCTACAGCATTTGCAGCTAATGAAAAAATCACTATGATGGATGAAGACTATAACTTAAAAAATATTCATACATTGGCTATTTATACACCAAATTATAAACCTTCTGCTTTGAGCATTGAACGCAAAGCTAAATTAGAAAATGCCCCTGAATTAATCACTCCTGATATGTTGACAGACGTTATTTTTAAAGTGGCTAAAGAAGATGAAGTTACATACACTTTACTATCTGATAAAGATGTAATTCAAAATATAAAAGCTACTACAGGCACTGATATCACTACTTTATCTAATCGTGAAGCACTAAGTATTTATAAAGATAATATCAAAAATTACGCTGATGCTTATGTAATTTTCACATTTGCTAATGATAGCCGTGTAGTTATGTTTGCTGATGTATATGATGCTAAAGATAATCACTGGATTTGTTCCTATCAAATAATTGGCGGCGATACCGAAGATGATAATTTAGAAAATTATTCCATGTTTATGCATAAATTCTTCCGTACATTAAGCCTTCAAGCACAAAAATAAACATAGTTTATAAATATTAATTTATGGTATATATATTCTTTTAGTCTATATATACCATTTTTTTATTATTTTTTTCAAAAAAACTATTGAAATTTTATGCGATTAGGATGTATAATTATAACCACCTTATTTGATTAGCGTTTTTTCTATTTTGTGTTATAATTTATTTACATGTTAACACTATCTATTTCTTTATAATTTGAAGTGTTAGGATCTAATTTTTTCAATGGAGGATATCATGATTAGAGTAAGTATTATCGGTGCTACTGGCTATGCTGGTGCAGAACTTTTACGTTTACTGTACAATCATCCCCAAGTCCAAGTAGTACATATCACCTCAGAAAGCTATACTGGTAAAAAAATTTCTGAAGTATATCCTCACTTACGAGGATTATATGACCAAGAATTAATCAGTATGAAAGATATGGATACTATTGCTAATGATAGCGATTTTGTATTTATAGGTCTTCCTCATGGTCATGCTATGGAAGTAGGTAAAGCTTTAGCCAATACCAATGTTCGTATTATTGATTTAGGTGCAGATTACCGTTTTGATGATACAGATATCTATGAAGCATGGTATAAAGTAGCTCATACACATAAAGACGCACCTCGCGTTTATGGTCTAGCTGAACTTTATCGCGAAGATATTAAAAATGCTAAAATTATCGGCAATGCTGGTTGCTATACTACAGCTAGTATCTTAGCTTTAGCACCACTTGTAAAAAATGAATTTATCGAACCAAATACTATTATCATTGATGCTAAATCTGGTACATCCGGTTCTGGTCGCTCAGCTAAACAAATGACACATTATCCTGAGCTTTATGATAATTTCAAAGCTTATGGCGTAGCTACACATCGTCATACACCTGAAATCGAACAAGCTTTAGGTCATTTATGTCATCGTAAAGTTACTTTGAATTTCACACCTCATTTAGTACCAATGTCTAGAGGTATTTTAAGTACTTGTTATGCAAATATTAAACAATGGGTAACTCCTGAAATGATTGATAAAGCATATACTGATATGTATGGCAATGAATTCTTCATTCGCCTGCTAGGTCGTGGTGCTTATCCATCTACAAAAGAAGTTCGCGGTTCTAATTTTTGCGATATTGGTTGGCATATCGACCTTAGAACTGGTCGCATAATCGTCCTTTCCGCTATCGATAATTTAGTAAAAGGTGCCGCAGGACAGGCTATTCAAAACTTCAATATTGCTTGCGGTTTTGATGAAAAAACTGGTTTAGATTTTACTCCAATCTATCCATGACAATTCGGAGGTATATTTATGATAAAGAAAGATACTCAAGGCGTAACATTCGCTAAAGGTTTTACAGCAGCGGGTGTTAAAGCTGGCATAAAAAAAAGCGGTAACTTAGATGTTGCTGTTATTTATACAAAAACTAAAGCAGCTGTAGCAGGAACATTCACTCAAAATAAAGTAGCTGCTGCTCCTGTTTACGTATCCAAAGAAGTAGTTGCTACAGGAACTGCTCATGCAATCGTAGCTAATGCTGGCTGTGCTAACGCTTGCACAGGTCAACAAGGCTTAGATGATGCTCATAAAATGGCACAAATCGCAGCTGATGAACTCGGTGTTAATGCTGATGATGTAATCGTTGGTTCCACTGGTGTTATCGGTGTTAATTTACCAATGGATAAACTTGAAACTGGTATCAAAGATGCTGTAGCTCATTTATCTACAACTGGAAGTGATGATGCTGGTAGAGCTATTATCACTACTGATACTCATAGCAAATGCGTAACTTGCGAATTCGAATTATCTGGTAAAACTGTTCGCATGGGTGCTATTGCTAAAGGTTCTGGTATGATCCGTCCTAATATGGCTACAATGCTTTGCTATATCACAACAGATATCGCAATTGATCAACCACTTTTACAAAAAGCTGTGTCTGGTTGCGTAGAAAAATCCTTCAACATGATTTCCGTTGATGGTGATATGAGTACAAATGATATGGTAATCGTACTCGCTAACGGCGAAGCAAATAATGCAAAAATCACAGAAGAAAACGCTGATTATCAAATCTTCTTTGATAAACTCATGATGCTTTGCACAGAACTTGCAAAACAAATTGCAGCTGATGGTGAAGGTGCTAGCAAATTCTTAACAATCAATGTAAAAGGTGCAAAATCTTTTGCTGATGCTAAAACTGTAGGTATGGCAATTGCTAATTCTCCACTTGTAAAAACTGCATTCTTCGGTGAAGACCCTAACTGGGGACGTGTAATCTGTGCTGTTGGTTACTCTGGTGCAGATATGGTTCCTGAAAAAACTGTTGTAAAATTCGGTGGCATTACTATTTTTGCTAATGGTACTGGTGCAACTTATGATGAAAAAGCTCTCACTCATGTTATGAAAGAAAAAGATATCGTTATCGATATTGAATTAAATATGGGACAAGAAGATGCTACAGTTTGGAGTTGTGACCTTTCTTACGAATATGTAAAAATCAATGGGGAGTATCACACCTGATGAGTAATTTAAATAATTTTTCCGCTGAAGATAAGGCTTCTATTCTAGTAGAAGCCCTTCCATATATTCAAGAATTCTATGGCAAAACCATCGTTATCAAATACGGTGGTAATGCCATGATAAACGATACTTTAAAAGAACAAGTAATGAAAGATATCGTACTTATGAAATATGTTGGTATTCGCCCTGTAATCGTTCATGGTGGCGGTCCTGATATCACATCTTTCTTAAAAAAATTCGGCAAAGTAACTGAATTTGTAAGCGGTCTTCGCGTTACTGATAAAGAAACTGTGCAAATCGCTGAAATGGTACTTGCTGGTAAAATCAATTCTGAAATCGTAAATCGTTTAAATCGTCTTGGTATTCGTGCTGTTGGTTTAAGTGGTAAAGATTCAGATTTAATTATCGCTCATAAAAAATTAGCAGAAGTACATAATGGTACAGATGCTATTGAACAAGTAGATATCGGTTATGTTGGTGAAGTAGAAAAAATCAATACAGCTTTAATCAATGATTTACTAGATAATGATTATGTTCCTGTAATCGCTCCAATCGGTGCAGGTCATGCAGATGAATCTTTCAATATCAATGCTGATTATGTAGCTGCTGAAGTTGCTGGTGCACTTCAAGCTGAAAAACTTTTACTCTTAACTGATACTAAAGGAATTTATCGTGATTTTGAAGATAAATCTTCCTTTATCTCTACACTCACTCAAAGCGAAGCTAAAAAACTCATCAATGATGGCAGTATCGGCGGTGGCATGATACCAAAAGTAGAAGCATGTCTTCATGCTCTCGATAGCGGTACTGGCAAAGCTTGTATCATTGATGGTCGCGAAGCTCATTCTTTAATTCTCGAATTATTTACTTCTCAAGGTATTGGTACAGAAGTAGTTCGCTAATTCGATAGAAGGAGAGAGAATTTATATGTTAACTAATCAAGAAATTTTTGCTAAAGACAAAAATGATTATTTACCTGTCTTTGCTCGTTATAATATAGTTTTAGACCATGGTGATGGTCCATATGTTTATGATACACAAGGTAAAAAATACATTGACTTTTTAGCTGGTATCGCAGTAAACGTTGTTGGTCATAATTACAAACCACTTGTTGAAGCAATAAGTCATCAAGCTGCAAAAATGATACACTGCTCCAATCTTTATTACACTGAAGTTCAAGTTGAAGCAGCAGAAAAACTCAAAAATTTAAGTGGCATGGATAAAGTGTTCTTTGGAAATTCCGGTGCAGAAGCTAATGAAGGTGCCATCAAACTTGCTCGTAAATATGCAACTAATATTGATCCAGAAAAAATTCAAATAATATCTGCACTTCATAGTTTCCATGGACGTACTATTGCCACATTGACTGCTACAGGTCAAGATCATTATCATCATGGCTTTGGTCCATTACCTGCTGGTTTTGACTATGTGCCATACAATGATATTCAAGCACTCGAAGCAAAAATGAGTGATAAAACTTGTGCTGTAATGCTTGAAGCTATCCAAGGTGAAGGTGGCGTTCATGTCCCTGATCCAGATTATTTACCAAAAGTACGTGCTTTATGTGACAAGTACAATGCCGTTTTAATCTTCGATGAAGTTCAATGCGGTATGGGCCGTACTGGTACATTCTTTGGTTGTCAACAATTTGGTGTAAAACCAGATATTGTAACACTTGCAAAAGGTCTCGCTGGCGGTGTGCCAATCGGTGCTTTCATGGCAACAGACAAAGTTGCTAGTGCCTTCCATGCTGGAGACCATGGTTCCACATTTGGTGGTAATCCACTTGCTTGTGCAGCAGCTTGCGTTGTTTTAGATGCCTTAATTGATGGCAATCTCATGGAAAATGCCAAAGAAATAGGTGCTTATCTTCAATCTAAATTTGAAGCATACAAAGCAAAATATCCAAATTTAATCAAAGAAGTCCGTGGTCGTGGTTTAATTTTAGGTATGGAACTTACTCGTCCTGGCCGTGAAATTGCAAACGAATGCTTAGACTATGGTGCAATCATCAATTGCACTGCTGGCAATGTACTTCGCTTTGTACCACCACTTAATATCACTAAAGCTCACGTTGACGAATTAATCTCTGTTTTAGATAAAGTATTACCAAAATACGCTTAAAACTTAACGAGGAGGAAATATTCATGCTAAAAGGCAAAGATTTATTATCTATACATGATTTAACTTCTGATGAAGTAATGGAAATTTTAGATTTAGCTCATGAATTAAAAGCTAAACAAAAAGCTGGCGTTGAACACCATCTTTTAAAAGGAAAAACTCTCGGTATGATTTTTGAAAAATCTTCTACTCGTACTCGTGTTTCCTTTGAAGTTGGTATGTATCAATTAGGCGGACAAGCATTATTCTTATCCAACCGTGACCTTCAAATCGGTCGTGGCGAACCAATCAAAGATACTGCTCGCGTTCTTTCTCGTTATCTTGACGGTGTAATGATCCGTACTTTCGGTCATGACAAAGTTGAAGAATTTGCTCAATATGCTAGCATTCCTGTTATCAATGCACTCACAGACTTACTTCACCCTTGCCAAGCTTTGACAGATCTTTTAACAGCTCAAGAACATAAAGGCAAAGATTTAAAAGGCTTGAAAATGGCTTATATTGGTGACGGCAATAATATGACTCATTCCTTGATGTATGCTTGTGCTAAAGTAGGTATGAATTTTGCTAGTGCTAGTCCAAAAGGCTATGAACCAAATGCTCAAGTAGTAGCAAATGCTAAACTTGATGCCGCAAAAACAGGTAGCAATATTGAAATTTTAAATGACCCATATGAAGCTGCTAAAGATGCAGATATTTTATATACTGACGTTTGGGCAAGTATGGGACAAGAAGCTGAACACGATGCTCGTGTAAAAATCTTCAAAGATTATCAAATCAATAACGAACTTCTCAGCGTAGCTGATAAACGTGCTGTAGTAATGCATTGTCTTCCTGCTCATCGCGGTGAAGAAATCGCTGAAGATGTTCTTGAAAAAAATGCAAATGTCATCTTTGATGAAGCCGAAAATCGTCTTCATACACAAAAAGCAATCATGGCTCTTTTAATGGGCTGATAAATCTGTTAATATATCTAATAGCCATACATAATATGACTATTTAAAAATCGTAAATTTAAGGAGTTGTAATTTAAATGGAAAATATTAAAAAAGTAGTTCTTGCTTACTCTGGCGGTCTTGATACTTCCGTTATCATTCCATGGCTCAAAGAAAACTATAATGGTTGCGAAGTTATCGCAGTTTGTGCTGATATCGGACAGGGCGATGAATTAAATGTTGTTCATGATAAAGCTTTAAAATCCGGTGCTTCTAAAGTTTATATCGAACATTTAACTGAAGACTTCGTAGAAAACTATGTATTCCCAACATTAAAAGCTAGTGCTGTTTATGAAGGTAAATACCTTTTAGGTACTTCCTTTGCTCGTCCACTTATCGCAAAACGCCTTGTTGAAATTGCAAAAGCTGAAGGTGCTGATGCTATCGCTCATGGTGCTACTGGTAAAGGTAATGACCAGGTTCGTTTCGAACTTTCTGTAAAAGCTCTTGCTCCAAATATCAAATTAATCGCTCCATGGCGTGAATGGGAACTTCGTTCTCGTGAACAAGAAATTGCTTATGCTGAAAAACATGGTATTCCAATCGCTACAGAAAACAAAACTTACTCCATGGATAGAAATATCTGGCATTTAAGCCATGAAGGTTCTGACCTTGAAGATCCTTGGAATGCTCCAAAAAACAGCATGTATTTAATCAGTAAAGCTCCAGAAAATGCTCCTGATGAAGCTGAATATGTAACAATTGACTTTGAAAAAGGTATTCCTGTTGCTGTAAACGGTGAAAAACTTGCTCCTGTTGCACTCCTTGAAAAATTAAATGAAATCGGTGCTAAAAACGGTGTTGGTATCACAGATATCGTAGAAAATCGTCTTGTTGGTATGAAATCCCGTGGTGTATATGAAAATCCAGGCGGAGCTATCTTATATGCTGCTCATCAAGAACTTGAATATCTTTGCCTCGACCGTCAAACTCTTCATTATAAAGAAACAGTTGCTATCAAATACGCTGAACTCGTTTATGATGGTATGTGGTTCTCCCAACTTCGTGAAGCTCTTGCAGCATTCGTTGATGCAACTCAAGAAACAGTTACTGGTACTGTTAAACTTAAACTTTATAAAGGCAATATTTGCCCAGCTGGTGCAAAATCTCCATACTCCCTCTACAGCCAAGAATTCGTAACATTTGAAGAAGACGATGTTTACAACCAAGCAGATGCTACTGGATTCATCAACCTCTTTGGTCTTCCACTCAAAGTTCGTGCATTAATGAAAGAAAAAGCAGGTTTAAAATAATGGCAGAACAAATGTGGGGCGGTAGATTCGCCAAATCTACAGATGAAATGATCAATGAATTTCAGGCTTCTATTAACTTTGACAAACGCATGTATCATGAAGATATAGCTGGTAGCATAGCCCATGCTACCATGCTTTGCAAAGTTGGTATTTTGACTGAAGAAGATAAAAATAATATTATCTCTGGCTTAAAAAATATTTTAGCTAAAATCGAACAAGGTGATTTTGATTTTTCTGTTGACCTTGAAGATATTCATATGAATATTGAAAAACGTCTTACTGAAGCAATCGGCGAAGCTGGCGGTCGTCTTCACACTGCTAGAAGCCGTAATGACCAAGTAGCACTTGATTATTGTGAGCTGCACACTTGTGATTTTAATCATGAGTTAGGCGAACAAAA